>JBFFUJ010000121.1:0-7606 GCA_041571375.1 Lysobacterales bacterium | reverse complement strand
GGGCCGCGCCCCTTCTCGTCAAAGCCGTAGGAGTCGATCTCCAGAGAACGAAGGGCTTTTTGCAGCGACTCTTTGAACGTGCGCCCAACGGCCATGACCTCGCCGACCGATTTCATTTGCGGCGTCAGGACGTCCGGAGTGCTTTCAAATTTCTCGAACGTGAAACGCGGGATCTTGACTACGCAGTAGTCAATGGTCGGTTCGAACGAGGCCGGGGTTTCCTTGGTAATGTCGTTCTGAATTTCGTCCAGGGTGTACCCCACGGCCAGCTTGGCCGCGATCTTGGCAATGGGGAATCCCGTGGCCTTGGAAGCCAGGGCCGAGGAGCGCGAGACCCTCGGATTCATCTCGATGACTACGATGCGGCCGTTTGCCGGATCGATCCCGAACTGGACGTTGGATCCGCCGGTATCGACACCGATCTTCCGCAACACGGCGATGGATGCATCGCGCATCCTCTGATATTCCTTGTCGGTCAGGGTCTGGGCCGGGGCAACCGTGACCGAATCGCCCGTATGAACGCCCATGGGATCCAGGTTTTCGATCGAACAGACAATGATGCAGTTGTCCTCGCGGTCACGCACCACCTCCATCTCGAACTCCTTCCAGCCGAGAACGGATTCCTCCAGCAGCACTTCGGTGGTCGGCGACAGTTCCAGGCCGCGGCTGACAATGTCCTCGAATTCCTCCCGGTTGTATGCGATGCCGCCGCCGGTCCCCCCCATCGTGAATGAAGGCCGAATAATGGTCGGGAAACCGAAGGCGACCTGCTTCTGCAGTGCCTCTTCCAGGCTGTGGGCGATGGCCGCTGCGGGCACCTCGAGACCGATCTCGATCATCGCGTCCCGAAACTGCTCGCGATCCTCCGCCATGTCGATGGCTTCGCGCGAGGCCCCGATCATCTCCACGCCGTAACGCTCGAGCACGCCTTCACGGGCGAGGTCCAGCGCGCAGTTCAGCGCAGTCTGTCCGCCCATGGTGGGCAACAGGGCATCGGGGCGTTCGCTGGCGATGATCTGCTCGACGATCCGCCATTCGATGGGCTCGATATAGATCGCATCCGCCGTTTCCGGATCGGTCATGATCGTGGCCGGGTTCGAGTTGACCAGGATGACGCGATAGCCCTCCTCACGCAGCGCCTTGCAGGCCTGGGCGCCCGAGTAGTCGAATTCGCAGGCCTGCCCGATCACGATGGGACCGGCCCCGATGATGAGGATGCTTTGAATGTCGGTGCGTTTGGGCATGGTGGCTGCTGTCAGGCCTCGCGCAACAAGGTGACCTTGCCGCCAGAACGCGCCTGGTCGATGCTGGCGATGAACCGATCGAAAACGGGGGCGATGTCGTGGGGACCGGGGCTGGCCTCGGGATGTCCCTGGAAACCGAAGGCCGGGGCCTTCAGCAGCTCGATGCCCTGCAGGGAGCCGTCGAACAGGGATCTGTGGGTAGCCCTTACACCCTCGGGCAGGCTGTCCTCGTCCACCGCAAAACCGTGATTCTGGCTGGTGATCATGACGCGACCGGTGGCGAGGTCCTGCACCGGATGGTTGGCACCGTGGTGTCCGAATTTCATCTTGACGGTCCGGGCGCCAGCCGCCAATCCGAGCAGTTGGTGGCCAAGACAGATGCCGAACAGGGGCACTTTGAGCGCGATGAATTCGCGGATCGCATCGATCGCGTAGGTGCAGGGCTCCGGATCTCCTGGGCCGTTCGACAGAAATATGCCGTCCGGCTCCAACTCCAGGGCCTCATCGGCGGGCAGGGTCGCCGGAACCACGGTGACCTTGCAGCCGCGGTCGACCAGCATCCTCAAAATGTTGCGCTTGACCCCGAAATCGTATGCCACGACGTGCCGCTCGGCCTTCGAACTTGCCCAGGAACCCTGGTCGAGTTCCCAGCTCCCCTGCTCCCAGCCGTAGGGCTCCTCCGTGCTGACTTCGCGTGCCAGATCCATGCCCTGCATGCCGGGGAAAGAACGCGCCTGTTCGATGGCGGCCTCGGCCGTGGCCTGCGGGCCGGTCAGAATCGCCCCGCCCTGCGCTCCCTTTTCGCGCAGGATGCGTGTCAGGCGCCGCGTATCGATATCCGATATCGCGACGATGCCATGCCGCCGCAAGTACTCGGGCAGGCTTTCGCGGGCACGCCAGCTGCTGTGCAGATCCGGGCAGTCGCGCACGATCAGGCCTGCGGCCATCGGCCGTTGCGACTCCTCGTCCTCCGGATTGCAGCCGGTGTTGCCGATGTGCGGATAAGTGAGGGTAACCAACTGACCTGCGTAAGAAGGGTCGGTCAGAATCTCCTGATAGCCGGTCATGGCAGTGTTGAATACCACTTCGCCGACCGCCGCCCCGACTCGGGCGCTGTCTGCGCCAATACTCCGGCCGAGAAAGACGCTGCCGTCCTCAAGTGCCAGCACTGCCTGATCAGTCAAAATGATGCACTCCCGATAAGCGCTCAAATTCTAACTAAGCGGTCCGGCCATTACAACGCGCCGGGAACGGAATCGGACCCGTTCAACGGGCTGCAAGCCAGTCCCTCGCGGTGTACAGGCCGGGTTCCTGATCGACCAGCCAGAAACCGGCCTCGAGGGCCCCGGTGGCATAGATCGACCGATCATGCGCCCGGTGCGCCAGCTCGAAATCCTCTCCGGCCATGCGGAAGGATACGGTGTGCTCACCGATCACCTCGCCCTCCCGCACTGAACGGTAGTCAATCGCCTCCGCGTCACCGTCGCGCCGCTCAGCGATCGCCGCGCCCAGCATCAGGGCGGTTCCCGAGGGCGCGTCCTTCTTCCACTGATGGTGGACGTCTTGAATGAGCACCGGTGTCCGCGGGTCGAGCACCGCCGCGGCGCGCCCGACCAGTTCGGCCAGCAGATTGACCCCCAGACTGAGATTGGGCGACCACAGCACCGGTATCCGGCGCGCCGCCTGCCGAAGCGCCTGCCGCACATCATCGGGCAGGCCGGTGACGCCGCTCAGCAAGGGCACTCCGGCCCGCTCACACCAGCTTGCTGCCGCCCGCGTGCCCTCTGGCAGCGTGAAATCGATCAGCAACTGTGGAAGCCGGACAAGATCCTCCAGTTTCGGGTGCCAAACCACATCGCTGTCCCAGTCGGGAGCCTGTGGCCCGACGAAAGCCTGAAGTTCCAGACCAACCCTATGGCCGGCGGCCGCTGCGATGGCGCTCGCCATGCGGCCGGTGCCATGTACCACGACGGCCAGAGCTTCCGGCGATTCGGACGGCGCCACGGTCAGGAAGTCATCCGCTCGAAGAACTCGCGCACACCGTCCAGCCAGGACTGCGAACGCGGGTTGTGGCCGGCATCGCCCTGGCCGAAGGTCTGATCGAAGCCCTTCAGGATGTCCTTCTGTTCGCGGGTCAGGTTGACCGGAGTCTCGATGACCACCCTGCACATCAGGTCGCCGGTGCGGTGGCTGCGCACCGACTTGACCCCCTTGCTCTTGAGCCGGAACATCCGGCCGGTTTGCGTCTCCTGGGGTACCTTCAGTTTCACCTGCCCTTCCAGGGTCGGTATTTCCAGCTCACCACCGAGCGCGGCCATGGTGAACGGTATGGGCACCTCGCAATACAGGTCGTCGCCGTCGCGTTCGAAGATCCGGTGCGGGCGCACCCGCACCTCGACGTACAGATCTCCGGCCGGTGCGGAATGAAGCCCGGCTTCGCCCTCGCCGGCCAGTCGGATACGGTCGCCATTGTCAACGCCGGGCGGAATTTTGACCGACAACGTCCGGGTCTCCCGAACCCGGCCCTGTCCGCTGCAATCCGGGCAGGGATTGCTGATCTGCTGGCCCTGCCCCTGGCAGGCCGGGCAGGTCTGCTGAACGGAAAATATGCCCTGCTGCATCCGTACCTGGCCCATTCCGCCGCACGTGGAACAGGTATCCCGGCGGCCGTCCCGCGCGCCGCTGCCGTCGCAGGTTTCGCACTGGCCGAGCGTCGGCACGCGGATTTCCCGGGTGACGCCGGCCACGGCCTCCTCGAGGTCGAGATCCATCGCGTACCGCAGATCCGATCCGCGCTGGCGCGCCTGGCGGCGCCTGCCGCCGCCCCCGAAGATATCGCCGAAGATGTCGCCGAAAATGTCCCCGACATCGCCGTGAAAACCCCCCGGTCCGCCGGGACCCGACGCCGTGCGGTCGACGCCGGCATGGCCGAAGCGGTCGTAGGCGCTCCGCTTGCGGGGATCTTTCAGGACCTCGTAGGCTTCCTTGGCTTCCTTGAAGCGCTCCTGCGCGGTTTCGTCATCGGGATTCCGGTCAGGGTGCAACTTCATGGCCAGGCGGCGATAAGCCGTTTTGAGCTCATCGTCACCGGCGGATTTCTTGACGCCGAGAATGTCGTAGTAGTCCCTTTTCGCCATGTCCGTCGCACGCCTGCAGGCTTGCAGGCTGATGTGAGGCTTGGGTGCGGGCAATTCAAGTCGTGAGAGCAGAGCCAGCGGCGCAACCCGGCGATTACTGCGCGCGCAACGCCGGAACACCCGGCTGCCTGCACTTCGCCGGCACCCCCCCAGCCGTTGGGCAAAAAAAGAGCCCGGCGTTCGCCGGGCTCCTCATTCAGCTTGCCTCGGTGGTTCAGCCCGCCTTCTTTTCGTCGTCGACTTCCTCGAACTCGGCGTCCACGACATCATCATCGGCTCCGCCCGCCTCGCCCGAAGACGCAGGCTGTTCCTGGGCTTCGGCCGCAGCCTTCTGATAAATGATCTGGCCGGCCGCCGAGAGCTTTTCAACCGCCTGCTCGATGGCTGCCTTGTCATCGCCCTTGATGGCTTCTTCGACCGCTTCGATAGCCTTCTCCACTTCCCCGCGCTCATCTTCGCTGAGCTTGTCGCCCATCTCCTTGATGCTCGACCGGGTCGCATGAGCCATGGCATCGGCATGGTTTCGTGCCGTTACCAGTTCGTGGAAGCGGCGGTCCTCCTCGGCGTGCGCCTCGGCGTCCTTGACCATGCGGTCGATTTCATCGTCGCTGAGGCCGGATCCCGCCTTGATCTCGATCCGCTGCTCCTTCCCGGTGGCCTTGTCGAGCGCGCTGACGTGCATGATGCCGTTGGCATCGATGTCGAAGGTCACCTCGATCTGCGGCATCCCGCGAGGTGCGGTAGCGATGCCCGCCAGGTCGAACCGGGCCAGCGACTTGTTGGCCGAGGCCATTTCGCGTTCACCCTGCAGCACGTGCACGGTCACGGCGGTCTGGTTGTCTTCGGCAGTCGAGAAGATCTGCGATGCCTTGGTCGGGATCGTCGTGTTCTTCTCGATCAGTTTGGTCATCACACCGCCCAGCGTCTCGATGCCCAGCGACAGCGGGGTCACGTCCAGCAACAGCACGTCTTTGACGTCACCGGCCAGCACGCCGCCCTGGATCGCCGCGCCCACGGCCACGGCTTCGTCCGGGTTGACATCCTTGCGCGGCTCGCGACTGAAGAAACCGGCGACCGCTTCCTGTACTTTCGGCATCCGGGTCTGCCCGCCGACCAGGATCACGTCATTGATGTCGCTGACCTTGAGGCCGGCGTCGTCGAGGGCGGTACGGCAGGGCCCGATGGTCTTGCTCACCAGGTCGTCGACCAACGCCTCCAGCTTGGCCCGCGTCAGCTTGATGTTCAGATGCTTGGGTCCGCTCGCGTCCGCCGTGATGTACGGCAGGTTGACCTCGGTGTGCTGGCTGCTGGAGAGTTCGATCTTGGCGCGCTCGGCGGCCTCCTTCAAACGCTGCAGCGCGAGCGGATCGTTGCGCAGGTCGAAACCCTGTTCCTTCTTGAATACCTCCACCAGATAATCGATCACCCGCTTGTCGAAATCCTCGCCACCCAGAAAGGTATCGCCGTTGGTGGCCAGCACTTCGAACTGATGCTCGCCGTCGACTTCCGCGATTTCGATGATGGAAATGTCGAAGGTGCCGCCGCCGAGATCGTACACCGCGATCTTGCGGTCACCGTGCTTCTTGTCCATTCCATAAGCCAGGGCGGCCGCAGTGGGCTCGTTGATGATCCGCTTGACGTTCAGCCCCGCGATCTTGCCGGCATCCTTGGTGGCCTGCCGCTGCGAGTCGTTGAAGTACGCCGGCACGGTAATGACCGCATCGGTCACCTCCTCGCCCAGGTAGTCCTCGGCGGTTTTCCTCATCTTCATCAGCACCCGCGCGGAAACCTCGGGCGGTGCCATCTTCTTGCCGCCCGCCTCGACCCAGGCATCCCCGTTGTTGGCCGCGACGATCTGGTACGGCACCAGCCCACGGTCCTTCTGCACCACGTCCTCGCTGAACTTGCGGCCAATCAGCCGCTTGACCGCGAAGAGGGTGTTGCTGGGATTGGTCACCGCCTGCCGCTTGGCCGGCTGGCCCACCAGCACCTCGTCGTCCTTGGTAAAGGCCACGATGGACGGCGTGGTCCGATCGCCCTCGGCGTTTTCGATCACCTTGGGCTTGCCGCCCTCCATCACTGCGACGCAGGAGTTGGTCGTGCCCAGGTCAATTCCTATGATTTTGCCCATTTAAGTTACTCCGGAAGAGTTCGTTCGTAATCGATGATTCTGAGATGGGGTTGAGACTCACCTTTTCAATGCAAGCCGCTGCCCCGTCAAGGCTTTTTAGAGACCACGACCCGTGCAGGCCGGACCAGGCGATCATGCAGCTTGAAGCCTTTCTGCAGCACCTCGAGAACGGTGTTCTCGTCGACGTCGGCGGACGGCAGGACCGTCATGGCCTCGTGCCATTCGGGATCGAACGGCTGCCCCGCGGGATCGATCATTTCCAGTTCGTGGTCCTGCATGACCTTTGAAAGCATTTTCAGGGTCAGTGCCTGGCCTTCACGCAGCGAATCGACGGTGGCTGAATCGTCGGCGACCGCAAGGCCCCGCTCCATGCTGTCGCGAACCTCGAGCAGATCCTTCATGATGCGCTCCAGGG
Source organism: Lysobacterales bacterium (assembly GCA_041571375.1). GTDB lineage: Bacteria > Pseudomonadota > Gammaproteobacteria > Xanthomonadales > SZUA-36 > CALKKN01. Next base: position 679 of record JBFFUJ010000121.1, on the reverse strand, counting down.
CGAATTTTCTTGATTTCTCCACATCGCGCAGCAGGCGCTTGCGCAGGTTTTCCATTTCTGCCTGCATGCGCAGCATGGCGTCTCGATGCCGCGCCAGGTCCTCTTCTACCGCGGCCAGGGCTTCCTCCGGCGAAGAGGGCTCGCGCTCCTCCGTGCCTGCATCTGCCACCGGCTCCGCCACCGGCGCGTCGCTCTCCGGGTGGGCATCGCTGTCGAAGTCCTGTTCGGCGGGTTTCGCCTTGTCGCCTTGCATCACCGTCTGATTCTCCTCAGGGCGGCGGACGCTGCGTCGCACCGCACAATCCCATTTTTTGTCCACGGGCTATATGGGGGTCGGGCAGGCTGATTCAAGCGGATTTCCGACCCGTGCCGCATTGCTGAACAGGGCGCGGCATGCTAGCTTGAGCGGCGACTCGGCCGGACTTCGCCAATGCTTCGATTCCTGCAAATCCGTGACTATGCGATCGTCGATTCGCTTGACCTCGAGGTTGCCAACGGCTTCGCCTGCATTACTGGCGAGACCGGTGCCGGCAAGTCGATCCTGATTGGTGCATTGGGACAGCTGTGCGGCGATCGGGCCGACACCGGTGCCATCCGCAGCGGCGCGGAGCGCTCGGAGCTCAGCGCCGAGTTCTCACTGCCCGGCGACCACCCGGCCCTCGAGAGGTTACGGGCCGCG
>JBFFUJ010000120.1:0-7623 GCA_041571375.1 Lysobacterales bacterium | reverse complement strand
TCGCTCTGACCCCCTGTCGAGCGCTTCCGCCACCAGCCGCTCCATCAGCTGGGCATGCGTGTCGCTGTCGTTCAGCGCCGGTATGTACTCGAGTTTTTCACCCCCGGCCTCCTCGAACAGGTCCCGGTTCTGCATGGCGATCTCTTCGAGCGTTTCCAGGCAGTCAACCGCAAAGCCCGGGCACAGCACCTGCACCTGCCGGACACCGGACCTGGCCAACTCTTCCAGCGTCTCGTCGGTGTAGGGCTGCAGCCAGGGCTCACGGCCGACCCGTGACTGGTAGGTCAGCAGCCAGTCCTCCTGGCGCAGGCCCAGGGCCTCGACGACCGCCCTGACGCTGGCTTCGCATTGCACCTGGTACGGATCACCCTGGCGCACGTAACGTTGCGGAATGCCGTGCAGCGAGAAGATCAGCTTCTCCGGCACGCCATGCTCGGACTGGAAGGCGCGGATGCTGTCGGCGATACCTTCGGCCCAGGCCGGGTGATCGAAGTATTTCTCGATGCGGTGCAGGCGCGGCCGCCAGTCCAGATCGCTCAGCGCCGCATCGACGGCATCGTAGATGGACGCCGTCGTGGTGCCTGAAAACTGGGGATAAAGCGGCAGCACGACGACTTCGTCCACGCCCGCCTGGCGCAATCGCTCCAGGCCGGCACGGATTGAGGGTTCGCGGTAACGCATGCCGATTTCGACCCGGGCCCGGCCCTGCAGCCGCGCCGCCAGTGTCGCCGCCAGCCGCTCGGTCAGCACCAGCAGGGGCGACCCTTCCGGCCACCATATTTCCCGGTAGGCTGCCGCAGACTTGCCCGCGCGCAGAGGAATGATGACCAGGTTCAGCAGCGGCAGCCACAGGTACCGCGGCAGATCCACGACGCGCGGATCGGACAGGAATTCGCGCAGAAACCGCGCCACGGGCTTGCGCTCCGGCGCGTCCGGCGTGCCGAGGTTGGCCAGTAAAACACCCCGTTCCGGTCCCTCTGCGTCGACTTCAGCCATACTAATCATCTCCGGAGCGGCTGTGGCGGAAATACCACAGCGAGGCGCCCCATCTTCCATCAAATTCCGCGAGATTGGTAGCGTGGGATGACAATCATAGTCAAATCGGTGGCTTAGGGGGCACTCATGGCGCTGCCCACACCAGCGCCGGCAGGAACCGCTCCAACCGCTGTGTGGCCAATTCGCAACACTTCGTAATTAGAAACGGAAATGTGCGTTAAAGCTTTGTTTTAAATCCGCTTTCTTGATAGCATTAACTTCCCGCGTTGCACAACGAGGCGATTGTTTGCGCCACATGAAAACGCCGCTGTCCAATCTGGCCCGTCCCTTGCTGTCCGTCATGCTGCTGTCGGTTGCAGCGGCGTCGTTTGCGGCGCCGGTGGGCTACAGCGTCAACTCGGACAGCAGTAACATCGCCAACGAAGACAGTCTGTACGAAATTAACCTCGAGACTGGCGACGTGACCCTGATCGCGCCGCTCAGCCCGGTCAAGCTCGATGTCGAAGGCCTCGCCTTCGACCCGGACGGCACGCTCTATGCGATCGACGACCAAATTCCGACTCTTTTCACACTGAATCCCGCCAATGCGCAAGTTGGCAATGAGGCATTGATCACCGGGCTCCCATCCACCGGTGACAACGACTTCGGCATGACCTTCGGCTGTGACGGAACGCTGTACGTCACCTCGGTCACCCAGCGCGCGCTGTACCGGATGAACCTCTCCGGTGTAGCGACCCTGATCGGTTCCCTGGGAGTGAATATCAGCGCCATCGCCGCATACGGCGTCCCGACCCAGCTGTATGGGCTCGGCAACGGCCTGGATCGCGACGGGCAGACCGATGCGCCCAATCTGTACTCGATCGACACCGCGACGGGCGCGGCCAGCCTGATCGGCCCGTTGGGTTCCGCCGCTGATCCCTATACCGAGGCTGGGCTGGACTTCGATCAGGGCGGTTTGCTCTGGGCGGTGACCGATCGCCGCCTGCCGGACGACCTGCCGAGTCAGTCGATGCAGGTCGACCCGCAGACTGGCACGGCTTCCGGGAAGAAGATCCTTCAGGAAATCGGCTTCGAGAGCCTCGCCATCGCTCCACCGGCCGGCTGTGACCTCACGGTGACGCCTCCGGACGACGTGATCACTCCTCCTGATGACGTGCCCCCCCCGTCCGGCACTGTCCGCGGTGTGCCGGGCCTGAACCCCATCGGACTGGCCATCGCCTCGCTGTTGCTGCTGATCACCGGACTGCTCGCCGCGCGCCGGCTCTGATCGGGTAAAGACCCGCCTCGAACTCTCTTGCAGCACCGTTTGCGGTAAACTCTTTCCAATCCAGATTCACGGAGCAAGCACATGGGTATCGGTGGAATCAGCATGTGGCAGTTACTGATACTGCTGCTGATCGTTGTCCTGGTCTTCGGCACCAAGCGGCTGCGCAACATGGGCGGCGACCTCGGTGCCGCGGTGAAGGGCTTTCGCAAAGGCATGGAAGAGCCGAAGGAGGAGACGCTGGAGCCAGATCAGCTGTCCTCGGAGCAACACGCAGAGACTGCGGAGCCCGAAAGCGCCAAAAACAAAGAATCTTCCGCCTGATCACTGCTTGCGCCGGACGCCGCGGGCAGGTGCTTGATGTTTGATATCGGTTTCACAGAGCTCCTTCTGTTGTCCCTGATCGGGCTGCTGGTTCTCGGTCCGGAGCGGCTGCCGCGGGTCGCCAGGACACTGGGCGGCATGGCACGAAGGGCCCGCAGCAGCTGGCTCAGCCTGAAGCGATCGATCGAAGCCGAGATACGCGCCGAGGAACTCAAAGAGCCGCTGCAGCACTTCGAAAAAGAGTTCAAATCCACCGTGGAAGGCGTCAAATCCGGCGTGAGCGGCGCCTGGAAGACCGATACCGCCGAACCGGAATCGGGGGCCGACCCCGGCCGCGACCATGATGGAAACTAACACCGAAGACAAGGAGCTCAGCTTTATTGAGCACCTGGTCGAGCTGCGCGGCAGGCTGCTGAAAGCCTGCCTGGCCGTGCTGCTCATTCTGCTGGCGCTGCTGCCCTTCTCCCGTAAGCTCTACGCCTGGCTGTCAGCGCCATTGACCGCCGTCCTCCCCGAGGGCAGCAGCATGATTGCCATCGATGTGGCGTCACCCTTCCTGACCCCGTTCAAGCTGGCTTTGCTGCTGTCGCTGATGTTGGCCATACCGATTGTGCTGTACCAACTGTGGGCATTCGTAGCGCCGGCCCTGTACCGACAGGAGAAACGACTGGCGCGCCCCTTGCTCTACTCCAGCGTCGTGCTGTTTTATGCCGGCTGTGCGTTCGCCTATTTCGTGGTCTTTCCGCTGATATTCGGCTTTTTTACCCGCGTCGCTCCGGAAGGGGTCACCGTAATGACCGACATCAGCAAATACCTCGACTTCGTGATGACGCTGTTTCTCGCCTTCGGCATCACTTTCGAGGTCCCGATTGCTACGATCATTCTGGTGGCGACGGGTATGACGTCGGTTGAGCAGTTGGCCAAGGCCCGCGGGTATGTCGTGGTCGGCGCGTTCGCTCTGGGCATGGTGCTGACGCCGCCCGATGTGATTTCACAGACCCTGCTGGCCTTGCCCATGTGGCTGCTGTTCGAGACCGGCATCCTGTTGGCCCGCCTGCTCCTGCCGCATCGGGTCACCAAGTCCGGGGAGTCGGCGGATCAGGCGACGAGCTGATCCTGATTGTCCGGCATTCCGGCGGCCTCGGGCGGGGCCCCGAAGATATCGCGGAATGCACAGTACTGGGTGGCGAAGAGCAGCAGCTGAAACAGCAACAACAGCGCAACAACCAGGCCCATCGCAAACATCGTGACCAGACCACCCTGGGCCGCCAGGCCGATCAGCACGCCGGTCACAACAGCCAGCGGCATCAAGACCAGGCCCAGCCCCAGCCCCAGCAGCAGGAACGGCAACCAGTTGATGACCAGGGCCCGCAGGCCCGCCAGCAGCGCGGACCCCAGCCGGTAGCCGCGAAACCAGATCAACGGAATGGCAAAGAAGCTGAGCGTTCCACTGACCGCTATCCCGATGAGAAAGGCCAGCGCCATCTCCGCCAGCACCTGCTGGTCGAGTGAGGCAACGGCATCCAGGTCGCCCTGCTCGAGGCGCTCTATCATCGCCGGATCCATCAGCGTTTCGCTGCCGGAAAGCAGCAGCGACATCGTCAGTACCCCGACCGCGAAAATCAGTCCGCCGAGGGCCAGCAAGCGAGCATTGTGCGGCCTTGATGACAGGGGCAGAAACATCATGCGCAACTCGGGTCGGCGCCCGCCGGCCGTCACGTGCAGCGACTCGAGAACGCCCGCGCTGAGACCAGGTACCGCAAGAATGACCAACAGCCCCAGCAGCGGCAGCTGGGTCAGACCGAGCACCATCTGCATCAGCAGCGCAATCAGCAGCAAGCGCCCGGGCTGCAGGCGCAGCAGGGCCACGCTCTGAAGCAACCAGGCCAGGCCCCTGGAAGGTGCTACCCGTCGCGGTTCGTCGACCATCGGCTGCATCGGATCGTCAGCCCCGAACCGCTGCGAATTCGCCGGCCTCGTGGCTCCACTGCGGTGCGTCATGCATGGCCAGCAGGACCTGCTCCGGTTCATCGATCACCGACCACATCTGCAGATGGAGTTCCGACATGAAGCGCTCCCGCACGCTGTGCTCGAGGAAATCGACGAAGCGGTCGAAGTAACCGCGGGTATTGACCAGCACGATGGGGCCGATGAACAGACCCAGCCGTTTCAGTGTGAGCGCCTCAAACACTTCCTCAAAAGTGCCGCTGCCGCCGGGCAGCGAGATCACGGCATTCGAGTCCGCGATCATCCGCTGCTTCCGTTCGCGCATATCGGCAACCACCTCCAGTCGGCTCAGGCTCTTGTGGCCGTGCTCTACCGTGTTCAGGAAATGCGGTATGACTCCGTGCACGTGGGCGCCGGCGGCCAGTGCGTTGTCGGCCATCGCGCGCATCAGGCCAACCCCGCCGCCGCCATAGATGATGTCGAGCCCGGCACGGCCGAGCACCGTTCCGAGGCGAGCCGCCGCATCGTAGTAGGCCGGGTCCAGGGCATTGCTGGACGAGGCGTAGACCGTCACGCGTCTGATCTGCTCCGGCGCGCGCTTGATCGTGTGTGCCAGGGGTTGCTCCATCGAATTCGGGCCAGCCTACTGGGTGTTGCGAAGGCGGTATTGTAATATGAACCGGAGGCAAAGGAGGCCGACGATTGAACCAGCGTTCCTATCCACTGAACCCATCCCCGCTGACGGCGACCCCCGTCTCTCTCGGCGTCATCCTGGTCTGCGGTCTGGCATACCTGACGGGGTTCCAGCCTCCGGGGCTGGCTCTGTGGCCCCTCGAAAGCGGTTATTTTACTCCCTGGCAGCTGGTCAGCTATGCCTTCCTGCACGGCAATTTCAATCATCTGTTCTTCAATATGTTTGCCGTGTGGATGTTCGGCACGCCGCTGGAGCAGGCCTGGGGCAGCAATCGATTTGTGGTGTACTACCTGGCCTGTGTCGTCGGCGCCGCCGTGATGCAACTGCTGGTGCAGCTGTTCGAAGGAGGCATCTACCCAACCATTGGCGCCTCGGGGGGCGTGTTCGGACTGCTGCTCGCCTACGGCGTCATGTGGCCGAACAACCGCGTCTTCCTGCTGTTTTTCCCGGTGCCCGTCAAGGCCAAGTGGTTCGTGTTGATCTACGGCGGAATCGAGCTGCTGCTCGGCTTTACCCGGGCAATGCCCGGCATCGCCCACTTCGCCCATCTGGGTGGCATGATTTTCGGCGCTGGTCTATTGTACAAATGGGGCTGGAGACCCGGCATGACCTGGCGGCGCTGAGCGCAGTGAGGTATCAATGAGAAGGAAAAAACGGTATCCCAAAGTGATCGCGGCACTCCTCGGCGTGGCGGCATTGATCGCCGCAGCCTGGTGGAGCTGGCAGTCGCGTCCCGGTTCGGACTACGAGGTCGAACTCGGTTTCGCCATCCTGGAACACGCTTTTTACGATCAGCGGAGTGGCTTCATGGCCGAGGCCAGCGGCACGGTCGCGCGTGTTCTGGCGGCAAATCCGGACGACCCGACGTACCAGCGCTTCGTCATCCGCCTGGAAAACGGGCAGTCGATCCTGATCGTACACAACCAGGTCGCCGGAAACACCGTGCCTCTCGCCATCGAGGACCGCGTTACGGTCCGGGGGGAGTACGAGTGGAGCGAAACCGGCGGCCTGCTGAAAAACACGCATCTGGACCTTTCATCGAAACGCCGGCACGGATTCGTGGAGCACGATGGCAAGCGCTATCAGTGAGCAGCCCTTGCCAGGCTGGGACCCCGTCAGTCCTGCAGCACAAAGGTCACTTTCAGGATCACGCGAAATTCGGTTACGTGGCCGCTTGAATCACACTTCACTTTCTGGCCTTCCACCCATGCGCCGCGCACATTCTTGAGGGTCTTGGCCGCACGCTTCATGCCCTGGCGCGTCGCGTCCTCGAAAGACTCAGTGGAAGAGGCGATGATTTCCGTGACTCGGGCGACTGACATTGCGATTCCTCCTTCCCATGGTTGTCGGTCCGTTCTGTCTTGGAGGATAAGCCCTATCGATGGGCTTTTCACCAAAAGTCGGGTATCTAGTCGAGCTGATTGGCGCGGAACGGATGACCAACGTAGAAGTACACAGCCGTATCGCCGCCGTCACTATGCCCCACCGCCAGATAAAGCGGCCCGATCGGTGACTCGGCCCCGATGAACAGGCTGCCCGAGTAGCGTAAATCCTCGAATCCGATGTCACGACGCTCCGTCCAGATGTTGCCCGCTTCCAGGGTCAGTCCCGCGTAAGCCGGCAGAAACTGAATATCATTCAGGCGTCGGTACAGGGCCAAGGCGACGAACGCGAGGTGCCTTCCGGAAAGCTGGGCCGGGGAGAGACCGGAAAGACGGCCGAATCCGCCCAGCTGATACCAGCGCTCCAGCGGCGCCTGGTCATCGACACTATACCCCAGGTCATAATTCAGCAACGCCGTATTTTTTCGCCAGCTTCCCGAAAAGCTGCCATTGGCCGAAACCTGCTCAAAGTCCGAGCTTGCCCCGATCGAGTCGTCGGCGAAGCGGTAGGACAGATCGTGGAGCATCCCGCTGGTTGGAAAATAGGCGCTGTCGAGGCTGTCGTGGCGAAAACTCAGCAACAGTTCGCCCAGGTCGATGCGACTCCCCGTCAATTCCAGGGGTTGGCCTGTGATCAGCTCGGCACGTGCTCGCCCGAACTGATAATCGAGCCGCAATTGGTTGGTGGTTCCAAAATTCCGGCCGATCCCGAGCTCGAGCCCCCAACCGGTGATCTCGTATTCGGCAAGCCGGACGTCTTCCGACCACAGATTGTAATTCTGGCGTTTCCAGGCGACCTCGGGGTTGACGAACCAGCGAGCACCGAGGTCAATGGGCTGGTAGTAATCGAACCGCACCTCGTCCTCGCGGCCCATGGAGGCGATCACCCGCAATTCCCCGCCCAGTGAATTCAGCGCATTGCGCGTATAGCCGGCGCCGATCCTGAAGTCACTGTTGCCGGAAAAGTCGCTGGACAGCTCGAGACCGAACTGCAGGTAGTTCGGGCCCCAGGTCCG
>JBFFUJ010000119.1:0-7643 GCA_041571375.1 Lysobacterales bacterium | reverse complement strand
CGAATATCCTGTCGCTCGGCGGCATTGCCATTGCGATCGGTGCGATGGTCGATGCCGCCATCGTCATGATCGAAACCGTGCACAAGAAGATGGAGAGCCCGGATTACCGGCAGGGGCGGCACTGGTCGGTCGTGACCGAGGCGGCGGTGGAAGTGGGTCCCCCGCTGTTTTTCTCTTTGCTGATCATCACCCTGAGCTTTCTGCCGGTGTTCACGCTGCAGGCGCAGGAAGGCCGGCTGTTCGCGCCGCTGGCCTACACCAAGACCTACGCCATGGCGGCGGCCGCTGGGCTGTCGATCACTCTGGTTCCCGTACTGATGGGCTATTTCATCCGGGGGCGGGTCCTGCCGGAGCGCAGTAACCCGCTCAACCGGCTGCTTATCTGGGCCTACCGGCCGCTGATCGCCCAGATCACCCGGCGCCCGTGGGCGGTTGTCCTCATCACGACGCTCCTGGTCATCGTGGGTTTCTGGCCGGTCAACCGTCTCGGCTCCGAGTTCATGCCGGACCTCAACGAAGGCGATCTCATGTACATGCCGACCACCTTTCCCGGTATCTCCATCGGCAAGGCACAGGAACTCCTGCAACAGACGGACAAGCTCATCAGGACGGTTCCGGAAGTCAAAACCGTTTTCGGCAAGATCGGCCGTGCCGAGACGGCAACGGATCCCGCGCCGCTGACGATGATCGAGACCGTCATCCAGCTCAAGTCCGAGGAGGAGTGGAGACCGGGCATCACAATCGACGATATCAAGGAGGAGTTGAACCAGCGGGTTCAGCTACCGGGGCTGACCAATGCCTGGGTGTGGCCGATCAAGACGCGCATCGACATGCTGGCCACCGGCATCAAGACGCCGGTGGGCATCAAGATCGCCGGGCCGGACCTGCAGACGATCCAGCAGATCGGGGAGGAAATCGAGTCCGTGCTCAGGGACGTGCCGGGTACCGTCTCGGCTTTTTCAGAGCGCGTTGCCGGAGGGCGTTACGTGACGGTCGACATCCTGCGGGAGCAGGCATCGCGCTACGGCCTGAACATCGACGACGTGCAGGACATCGTGCGCACGGCAATTGGCGGGATGAACATCACGGAAACCGTGGAGGGGTTGGAGCGGTACCCCGTCAATCTCCGATACCCGCGCGGAGCGCGGGATTCCGTCGAAAAGTTGCGCGATCTGGCCGTGGTGACGCCGCAGGGCAAGCAGATGCCGCTGTCTGCGGTGGCCGACATCCGCGTCGAGGGCGGGCCGCCGATGATCAAGAGCGAAAATGCGCGACTGAACGGCTGGATCTTCGTCGACATCGAGGGCGTCGACCTGGGAAGCTACGTGGAGAATGCGAAGCGCGCCGTGGCCGAGCGGGTTGATCTGCCGTCCGGATACTCGCTGAACTGGTCCGGCCAGTACGAATACATGGAGCGGGCCAAAGCGCGGCTGGCCGTCGTCGTGCCCATCACCCTGGTGACCATCATTCTGCTGCTGTTTCTGAGTTTTCGCAGTATGACCGAAGTCCTGATCATCATGGGCACCCTGCCGACGGCCCTGATTGGCGGCGTCTGGCTGCTGTACCTGCTGGATTACCACATTTCGGTCGCTGTCGGCGTCGGCTTCATCGCGCTCGCCGGCGTCGCCGTCGAAATCGGCGTGGTCATGCTGGTCTATCTCAAGCAGGCGCTGGCCCGGCAGGGACTCAAGGCGCGAGAAGAGCGGCGATCGCTGGATCCCGAGGATCTGGCCGCTGCGGTGAGGAATGGCGCCCTGTTGCGCGTCCGGCCCATCATGATGACGGTCGCCGCGATCATTGCCGGCCTGTTGCCGATCATGCTCGGTGGCGGAACGGGTTCCGAGGTCATGCGCCGCATTGCGGCGCCCATGGTCGGCGGCATGATCAGCGCGACCCTGCTCACCCTCGCGCTGATTCCCGCGATCTTTTTACTGTGGCAACGGCGCTGCCTGGACCGGGGTACCCCCCCGGAGCCGAATTCGGACGCCGCTTGATGGCGGCTTACTACCTGGCTCTCAAAAACGCGCACATCGCTCTCGCGGCCATCAGCCTGGCGGGCTTCGTGTTGCGTTTCGCCTGGTTGATGCGCGGTTCCGCACGTATGCAGACCCCATGGGTGCGGATCGCGCCCCATGTGGTCGACACGCTCCTGTTGCTCGGCGGTGTCGGGCTGGCCGTCACGCTCCGACAGTACCCGTTCGTTCATGGCTGGCTGACGGCGAAGATTCTTGGGCTCATTGCGTACATCGCATTTGGAACGCTGGCCCTGAAGCGTGCGCCGACCCGTGCACAAAAGTGGTTGAGCTTTGTGATGGCGTTGGTCTGCTTTGCCTACATTGCGGGCGCCGCCATCCGTCACAGCCCGGCCAGCTGGTGGGCTCTGGCGCGTTGACTCAGGGCGAAGCCCCTGAGCGCCGGGGGCTCATCCGAGCAATTCGATGGGATCAAATGACCGCATAGCTGGTCTATAATTCAAATTCATCCCCAGCCCGACGGGCCAGCTTGCCCATGTCATTGCTCGAGCCATTTACGAAACCGCGTTGGCAGCACCCGAAAGCGGAGGTGCGGCTGGCCGCACTGGAGGATCTGGACGACCTGGCCGTGTTGACTGAACTGACGCGGACCGATCCGGACGACGCAGTTCGCGCCAAGGCCCTGGAGCGCCTGTCAACGGCGGAGGCGCTGGACGAACTGATCGACAATCCCCCGGACTCCTGGCCTGAAGAGCTTGACCGTCAGGCCCGGGCGCAGCGCCTTGAGCAACTATTGCAGGCCGACGGTGAGTTGCCCGCTGACGCCGGCAGCGAGATGCTGCTGCGTATAGCCGAGCTGACCGAAGACCCCTCGCTGTGCGAGCTGGCGATCGGAAAGATCGGGGATGCCGCGTTCTGCGCGGAACTGGCGCGGCAGCATCCCCAGGCACGGGTCCGGCTGCAGGCAGCCCGGGGCCTGACCGAAATTGAATCCCTGCAGAGCCTGATGCAGCATGCGCGCCACAAGGACAAGGCGGTTTTCCGATACTGCCGTGAGCAGTTGGACGCGCACCACGCAGAACAGCGGGCCATCGAGGAGCGATCCCAGAATCTGGCTCGGCTTGCGGATGAAGCGGCTGCGCTTCGCGCAGCGACAGATTCTCCCGATTACCGAGCGCGCTTCAAAGCGCTCGAGGAACGCTGGTCCGAATTGCAAAGCCATGCCGATCCCGGCCAGGGCGATCGAATCCGGGGTGATCTCGAGATCTGCGCCAGGCGTATCGAGCAGCACGAGGCCGAGCAGGCAGCGGTTGCGCAGACCGAGGCCCGTATCAGCGAGGCGGCCGGCGAGTTTGCCGTCCTCCTGCGGGAGTTGGAGCAACTGGATGAGCAGTCATTGGCGTCGCCCGAGGGCATGGCAGCCATCGAAGCGCGGCTCAATGCGATCGAAGAGCGCTGGGTCCTCGCGATGCAGGTCACGCAGCCGGAGCCCGATCAAACCGAGTCCTGTAAAACGAAGCTCAGTGATTGGCGCGCGTTGCTGCAGACGCTTCAGCGCCTGCAGACCCGGGATGCCGAACTGGAACGTTTTTTCCACGAGGCGGAGCACTGCGACACCGCGGATTTCAACTCCGTCCAGAAGCTGCGCGACCGGGCCCGGCGCCTGTGCCGGACGCTGCCATGGCCCGAAGAGCGGCTGGCCGTCACTCCCGGGGCCATCCTGAGGATCAGGCAGGAGAGAGAGCGTTTCGAACAACGGCTCGATGAATTGCGCGGCAGGGAGCAGAAAACCCTGCAAAAGGTGGATGCGGCGCTCGCGAACTTCCGCGAGGAATTGTCGACCAGCCATTACCGCAATGCCGATCGGGCGCTGAACCGCCTGCGCAATCTGTTGCGGCAATTACCGTCCGCGCCCCAGAACCGTTACCAGCAGGAGTTGAAGCCTCTGCTCGCCCGTTTGCAGGAGATTCACGACTGGCAGGGGTTCGCCATCGAACCGAAGAAGCGCGAACTGATTGAGGCCATGAAGGCGCTGGCGGACAGCCCGGACGATCCCGACACGCTGGCAGCCAAGATCAAGGCCTTGCAGGAAGACTGGAAGCAGTTGGGCCCGATCAGCCCGCGCCGCGACCAGGCCCTGTGGAAAAAGTTTCGGGCGGCCGCAGACGAGGCCTGGCTGCCCTGCAAGGAGGCTTTTGGGCAACGCGCCGAGCTGCGCGAGCAGCATTACGAAAAACGCATGCAGGTCGTGGCCCAGCTCGTCGAGTACGAACAGAGAATCGGTTGGCCGGACCGGGAGGATCAGCCGCCGGACCTGCCTGCACCGGACTGGAAGATGGTGCGGAAGACGCTCAATACGGCAAGAAATACGTTCCGCGAACTCTCGCCCGTCGACCGCAAGCGCGAGCGCAAGAGCCAGAAAGCCCTGGACAAGGTCTGTAACCGGATTTACGCGCATCTCGAGAAGGAGTACCAGCGTAACCTCGACGCCAAAGCGCAGCTCGTCGCCGAGGCTCGGGCCCTCGCGGAGGAAGAGGACCTCAAACGGGCGGTCGAGCGGGCCAAGGCGCTGCAGCAGGACTGGAAGTCTGTCGGCCTGACGCCGCAGCGCGCGGATCGGCCGCTCTGGAAGCAATTTCGAAGCGCCTGTGACGCGGTATTCGAGCGGCTGGGCGAGGAGCGTCAGCAACGGCGGAGCGAGGCACATGCCCGGCAGGAGCGACGCCGGGCCGAAGAGCAGGTGCGGTCCGAGCGGGTCGAGCGGAAGAAACGCGATCGGCAGGAGCGCTGGCAGCGGCTGTTACGGCAAATGGAAGCCTGCGCGTTCAGGACCGAAGATGAGGCGCGGGCCATCGAGCTGTGGGGCGACGGGAACGAGCTGCCGGACGGCATCGATGGCGAGGCGCTGGCTGCCTGGTGGCAACAGGGCTCGGCGGATGACGACCCGGAGGGGCCGCGCCAGGCCTGCATCGGCCTCGAGGTGCTGGCGGGGATCGATTCGCCGCCCGAGGAAAAGCAGGCACGCATGGCTTTCCTGATGCAACGGTTGGTCGAGGGCATGGGCGCCGAGCACATTGACGACCACGAGCGCCTCCGAACCCTGGTCAACCAGTTCATCGGGCTCCGGCCGCCGCGCGAATGGGTACAGCGCTTCGCAGGCAGCATCGAAGCCGCACGGGCCAGGGTCCGCTGAGTGCAGGCACCCCGGCCGGCGCTCGCAATCAGCCTTCCGCTTGATTCCGCTTTGCCTGATCCCCTTCGCGGGCGTCGCCGTTCAGTGGCTCTGACGGCGACGTTGCAGCAGGATTCGAGCCATTCCGAGCAGGCTGATCAGCAGCCAGATCACTTCGATCAGGAATGCCGACAGGTTGAAGTCGAACCACAGCGAATAAATGATCAGCAGCGCGCCGAGGCCGTTGAGGGTGATGTAGGGCAGCTGAACGGCGGACATGCGGCCGAGCTGCACCATCAAATAGCTGCCGACGATCAGCACGACACCGATGTTTCCGACCACGTTATGCAGCGCGTATTCCATCCGTTCACCCCTCAGAGTTCAGCACGGCGCAGCCGCAGCGAGTTGGAAATGACCGATACGGAACTGAAGCTCATGGCGGCCGCCGCGATCATCGGACTCAGCAGTACCCCAATGAAGGGGTAAAGGATACCGGCCGCCACGGGCACACCGAGTCCGTTATAGATGAATGCGAAAAAGAGATTCTGGCGTATGTTGAGCATGGTCAGGCGGCTCAGCCGCCGTGCCTTCAGGATGCCTCGCAAATCCCCTTTCACCAGGGTCACGTCGGCGCTTTCCATGGCGACATCGGTGCCGGTTCCCATGGCGATGCCGACGTCAGCCGCAGCCAGGGCGGGGGAGTCGTTGATTCCGTCCCCGGCCATGGCGACGGTGTATCCGTCCGACTGAAACCGCCGCACGACGTCGAGTTTGGCTTCGGGGACCACCTCGGCCACGACATCATCGATACCGAGGCGCCTGGCGACGGCTTCCGCGGTACGGCGATCGTCGCCGGTGACCATGACTACCCTGAGACCCTCGCGGTGCAGCGCATCTATGGCCTCCGGCGTGGTGTCCTTGACGGGGTCGGCTACGGCGAGGAAACCCCCCAGACGCGTGCCGCTGGCCACCCAGATCACGGTTGCCCCGCGGTCGTGCAGTTCGGCCGCCCGCGCAGCGAGGGATGCGGTGTCAACGCCCTGTGCATCCATCAGTGCCTGATTCCCCACCGCAATCGTCGTTTCGGCCGATCGGCCGGTCACGCCACGCCCGGTTATGGACTGGAAATCCGTCACTTTTTCGAGCGGCAGCTGTCGCTCTTCGGCGCCGCTAAGGACGGCGGTGGCGAGCGGATGTTCGCTGTGGCGCTCCAGCGCCGCCGCCAGCCGAAGCAATTCGCTTTCATCGAAGCCGGGTGCCGGGATCACCTCCGTCAACACGGGCCGGCCCTCGGTCAGGGTCCCGGTCTTGTCCATGAGCAGCACATCGACCGCGCGCAGCTGTTCGACCGCCTCGGCGTTGCGGAACAGGATGCCGTTCTCGGCGCCCTTGCCGGTGGCGGCGACGATCGACATCGGTGTGGCCAGGCCGAGCGCGCAGGGGCAGGCGATGATCAGCACCGCCACCGCGTTGATGATGGCGTAGGCCATGGCGGGTTGCGGTCCCCAAAGACCCCACGCAACGAATGTCACGATGGCGCTCGCGACGACCGCGGGAACGAACCAGGCTGAAACCCGGTCAGCCAGCTTCTGGATGGGAGCGCGGCTGCGCTGGGCCTCGCTGACCATTTGCACGATCCGTGCGAGCAGCATATCGGTGCCGACCTTTTCGGCCTCGATCAGCAGCGACCCGGTTCCGTTCAGGGTGGCGCCGACCACCTGGTCGCCGGGACCCTTGGACACGGGCAGGGGCTCTCCCGAGATCATCGATTCGTTCACGTGGCTGCTGCCCTCGAGCACGATGCCGTCTACCGGCACCTTTTCCCCGGGGCGCACCCTCAGCCTGTCGCCGGGCTTGACGTCCTTCAACGGAATGTCTTGTTCATGGCCGCATGGCGTCAGCTTGCGTGCATGGGTGGGGGCGAGTCCGAGGAGGCTGCGGATGGCCTGGCCCGTGCGGCTGCGGGCGCGCAGCTCCAGCACCTGTCCGAGCAATACCAGCGCCACGATCACGCCGGCAGCCTCGAAATACACGGCGACCTGGCCCTGCGGGTCGCGGAAGGCTCCCGGGAAGAGCCCTGGAGCCAAGGTCGCGATCAGGCTGTAGCCGTAGGCCACGCCCACGCCGAGCCCGATCAGTGTGAACATGTTGAGTCGCCTGGTGACGATCGAAGTCCAGGCCCTCCCGAAGAACGGCCATCCCGCCCAGAGGCAGATGGGTGTGGCCAAGAGAAGTTCGACAAAATGCCGGGTTCCCGGCCCCAGCAGGGTCGAAATCGGTCGCCCTGGCAGCATGTCGCCCATCGCGACCAGCAACAGCGGTACCGAGAGTGCCGCGGCGACGACGAAGCGGCGGCGCATGTCGAGGTATTCAGGATCCTCGTCTGGTCCGGCCTCCGAACCCGCAACAGGTTCGAGGGCCATGCCGCAGATAGGACAGTCGCCGGGTCCGCTTTGGCGGATTTCGGGGTGCATGGGGCATGTATATTCGGCAGCGGT
>JBFFUJ010000118.1:0-7714 GCA_041571375.1 Lysobacterales bacterium | reverse complement strand
TGGCTTTTCAGGACTGGTTCACCATCGGCATTGGCGTGAACGAGCCGTCGGACAAGACCTACGGCGAAGACCTGGGCAGCGAGAGGGTCCTCGAGGCTTCGTACCTGTGGCAAATCACAGCCAATACCTCGCTAATGCCAGACCTGCAGTGGATTATCGATCCGGCGAACAATCCGGCGCAGGATTCCATTTGGACTGCGGGGCTGCGGCTGCGGCTGGTATTCTGACCGCGCTGACGGTTCCGGACGCTTGGGGAGTACACATAAGATGAGCGAGAAACGAGGTATTCAATTCGT
Organism: Lysobacterales bacterium; assembly: GCA_041571375.1. Classification (GTDB taxonomy): domain Bacteria; phylum Pseudomonadota; class Gammaproteobacteria; order Xanthomonadales; family SZUA-36; genus CALKKN01. The sequence continues at coordinate 7,418 of JBFFUJ010000118.1, read as the reverse complement.
CCTGACCACTGCGATCGGCGGTGTCGTCTTCTTGATCCCGGTCGTCGTGCTGGTGGTCGTGATTGCCAAAGCGATTGGCTTCATGATGGTGGTGGCCAAGCCCATGGCCGACTGGCTGCCGGTGGACACGATCGGCGGCGTCGCCCTGGCCAACATCATCGCAGGGGCTGCCCTGGTGCTGGTTTGCTTCCTGGCGGGTTTGCTGGCCCGCCACGCCTTGGCCAGCGCCTTCGTCGGCCAGCTCGAATCCAAAGTGCTGGTGAACGTGCCGGGCTACCTGATGGTCAAGAGCCTGGTCAGCGGCTTCGACGAGAGGCGGATTGCCGGATTGAAGCCGGTGGCCCTGCAGCTCGGCACCGCGGAACGAGTGGGCTACGAGATCGAGAAGCTGCCGGACGGCCGTTCGATGGTGTTCATCCCCAGCCCGCCCAATCCGTTTTCCGGCATCACCCAGGTATTGCCGCCCGAACAGGTGACCTACCTCGACGTGTCCCTGAAGCAGATCATGGAGGTGACGGAGAACTTCGGGCACGGCGTGCACGAAATCCTGGCGAAGAAAAAGCAGGCAGACGCATGAGAGCCTTACCCGCTCACATGGCGCTTGCCTTGCTGGTGGCTCTGCTGTCACTCAGCCCGGCCCTGGATGCACAGAACGAATCACAGGCGGAGAACATCCTGATCCGCAACGTTACGCTGATCGATCCGACCGGGGAGGCTGGCGACCGCCTGGTCAACATCCTGGTCCGGCAGGGCCAACTCGAAGTCATCACCGAGGACAAGATCTCCGCGGACGAGGCTGAACTGGTGGTCAACGCCGACGGCGGCTTTATTCTCGGCAAGCTCGAGCTCGGCGTTGCGCCGAACTTCATGATCCTGAGCGCCGATCCCCGGGAAAATTTCGAGGTGCTGCTCGACACGAAGACCTATGCCAGCTTCGCGATGCACGACGGCCAGGTCGTCCGCAACCGCCTGTCGCCGGTGCTGGAGAAGGAACCTGAGCATGAGCCCGTCAAGGCGGGATGGCTGGCGTACACGCCGCCGCCCCTGGCCGTTCCGCTCAATTACCGGGACACGAGCAAGTGGAACCGCTTCGAGACGAAATACATTTCGGGCATTTTCATTTCCGGACTGTTCCTGGACCGCGTGAACTGGCTGTCACAGGACACCGTCAACGAAAGCCAGGTCGGTGGCCTGGCGGCTTTCGACGGCGGCGAGATCCGCGGTTTCCGGCTGGGCTTCGCGGGCACGCTGAACTGGTTCGAAAAGCCGTGGATCTACACGATTTTTGGCGCCACCAACGCCTTCGACAAAGGCTTCGACGAAGAGGACCTGGACAGCTTCACGCTGTTCGACTGGCGCCTGGACATCCCGTTCTTCCGCAACTCGGTGATGAGCATCGGCAAGCAGAAGGAGCCGATCTCGGGCGAGCGGGTGCAGTCGATGATGTTCAACCACATGCAGGAACGCACTGCGGTCTCCGACGCCATGCTGCCCTCGCGCAACGTCGGCATCGTGTGGAACGGCAGCAACCCCGAGCGCTATGGCAGCTGGGCCTTCGGCGTGTTCAACGACTGGCTGGACTCCGGCGAGGATTTCGACGAGAGCGCGACGCAGTACATCGGCCGCTTGACCTGGGCGCCGCTGCGGTCTGCGGACACCAGTAATCTGCTCCATGTCGGGCTCGGCTATCGCTACTCGGACGCAAAGAAAGGCTTCCGCTACCGCACCGAGCCGGAATTCAACCAGGCCCCGCTGTACGTGGACACCGGCTTCGGTACCGAGACCGGCGTTCTGCCGGCAGATAATCTGCAGACCTGGACCGCGGAGCTGTCCTGGCGCCGAGGGCCCTGGTGGATCGCCTCGGAGTACACCCGCACCGACGTCGACAACCCGGCGCTCGGCAACCCGACCTTCGACGGCTACTGGCTGGGCGCGTCGTGGATCCTGACCGGCGAGATGCGCGCCTACAACCGCAAAAGCGGCACGTTCGGCGGCGTGCCGGTCTCGCGCAGCGTCTACCAGAACGGCAAGGGCGCCTGGGAATTGAGCGCGCGCTGGTCGACCATCGACCTGGAGGACGGCCCGGTACGCGGCGGCGAAATGGACATAGCCTCGCTGGGGCTGACTTGGTGGGCGACACCGTTTTTCGGCGTCAGCGCCAACTACCGCTACATCTGGAACGAGCTCGATGGCGTCGAGGGAACCAGCAGCGGCCTGAATACCCGCCTGATGCTTTTATTGGAATAGGAAATTTGAAACTTGGGGTCAGAGTAAAGTGCCGGAGTAACCAACTCTGGCACTTTACCCTGACCCCGCACATACTCTGACCCCGCACATCCCAACCAGGAGATCACGACATGAACAAGATTCTGTTTGCCCTGTTATTCGCTGCGCTGGCGGCGCCAACGGCCCTCGCTGAGCAGGACGATGACGACGCCAGCACCCCGGGTCCGAAGCGCTGCCCCGAGACCCAGGCTTCGACCGTGTTCGTGCCCGACAAGTCGGGCAGCCGTCAGAAAGGCAGCGCCAAGAAGCTGTCCGAAACCCATCGTACGGCACAGGAGCAGGGCTGGGACTTCAAGGATCTCGACATATACATCGAAGACGGCGATTTGCAGGGCTTCTTCGTGACCTACGTGCGGCCGCATCCCTGCAACCAGGAAGGCTGAGCCGGGCGACGGGTCTTGGATGCCCGAAGGGATCCGGGTATCCGCGCTTTGAGGGTCTTGATCCGGCAGCTGACCACAGCATGCCGGACAGGCTCAAGGCGGCAGTTCGTATTGTTCGAATTTTTCCAGTGGCTTGATCAGGTCGAGTGACTTCCTGCCGTTCCGGAAGCGGATCGTCGCATCCAGGTCCTTGTACCGTGCATACACCACGCCGTCGCCCGACGGATCGGCGATGATGCCCTTGGCCCGGATTTCCATGGTATCGCCGTGAAGTTGGGCGTGTTGAATTCGAACCTGGTTCTCTTTCACCACCAGGCGTCCGTCGCCCTCGATGTCCTCGACGGTCATGGCCCGGGTCAGAGCCTTCGGCTTCCAGCCGGTATTGTTGAAGAGTGCCACGAAGGGTCTGGAATCACTGACGTTCAACCGGGCGTCAACCTCTATTTCCGGCGGCTGCACCCACGTGGTTTCGGCACGGTCCAACAGCAATTGGGCTGACCAGTCTTCCTCCGTGAATTCCTGACGTTCCCCCGCGATTCGCACGCCGTCCAGCAGTACGGTGGATCCGCTGAAATCGAAGAACATTTCGTTCGGGACGCCACCAACCAGGCTGATGTCCATGTCGAGGTCGGCCTCGATTTGCTGATCCTCCAGCAGGCCGTCGATATCGTCGGCCTTCAGGCGCAGCCAGCCGTCCGCATCGTCGTGCTGCAGCGCTATCTCCGCGGTCAGATCGGCTTCGCCTCCGGTGAAGCGGAAAGGCGAATCCGGCGGCAGGTGGCTGTTGAATACGGCCATGTCGGTGATGCGTGCAGCGGGGATTCTGAACTGCATGGCGAATCGGCGCTCGCGGTCCGGGTCGAAGCTGACATCCGGCACCAGGGCCGCCAGGTTCAACTCCACATCCTTTATGTACGTCTGATCCTCGTTACGGCGCCGCATGCCCGCATCACGTAGCGCCAGGTCAAAGCGCCAGTCGGGGAGTTCTCCCCCCTCGTCGACCAACAGGTCGATGCGGCCATCGCCGGTGACGAGGTAATCGAGGATGCCCACGGCCAGGCGGTCCGAAGTGACCGTGACGTCGGTTCCCGGCGCGGGTAACCCGTTGGCCAGGTTCGCGGTGCCCGTAATGATCGCGTGGCCGCTGAAATCGGACCGGTAGCTGCCGTCCAGCAGCACGCCGATCCAGGCCAGGCTGGACACGGCCGCGTCGAAGTCGAAGCGGCCGTTGGACTCGCCGACGATGTCCTGCATCTCTCGTTCGGCCATCAGCCGCAGCAGGTCGACCACATTCTCCTCATCCTGCTTGGCCTCGCTGGAAATGAGGCTGAATTCACCGCGATTCAGGACCAGCGATGCGGACCAGTCCTCTGGCGCGCGGTCGCCGTCGCGCATGAGGTGCGCGTTGGTCAGCGCGATGGTGGTGCCGTCCACGGCCGTGCGCTGATTCACCAGATCGGGATTGTCGAGCCGCAATGCCGCATCGAGGTTGGTCTCGAAGCGGTACTGATTCAAGCCCATATCGGCGTTGTCCGAGCCCAGTCGCAGGTCGATCTGCAACTGCGTGGGTGCGACCTGTACCGTCCCTGCCAGTGTGCCGTCGCCGCCATGCAGGGTGAGCGGCCACTTGCGCGGCACGTAGCGCTGCAACAGTGCGAGGTCCGGCACCGTCAGCTCCTCGAGCTCCAGATCGATCCTGCGGCTCATGTTCACCGAATCGAGGTCTGGCATGATCTTGCCGTCGCCGCCAATCCGGAACGACAGCTGCTCGCCGGTCAGGAAGGCCGCTCCGTCCTGCTCGTGCTGCACGGCGAGGTCGCGAAAGTCAAATTCCAGCGACATATCGCCCTCGGGATTCTGACCCATGCTCAAACCGATGGTGCCGGCGCCACTGATTTCAGCCGTCAGCACCCGCACGTCCAGGTCGTCGGCGTCGACGAGCAAGTCGGTCCCGTCCCGAACCCAGCCCCGGTCGAAGTTCAACCGTCCCGACACCTGACCCGTGCCATTGACGTTGATGCCCTCGAAGTTGAGCAGGAACAGGTCGACGAAGGCGAGGCTCTTCGAGTCGAGTTCCATCTCGACGTCCAGCAGCAGGTAGTCGAGCAACTTCAGTCCCTTGTCTTCACGGGGCCGGAATGGTGCAAACCCCATCGAACCCCGAATCCGTCCCTGCTGGAACACGTCGTGGTCGTGGTTCAGGTACATCGGTTCGAGCTTCAGATCCATCGTGTGGACATCCAATTCCAGCGGACCGCCGCCGGAGCGGTAATTCAGCTTGGCCTGGACGTCGGCCTCGGCGCTGCCCTGCATGTTGTAGATCCAGTACCCCACCTTGCCGCTGACTTCGATGCCGTCGACCGAGATGTTCCAGGGCCACCGCTTCTGCGGTGGTGGCGGTACGGCTGGCGTCACCTCGCGCCCGTCGATTTCCGGGAACCAGGCTTCGATTGCGGTGTAATCCCGGTCCGGTTTCAGCCGCGGGCGCATGCGGAAATCGAGGTCGCGGCCTTCCACGTTGCTGATCCAGACCTGCTTGAGTATCAGCGGCAACACGGCGATCGAGCCGGATACGCTTTCGGCCTCGAATGCCCAGACCTGCGATCGCGAATTGCCGTTGGCGTAGGCGCGGGTGACGTGCAGGCGGGCGGGGTAGGGGGTCCAGGCCCGCTCCCAGCGCACGAAAAACTTTTCCGGGCGGATCATGTTGATCACGTCCTGCGTCAGTGGCAGCGCCAGCAGCGCATTCAGGAGCACCAGCCAGGCCAGCTCGATGACGATGGCCCACTTCAGCAGGCGCAGGGACCAGGTTTTCAGCCGCGTCGACATTTAAGGAGTCTCACGAGCTACGGCATTCCGCAGGCGCTTCTTCGCCTTCGGCGAAACCGCACCAGCTGCATTGCCTGCTCTTCCCTTCTTTCGCCTTCGGCGAAAACCGGCTGCGCTCGACGGCATGCAATATGCGCACGCCCCCTCTGGTGCCGCTCGCTTCGCTCGACTCACCCAACCGGGTGCGGCGGGTCGCCTTCGGCTCCATTGAAGCCTCACACGAGTTGCTCTTTTTGGTCCATTCGAAGTTTCCTGCCTGTGGTCATCAAAGCTGGGAGTCGACCGGGAACAGGCTGATGAAACCGACCCCGAATCGTTGCCAGAAGGTGGTCCTGGGCTCCTTGGTGTAGCGGATCGACCGGCCGTCGTTATGCTCCGTCCAGACCAGGCGCTGGCTCCCGTCCGGTCGGCCAGGGTCTTTCGGTTCGAGCCGTACTTCGTAGAAGGCCTTGTCGTGTCGCGATTCGAAGCGGTCAAGCAGGCTGGACGCCAGTTCCGGGCTGTCGATCAGAAGGCCGATCTCGGTATTAATGTCGATCGAGCGCGGGTCGAGGTTCATCGAGCCGATAAAAAGGCGCTGCCGATCGATCACGAACATTTTGGCGTGCAGGCTGGCCCCGGAGGAGCCGGAATACGAGGCTTTCCGCCGCGCATCCTCATCGGCATTCAGCGTCGGCATCATTTCGTACAATTCAACGCCGCCCTCGAGCAGATCGCGCCGCGATTTCTTGTAGCCGGCGTGCACCGCGGCCACGTCGGTGGCGGCCAGGGAATTCGTGAAAACGCGCACGCGTATGCCGCGCTGCGCGGCTGCCACGAGTTCCGCCGTGCCTTCCTTGCCGGGAACGAAGTAGGGCGAGATGATCAGCATGTCCTGCTGAACCTGGCCGATGAGACTGTTCAGTTGCTGCAGCAGCAGGTCGGTTTCCTCGCCCAGGACCTTTTCCGGCAAGTCGTACAGCGCGTTGACTTCGCCCCAGTAAAGATCGACCGCGCGTCGCCCGACGTCGATCCCGAGCGGTGTGGCCCGCATCACCTCGTAATAGGGATCTCCATGGGTGGCGACGTATGCGTGCAGCTCCCGGCGAGCCCGGGCCAGTTGGTCCGTGGACCGCCCTTCTTCGTGAAAGGCGCTGATGGGGAATGCGGCCGCGCTGTTCCAGTAAATGTCGAAGGCATCGCTGACCTGGTCCACCACCGGGCCGACGGCCAGCACGTCCATGTCCGCGAAGTTGACCAGTTCATCCAGCGAGAAATACTCGTTGCCGATGTTGCGGCCGCCGACCACCGTCACCAGGTTGTCGGCCGTCATGGACTTGTTGTGCATGCGCTGGTTGAGGCGCAGCGGATCGGCCAGCAGTCCCAGGGTGCGCGCGCCGCGCAGCGCGATCGGGTTGAACAGGTGGACGCTCACGTTCGGGTGGCTGTCCAGCAGCAGGAATCCCTCGTCGTCGGCGGCCCCGACCCCGAGATCGTCCAGCAGCAGGCGGACGCGCACGCCGCGGTCAGCGGCATCCAGCAGCTCCTTTACCAGGATCCGGCCCGCGATGTCCGGGTGCCAGATGTAGTACTGCAGATCCAGGGATTTCTCCGCCGCCCGGGCCAACAGGATGCGGGCCGCCAGCGCCTCCATCCCATCGCTCAGCGGATAGGAGCCGCTGTGCCCGGGATGCGCCGCGAAATCGTCCTCCAGCAACTCTGCGATGCCGGAGTCGCTGCCGTCGAGTTTCCAGGCCTGCTCACGCTCGAAGTTCTCGGGCAGGCTGACGCAGGCGGACAGCAGGAGGCACAGAAACAGGGCAATAAACTCGGCGGCGCGCATCGCGCTACCTTAGCACTATTTGATCCGTCAACCGAGGCCGTAACACGGCATAACACGGGGTCAGAGTAAAGTGCCAGAGTAAGCTACTCCGGCACTTT
>JBFFUJ010000117.1:0-7720 GCA_041571375.1 Lysobacterales bacterium | reverse complement strand
TTCTGCATCGCCCAGCACGCAGAGATCGAGGCCGGTCGCGGTAACGATGATGTCGGCTTCCAGCGTTCGTCCCGATTTCAGCGATATTCCGGTTTCGGTAAAGGTCTCGATCTCGTCCGTCACCACCGACGCGCTGCCGTCCCGCACGGCGTGGAAAAAATCCGCGTTCGGCACCAGGCACAAACGCTGATCCCAGGGAGCGTAGCGGGGGGTGAAGTGGGCCTCGAAATCTCCGTTGGGCCCGAGTTCCTTGCGGGCCATTTTCAGAAGTTTCCGCCGCACCTTGTCCGGAGCGACCCGCGTGCGCCAGTAGATGTAACGCTGGAAGTAAATGTTTTTCCAGCGTATCAGCCGGTAGGCAGTCTTCTCGGGCAGGATCCGGCGCAGGAAATTGGCGATGCGGTCGGAGTCCGGCAGGGAAATCATGTAGGTCGGCGAGCGTTGCAGCATCGTGATGTGCGCGGTGTCGCGCGCCATTTCCGGGATCAGCGTCACGGCGGTGGCGCCGGAGCCGATGACCACCACTTTCCTGCCGCGGTAGTCGAGTTCCTCGGGCCAGTGCTGCGGATGCACGATCACGCCGCGGAACCGTTCCCGTCCGGGGAAGACCGGCGTGTAGCCTTTGTCGTAGCGGTAGTATCCGGCGCACATCAACAGGAATCCGCAGCGCAATTCGACGCGCTCACCGCTCTGCGGGCGGATCGCCGTCACGGTCCAGGATGCGTCGGCGTTGGACCAGTCGGCGGCCGTCACGCGGTGCCCGTAGCGTATGTGCCGGTCGATGCCGGCTTCGGCGGCGGTTTCCCGGATGTAGCGCAGGATCGATGGGCCGTCGGCGATCGCCTTGCCTTCCCGCCAGGGGCGGAAGTTGTAGCCGAGCGTGAACATGTCGCTGTCCGAACGGATGCCCGGGTAGCGGAAAAGATCCCAGGTGCCGCCGATCGATTCGCGGCCCTCCAGGATGCAGAAGGTCTTCCCCGGACATTTGTCGCCGAGGTGCCAGGCGGCCCCGATCCCCGAAAGCCCGGCGCCAACGATGATCACATCGAAGTATTCGCTGTTCACTCAAGAATACCCGGCGAACATGCATTTACTGACAAGGGGGCATCCATATCTTCTGCTCTCCGTATCCTCTGCAGGGCCTGCCCGGCGCCGGTTCAGTAGGCAGGCGGCGGCGTGGCGCGTGCCCGGGCGGGCCTCCAGAACGGTTTCTTCGTGACCGTGCACAATACCACTTTGCGGTATTGGCGCAGTTCTCTCTGGTAGTAGATTTCCGCCCAGACGTCTCCCGCCAGGAATTCCGTCCTGATCATCGCCATCGCGATGTTGGCCTTGACTGCCGGGGACCACATCGCGGAGGTCACGTAACCGATATCCTGCGTGCATTTTTCGCTGGTGTAGAGGATGGCCTCCGCGGCAACCTTGTTGCCAGGGATATCCAGGCGGGTCAGCGTCCATTTCGGGCCGCGTTCCTTTTCTTTCAACAAGGCGCTGCGGCCGTTGAAGTGCGGCTTGTTGAAGTCGACCAGCCAGCCGAGATTCAGCTCGAGCGGCGACATGTCGTGTTCGAAATGAACGGTCTTCAGCGCCTCGTTGAAATCCATGTCCGGCATGATGAAGCCGGCTTCCAGGCGCGCCATGTTGGTCGCCTCCTCGCCGAAGGGCTGGATGCCGTAGTCGGCGCCGGCCGCGTACAGCTCGTCCCACATGGTCAGTGCCAGCTCCGGTTTGACCCAGAGTTCGTAGCCCAGATCACCGGTAAAGCCCGTGCGCGAAACCATCAGCCTGTCGCCGTGGAAGGGGAAGCGTCTGATATCAAATGGTTTGGCCGTCTCGATGCCGTCCAGACCCATCTTTTTCAGAACCGAACAGGAGGTCGGCCCCTGCAGCGACAGCGCGGCGACCCGATCGGACATGTCGGCGACGGTGACGTCGTCGAAGCCGAAAGCGCTCATCCGCAGCCAGGCGATGCAGGGACTGCCGCAGGTCAGCATGAATTTGTCCTGCTCCAGCCGGAAGATCGTGCCATCGTCGACCATGCGCCCTTCGTCCGTGCACCAGACCACGTAGGTCACCCGGTTCAGCGGCAGCTTCGTGATGTCCCGGGTCACCATCCGGTTCAGCATGGCCTCGGCGTCCCGACCCTCAATGTAGTACTTCTGCATCGGGCAGATGTCGTAGGTGGCGCAACTGTTGCGCACGCAGAAATACTCGTACTCCGCGTCGTAGTAGTACTCGGCGAACTTGTAGCCGTTCCAGGCAGACCACGCGTCCCGGATATTCAGGGCCGCCTCACGGGGATGGAAAGGTGACTCCCTCAGTCGTTCGCCGGCAAATGGATCAGCAGTGTTCATCGCTTACTCGTCGTAGAAATCATCTTCCGGCACCGTATTGGGCCGCTTCAGGTCCATCAGGATCTCGCGCGCCGCGTTGGCGCCGCAGGCCGCTGAAACGCCACCGCCCGGGTGCGTGGACGAACCGCACATGTAGAGGTTCCTGACCGGCATCCGGTATTGCGCGTAGCCGGGAAACGGGCGGTTGAACAGCAACTGGTCGATGGTGAGTTCACCCTGGAAAATGTTGCCTTCGGTCAACCCGATCTCTTCCTCGAGTTCATGGGGCGTGCGCACTTCCATGTGCACGATCAGGTCACTGAAGCCCGGGCTGTAGCGCTCGATCCGGTCGATCACAGACTGGCCGAATGCCTCGCGTTTCTCCGGCGTCCACGGCCCGTCCGCCAGCGTCGGCGGGCAATACTGGATGAAATTCGACATCCAGTGCCTGCCCGGCGGCGCCACCGTCGGCTCCCAGGCCGACGGAATCACCGATTCGATGAAGGGAATGTCGGACCAGCGGCCGTGCTTCCAGCAGTCGTACGCCCGCTCCATCGTCTCCAGCGAGCCGCTGAATGTCTGCCCGCCACGGTCGATGTAGCGGTTGTCGGGCAACCCGGTGAATTTCGGCAAATCCGACAAGGCAATATTGACCTTTCCGGAGGAGCCGCGGATCTTGAAATTGCTGGCCTTTTCCCAGATGCCGGGCGGCAGGTCCTGCCGATCCATGATCCGGGTGAAGGTTCGTCTCGCGTCCAGGTTGGATACCACGATTCCCGCGCGCAGTTCCTCGCCGCTCTCGAGCGCGACCCCTATCGCCCGTCCGTTCCTGACCAGGATCTGCTGCACGCCCGCATTCATGCGAATCTCGCCGCCATGCTCCTGCAAGGCGCCGGCAATCGCCCTGGAGATCGCGCCCATGCCGCCGCGCGCCAGACCCCAGGCGCCGATATTGCCGTCGACGTCGCCCATCACGTGGTGGAGCAGTATGTATGCCGAACCCGGTGAGCAGACACCGAGGGCCGTGCCAATGATGCCCGGACTGGCCATGGCGGCCTTGATCAGGTCGTTTTCGAAATAATCTTCGAGAAACTCCGCCGCGCTTATAGTAAAAAATCGTACGTATTCGTACATTTGCTTTTCGCCGAGCGCCCAGAACTGTTTGCCCAGGAACAGCAGTTCGCGGATATCACGCGGACGGAACGAGATCGGGTCGGGCGGCGTTCGCAACAGGGTCTTGCGGATGAATTGCGCATAGCGGGTCAGGTCGGCCTGAAAGCGGTACATGGAATCCGCATCGTGCGGCGAATGCCGTTTCAGTTCCAGGTAAGCAGCTGCCTCGTTGTGATAGGAGACCAGTGTGCTGCCGTCGTCGCCGAAATTGACGGTGGCCAGGTACGGTACGAGCATCAGGCCGTGCCGGCTGAGGTCGAGATCGCGGTGAATGGCCTGGCGCAACATGCTGCAGACGTAGGATGCGTTGGAATAGACCCAGCCCTCGTGCAGCTCGCGCGAAGCTGCCGCGCCCCCGATGTAATCGTTTTTCTCGAGCACGACCACGTCCAGCCCGGCTTTGGCCAGGTAGGCGGCGTTGGCCAGGCCGTTGTGGCCGGCGCCGATAACGATCGCATCGTACTTTCTGTTGCTCATCGCAGGATTTCGCGCGCCGCGTTGTGCCCGGGTCCGCCGCCAAGGTCTCCGCCCGGGTGGCAGCCCGCGCCGCACAGGTACAGGCCCGGCAACGGCGAACGGTACTGCGCCGCCTCGTAGGTCGGGCGCATCATCAGGGCCTGGTCCAGGGCGAACTCGGTGTGATGCCAGTGACCGCCTGTCACCCGGTAGTGCCGCTCCAGGTCTTCGGGTACCAGGATCTCCGAATGGATGATCTGCTCGCGGATACCGGGCGCATAACGTGCCAGCGTATCGATGGCCCGGTCACGCAAGGCATCACGGGCAGCCCGGTCCCATCCGCCCTTCAGCCGGTAGGGAACATACATGACGTGGGCCGAAAGCACATGTTGTCCTTCCGGGGCCAGGGAGTCGTCCTGCAGGCTGGGAACAACGGCTTCCATGACCGGCTGCCTGGAACATTCACCGTATTTCGCGTCGTCGAATGCAAACTCGATGGCGTCCATATCCGGCGCGATAATCATCCGGCCACGGGGTACGTCCAGCGCGGTAAAATCGGGCAGGCCGCTGAGCGCCAGGTGCAGTTTGGCTACGTAACCTTCGCAGCGCAGCCGTCTGATCCGGTTGGTGAATTCGATTTCCAGATTTTTGGCCCCGAGCAGCCGGAAGAACGTGGTTTGCGGATCCGCCGACGATACCACGCGATCCGCGTCGATCCGGTCACCGTTGGCGAGTTGCACGCCGTGCGCGGCGAGGCCGTCCTTGTCCGCCCGAACCAGAATGCGTTCAACCGCCATTCCCGTTCTGATTTCCGCGCCGGATGCAGTGGCCGATGCATGCAGGGCGCTGATCAGGCTGCCGGGCCCACCGTGAAGACCGCCGCTCATGCGGTAGAGCATTGGCAGAACGGCGTGGTTCGGCGAGCGCGGGGCTATTTTCGAGCCGATCAGCCCGTCCCAGCACAAGATTGCCTTGAGGATTTCGTTGTCGAAGTTCTCATCCATCAGGTCTCGGGCCGGCAGCGCCGCGATCCGCAGAAATTCGCGCAGGTCTTCCCTGCCGAGCAGGCGAAGCTTCAGGCCCATCTGCGCGAAAGTCAGCAGGTCGGCAAGTCCCGTGGGACGGGCCCGGGGAATGGTCTTGAGCCAGGATGGGGCCAGGGCGTCGGCGAAGCGCTGCATCAGCCGCCTGAACTCGCGGAAGGAATCCCTGTCGGCCTGGCCGGCACCTTCCACCGCGATCCCGTTGAGGAACACATGATTTCCATCCGCTGACAAGCCGACGGTCAGCGGCGATGGCCCCGGAACCTCCAGGCCATGGGACTCGAGTGACAGGTCGTTCACGATCTTTCGCGGGAAATGGCTGGCCGCATGCGCGACCGGCGCCCTGAAGCCCTCGTGGAATTCGCGGCACGCGGCGAGACCGCCCGGGCTGTCCGAGGCCTCCAGCACGAGCACCCGTTGGCCACTCTTCGCCAGGTAAGCGGCACAAACCATCCCGTTGTGCCCCGCCCCGATAATGATTGAGTCGTAGCGGTCCAATTGAGTTACATATGGTCCAGTTTTCGGTACGTCCAGCTGGCTATTCACTGCCTCTCTGCCAAAGTACCGCTTCCCTATTCTCGAGGCAACCGCTCACAGCAAACGGATCGCGGGTTCCTGATAGACCCTCACTTCCACTTCGTCGCCCACCCGGATCTCTCCCGGGACGTCGATGACGCCCACCAGACCCCGCCGGCCTGATGCCGGGCGCAGCCAGCTTGTCCCGGTCAGGGATTCGCCTGAGCGGGTCGAATATTTGAAGGCAATCTGTTCGCCCATATCCGAGCAGGGTGGATTGTATTCCTCCACTTGCAGCACCGCTCCGGAAGGGAACCAAAGCGTGGTGCCCTTCGGCAGCAGGGAAAATTCGGGGATGCCCTCAATGCACAGGTTGGCCCCCAGGGTGGCGGGGGACAGCGGCTCGGTCAGATCGAGCCGGTCGCTAATGTGAGCCAGTTCCTCTACCGAAACACCGGACCACTGGCGCTCATTGCGGCGTATCGTGCCGGCGGGCTGCCATTCGCCTTCCCAGGTTGCCCGCGTGGGCCCCTGGTGCCTGTCTCCGCTGAAACCGCCGATTTCTGCGTTCACGGAGGCTCGCGGCTGCTTGCTCAGGTCATCCTCGTTACCCGCATGCACCGAGACGACCCTGCCCTTCAGCGTCTTACCGGGAAACTTCGTCATTACCTCTCCGTTGATGGCCGGCGTACGGGGATTGAAGCGACTAGATACCCGGATGATCGGGAACCGGATTGCGCGCCCTCAAATATCCCTGGCGCAATTCGCCTTTTTCGCAGACCACGACCATGGAGCGCCAGTCTTCTATCAGGTGGTCTGCCTTCTCTTGTCCGATCATGTTCAGCACGCGCGAGTATTGCGGCCCCCGCATCAGTTCATACTCCCGCCGCGCCTCTTTCCGGTACCAGTCCGATGAATCTTCCAATTCGATCCGTTCGAAGCCGGCATTGGCCAGCAACCGACCGAACTCCTCGAGCGTGACCAGGTGATAGGTCAGTCCCTCCATCTCGAAGAAGTAAAGCATGTCAGCGCTCAACACCTGTTGATGCGAGAGCCATTCGTAACTGGTCAGTACCCCACCGGGGCTCAGAACCCTGCGGCATTCACCGAGTATCCCGGGTTTGTCCTCGGTCTGCGTGAGGGAGCCGGACGTGAACACGACATCGAAAGAATTATCCGGAAAATCCAGAGGTCCCGGCTCGACCGTCAGGAATTCAACCTGACGCTCGAGCCCGGTTTCCGAGGCACGCCTCCTGGCCCGTTCAACCAGATGCCGTTCCAGGTCGATGCCCGTGACATGAGCCCCGTACTTCCCGGCCAGGTAGAAGGCGGGGCCGCCCAGCCCGCAACCGATGTCCAGGATACGTTTGCCCTTTACGTCGAGCCCCCTGATCATCCGGTCGACGTTTCCTACGCCGCCCGGCGCCATGAAACCCCGGCCCCACAGCCACTCGAGCAGCGTGACCATCGCGTCGTAATATTCGCTTTCCGGTCCCTGTTCAGTCATGAGCCTGCGATTCGGTTGTCAGAGCGCCCAAGATACCATCGGCGCCGTTGCCTGGACAAAACCGGGCCGGGCGCTGTCTCGTCGTTTTCTCTCATGCGCCATGCCGGCCTTTCCTCAGACTCTTCCTTCCGGCAATGGTGACGCGCCTCGGACGCAAGGAACCATGATTCAAACACAAAGCCAGCCGGCAGCAACCACAATCACGTTCAGGCGTTGATCCGACCTTTGTTTGGTTCCTTCAACCGGGCATCCTGAAATCGGGAATTGACTCGGCATGTCGTTGACAAGACAAAGGATAGAGTGGCATATGAAGGCTTCTGAAACGGTTCCCGGGAGAAGGGTTGATAATGGCCCAGTCTTTTGCTTCCAAGAGTGTCCTGAGCGAGGCGATCTCACTGATCAATTCCGGCCGGCCCGACAAGGCCGTGGCCATGTGCCGAGCAGCGCTCGAGCGTAACCCGGATGACATCAACATGGTGGCCTTGCTGGGGGCGATCCTGCTCAAAGGCCATCAGATCCCGGAGGCGGAGAAATACCTTCGACAGGCCATAAGCCTCGCACCCAGCTTTGCCAAACCTCACGAAGACCTGGGTCATCTGCTCGTGGAAAAAGGCAAGCCCGATGAGGCTGTCGACATATTGAGGAAGGCCACTCGGCTGGACCCGAAGCTCGACCATGCATTTTTCGACCTG
>JBFFUJ010000116.1:0-7720 GCA_041571375.1 Lysobacterales bacterium | reverse complement strand
TGCTTCCGGCACAGGGCCAGCGCCGCCCCGGCGACCCGGCGTTCGGTGTCGGCATCGCCGACCCGGTCGAGCACGTCACAGATGAGTTCGGCCAGTTCCTCGCAGTCCGCCACGCTGAAGCCGCGCGTGGTGACCGCCGGCGTGCCGATGCGCAGCCCGCTGGTCACGAACGGCGATCTGGGTTCGCCCGGGACGGTGTTCTTGTTGACCGTGATGTTGGCCCGGCCGAGCGAATCCTCGGCGTCCTTGCCGGTAAATTCGCAGCCGATCAGGTCGACCAGGAACAGGTGGTTGTCGGTGCCGCCGGACACGATCCGGTACCCACGCGCCATCATGACGGCCGCCATCGCCCGTGCGTTGTCCAGCACCTGCTGCTGGTAGATCCGGAATTCGGTGTCCAGTGCCTCCCTGAAGGCCACGGCCTTGGCGGCGATCACGTGCATCAGGGGTCCGCCCTGCGTGCCGGGAAACACCACCGAGTTCAGGGCCCGTTGCATCTTCTCGTCGGCATTCGCCAGGATGATGCCGCCGCGCGGACCCCTCAGCGTCTTGTGCGTGGTCGAAGTGACGACATGGGCGTGCGGGACGGGGTTCGGATACAGCTCCGCGGCGACCAGGCCGGCAACGTGCGCCATGTCGACCAGGAACCAGGCACCCACGGTGTCGGCGATCTCGCGCATCCGCGCCCAGTCGACCCTCCGCGAATAGGCCGAGAAACCGCCGATCAGCATTTTCGGGCGATGGCGTTCGGCCAGGTCGGCGATCACCTCGTAGTCGATCATGCCCGTCTCGCCGTCGATTCCGTACTGCACCGCGTGGAACAGCTTGCCGGAGAAATTGACCGGGCTGCCGTGGGTCAGATGACCCCCCTCGTTCAGGCTCATGCCGAGTATGGTATCGCCCGGGTCGAGCAGCGCGTGATAGGCCGCCGCGTTGGCCTGAGAGCCGGAATGCGGCTGCACGTTGGCGTAGTTGGCCCCGAACAGCTCCATGGCCCGCGCCCGCGCCAGTTCCTCGGCCCGATCCACGAACTCGCATCCGCCGTAGTAGCGCTTGCCCGGGTAGCCTTCCGCGTACTTGTTCGTCAGGACCGAGCCCTGGGCCTCCATGACCCTCGGGCTGGCGTAGTTCTCCGAAGCGATCAACTCGACGTGGTCTTCCTGGCGTACGGACTCCGCGTCGATCGCATCGGCCAACTCGTCATCATATCCGCGGATGCGGAAACTCTGGTCAAACATTCCTCGTCCCGTTCAGTGGTTGCCGGCGCGTCAGCATCGGGTCGCTGAGTTGGCATCCAGCGCTGAGTTCCCGGTTCGGGACCCCGCCGGCCGGCTGTGAGAAGTCAGCTTGACATTCTAGCATTATTGGCCATCGAAACGGCGTCCGGATTGAGGTTCCCCGGCCCATGGCCGGCGCTGGACCCGGAACCGGGCATCGCTCATAATGCGGCCCCCAAAATTCAGCTCTCCGGGCACTGCAAACATGGCTCAGTACATATACACGATGATCGGGGTCAACAAGGTCGTACCCCCCAATCGCACCATCATCCGCGACATTTCGCTGTCCTTCTTTCCGGGCGCCAAGATCGGTCTGCTGGGCCTGAACGGCGCCGGCAAGTCGACCGTTCTGCGCATTATGGCGGGTGTCGACCAGGAGTTCGACGGCGAGGCGCGGCCCCAACCCGGCATCCGGGTCGGCTACCTCCCCCAGGAGCCGGAACTCGATCCGGACAGGACGGTACGCGAGGTGGTTGAAGAGGGCGTGGCCGAGGTGCGCGCGCTGCTGAACCGCTTCGACGAGATCAGCCTGCAATTCGCGGAGCCGATGGACGATGAACGCATGAACGAACTGCTGGCGGAGCAGGCCGAGCTGCAGGAGGCGATCGAACATGCCGGGGGCTGGGAGCTGGAGCGGACGCTGGAGGTGGCGGCAGACGCGCTGCGGCTGCCCGACTGGGACGCCCAGGTGGCTCAGCTCTCCGGCGGCGAACGCCGCCGCGTCGCCATCTGCCGGCTGCTCCTGTCCGGCCCGGACATGCTGCTGCTGGACGAGCCGACCAACCACCTGGACGCCGAATCGGTGGCCTGGCTGGAACATTTCCTCGTCGGCTTCCCGGGCACGGTCGTGGCCGTGACCCACGACCGCTATTTCCTCGACAACGCCGCCGAGTGGATCCTGGAGCTGGACCGCGGCCATGGCATACCCTGGAAGGGGAACTATTCTTCCTGGCTGGAACAGAAGGAGGCGCGCCTGCAGCAGGAGGAAAGCCGCGAACAGGCGCGGCAGCGCTCGATACACGCCGAGCTGGAATGGGTCCGGGCCAATCCCAGGGGCCGGCAGGCCAAGGGCAAGGCGCGTTTGCAGCGATTCGAGGAACTCAGCTCGCAGGAACACCAGCGCCGCAACGAAACGCGCGAGATATTCATCCCTCCGGGTCCACGGCTCGGCAGCCAGGTGATCGAGGCCGAGCACCTCAGCAAGGGTTTTGGCGATCGGCTGCTGATCGACGACCTGAGCTTCAGCATCCCCCAGGGCGCCATCGTCGGCGTGATCGGCGGCAACGGCGCGGGCAAGTCCACCCTGTTCCGGATGCTGACCGGTGCGGAGCAACCCGACAGCGGCTCCATCCGCATCGGGTCCACCGTGCAGCTGGCTTACGTCGACCAGAGCCGCGACGACCTCGAAGGCGAGCGCAGCGTGTGGGAGGAAATCGCTGACGGCCAGGAATACATCGAGGTGGGCGGCTACCGGACGCCTTCCCGCGCCTACGTGGGCCGTTTCAATTTCCGCGGCGCCGACCAGCAGAAGCGGGTCAGGGACCTGTCGGGCGGTGAGCGCAACCGGGTCCACCTGGCCAAATTGCTGCGTTCGGGCGGCAACGTCCTGCTGCTGGACGAGCCGACCAATGACCTCGACGTCGAAACCCTGCGGGCGCTGGAGGAAGCCCTGCTGGAGTTCCCCGGCTGCATCGTCGTGATTTCACACGACCGCTGGTTCCTCGACCGCATCGCCACCCACATCCTGGCCTTCGAGGGCGACAGCCACGTCGAGTGGTTCGAGGGCAATTACAGCGATTACGAAGCCGACCTCAAGCGCCGCAAAGGCGACGACGCGCTCACCCCGCACCGGGTCAGATACCGGAAACTCCGGTAGTAAAGGACTTTCGGACGTTCACATTGACCGGTTCAGAAGCGTCGGGCCATGCGGGTTCAGGGGTGTCTCCCGGGCCGGATTGCTGCATACTTGGGCGGGCTCCGGGGCCTGCGCCTGGCCTCAAACTGACATCAGACCATGTCTGAATCCGACTTTCAGCAACACATCAAGCAGGGGCTTCGGCTTCATCGGCAAGGCGACCTGTCGGGGGCGAAAACGGTCTATGCGAGGGTGCTCGCATCGGAACCGGACCATCCGGATGCTCTGCATCTCTATGGCCTCGCCTGCCTGCAACTGGGCGACCGCGAAACTGCCGTCGGCTACATCGAGCGGGCGGTGCAGATGGTGCCAAACGAACCCGTGGTGCGAAACAACCTCGGTAACGCCCTGTACCAGCTGGGCCGGATCAATCAGGCGCTGAAACAACTGCATGCCGCATTGGCGCTGAGACCGGATTACGCGGGCGCACACCAGAACATCGCGAACGTGTACGCCAGGGCCGGCGACCGCGAAGCGGCGCTGAAACACGCGCGCCAAAGTGTTCAGCTGGACCCGTCCCGCGCCGAGGCATGGCACGACCTGGGCCTGATACTGCTCGATCACGTCCTGCTCACGGAAGCCGCCGAAGCCTTCCGCAGAGCGCTGGCCACCCGCCCGGAATACCCGGCCGCTGCGACCAGCCTGCTGTACGTCCTGAATCTGTTGCCCGACGCCGACCCGGCAGAGATTGCAGCGGAACACCGGAGGATCGCGACCGGGGCATTCCAGCCCATGCGCTCTATTCCTCTGCAGCATCGCCGGAGCGGACGGTATCGGATCGGCTACGTTTCCGGCGACTTGCGGGCGCATGCCGTCAACTTCTTTTTCGAGCCCGTCCTGGAGCACCACGACAGGGAGCAGTTCGAGGTTTACTGTTACTCGAACGTCGACAAGCCGGACGACACCACCACGCGCATGATGCGACTGGCCGATCACTGGCGGGACATTTCCCAGTGGAGTGACGACAGGGTCCTCACCCAGATCACCACCGACGCCATCGATATCCTGGTCGATCTTTCCGGCCATACGAAACATCACCGTTTGGGGGTATTTGCCTGCAAGCCGGCTCCGGTCCAGATCACGTGGCTGGGCTTCCCCAACACCAGCGGGCTCGACCAGATGGATTTCCAGATCGTGGATCAGCACACGGCCCCCGCGGATGAAAGCGCCCTGGGCAGCGAGGACTTTCTGCGGCTGGGAACGGGTTTCGCCTGTTTCAGGCCGCCAGCGGACGCGCCGCCCGTCGGGCCTGCCCCGTTCCTGGAAAACGGGTTCATCACGCTCGGCTCGCTGCACAAGCTGGAAAAGGTCAATGAGGCGGTCATCGCCAGGTGGGCGCGCATCCTGAATGAAAACGAGGACACCAGACTGCTGATGGCCCGTGATCAACTGGACGACTGGCACCAGCGGCGGATACAGGCCGCCTTTTCGCGCCATGGCGTAGCCGCCGACAGGCTGCGGATGACCCGGCTGTCGCCCGGCCAGGACAGCTTTTTTTCCGTCTTCGCCGAGATGGACATCATGCTCGACACCTTCCCATGGAGCGGCCACACGCTCGCCTGCTGCGCACTGTGGATGGGCGTGCCGGTGGTTTCCCTGCACGGAGACCGGCATGCCGGTCGCATGGTCGCCAGCGTGCTGCGCCTGATGGGCCTGGACGAACTGGTCGCAGGGGATCCCGACGACTACGGCCATGTCGTCCATGAACTCTGCCGGCACATGGCGCGTATCGTCCGCTACCGGGTTGAGCTGAGAAACCGGTTTGAGGAGTCAGTGCTGCGGGATGAAGCCGGTTTCACAGCCGGCCTGGAAAGGCAGTACCAGCGCCTGCTCAACCCCTGACCGGCAAAACCCGCCCTGCGGGCTCGCGCAGCCCGGGCCAGAGATTGGACGCCGTACCAACCCGATACAGCGGCTTTATCGCGGCAACTGGAGCTCCCGGCTGCGCTCCGGGACCCGGAAGTCTTCGGGGCCCGGCTCGAACGGGCGCGGGTTCCAGCCCAGCGCCCGCCGCAGTTCGCTGTCGTCGAAAACGAGGTCGCGGTTCTGGCGTCGCACCATTTCCGCATTCACGCCGCGCAGCCCAGCCCGCCACGCCCCCGGCACCGCTGACAAAAGGTGCACCAGCGTCACCAGCAGGCTTTCCGGGAGGCTCAACAAACGGGCCGGAGGCTGCCGCAGCGCGGCAAGGCGTTGCGCCATTTCGCGGAAGGTCAACGTCGAGCCGCCGGCCACGGCGGCGGCCAGACGGAGGGTCCGGGGTGACTGCAACGCCCGCACCGCCAGGGCTGCCAGGTCGTCGGCGTGCACTGGCTGGCGCAGGCCGCCGGCACGGCCCGCCAGCGGGATCAGCCTCCAGCGGCGGGCCAGAGCCGCCAGCAGGCTGACATTGCGGTCCAGTCCGCAGCCCCAGATCAGGGTCGGCCGCAGCAGCAGGAGCGGCAGGTCCTTATCCGCGCAGGCGGCCTGCAGATCCGCCTCGTCGGCGGCCATTGCCGCCATCTGCCCGCGCTCCGCACGACTGCCCGATGCAGCCTTGCTGTGGACGCTGCTGCTGCTGAACGCGACCACCCGCTGCAGTCCCGGATGGCGCAGCACGATGCGCCGCGCCAGGTCCAGCGGCCCACAGGAAACCAGGAAGTCCGGCGACGGCTGGGACATGGCCGGACCACCCGTCTCGCCGTCCAGCACACAGCCCGTGCGCATCCAGCTGACACCGTCGGCGACCTCGAGCGCCCGCTCCGGCGACCTGCGGCTCAGGGCAAGCACGCGGAACCCGGCCGCCCGCAAGCGCGGCAGCAGAAAGACACCGAGCTGGCTGCTGGCGCCCGTCACGCAGACCACGCGGTGGGGTCCCGCCACGATCAGCGCCGCAGCAGAGCCCGCGGCGAGGTGACGAGGAAGCGCAGCCAGATCCCGGCCAGCACCAGCCAGCGCATTGGCAGACGGTAGCGCTCAGCCTGGAACTTGGTGAAAAAACGCTGCATGCCGCGATGGCGCTGCCAGTGCACCCAGAACGGTCGGCTGCGGCTGGACAGCCCCTGCAGGTGGACCACGCGGGCCTGCGGCACGAACAGGCAGTGTCCGCCCATCTGGCGCAGGCGGTACATCAGGTCCAGGTCCTCGCAATGCATGCCGTAGGCCTCGTCCAGCCCGCCGGCGGCCTCGAAGGCGGATCGCCGCACCAGCATGCAGGCACCGGATACTGCCTCGGCCCTGGCGACCTCTCCGGGCAGCTCATCCGATCGCTCCACGCCCCGCCAGGCCGGCCACCAGCGACCCAACCGCCACAGGCCGGAAAAGGTCAGCAAGGCAGCGCGGGGGTCGGGGAAATGCCGCAGCGTCGCGCGCTGCGGCCGTCCTTCCGAATCGACAACCAGCGGGCCGGCCAGCGCCGCCCCCGGCTCGCGGTCCAGGGCCCCGCGCAAGGTTTCCAGCGCATCCGCATCGACCTCGCAGTCCGGGTTCAGGATCAGCAGGTAGTCCTGCGACCGTGCCCCGGCCGACTGCTGCGCCGCCTGGTTCGCCGCGCGGGCAAAGCCCCGGTTCTCCGGGTTGCGCAGCAATTTGAGCCGCGGATCGGCCCCGTACTTCTGCCCGACCCGTTCCAGGCTGCCGTCGCCGGAGGCATTGTCGACCACCGTCAGGGAGGCGCAGGCATCCTGTTTCAGCACCGAACCGGCGCAGCGCGCCAGCGCCTCGCCTGCATTGAAGTTGACGATGACGACATCGACACCCGGCTGCGTGCCGTGCGCGGGCATGCGCGCCTCAGGACCTGCCGAGCAGGCGCCGCCACCAGGACCGTCTCGCCGGATCCCGCGCCACCGCGTGTGTCGAGCCGCCCTGCCCGGAGTCGGCCGCGCTGGCCGCGGCCAGCCGGGCCCTCAGCTCGGCGACTTCATGGTCCCTCTCCTGCAAAACCGTACCGGCGGCCATATTCTTCCGGATTTCGTGGTGGTAGTGCCGGTACACGGACTCCTCGGCGTCGTCGAACAGGCTCAGCCCTGACGCCGCCGCGGGCAGGCAGCGCTGCTCGGCGGCGCACGCGGCGATAAAGTAAACCGGCTCGTGGCCCGGCCTCGATCCGGCCGCGACCCCGCTATCGCCCTCCTGCTGGAAGATCACCGCGTCCGCGCCATCCAGCGACCAGATCGCCGAGTGGAACAGCAGCCTCTGGCCCCACAGCCGGTAGGCCGGAAAGTGCTCCCGCAGCAGCTGCTCCAGCTCGTTGCGGTCGAGTTCGCGCACGTGGTACTCGTTGCGGTTCTGCAACTCCCCGCTGTAGACGGCCCGGTCCGGCGAAGACAGCAGCAGGAAGCCCTCCGGCTTCAGTACCCGCCGGAACTCCCGCAACAGGCCGTCCTGGTCGGCCAGGTGCTCCAGGGTCTCGAAGGAAACGACGCAATCGAAGGCATCCGCCGCAAAAGGCAGGTCGAGGCAGTCGGCCACCTGGAATTCCAGGTTACCGGCGCCGTAGCGCCGCCGTGCGTGCTCGATGGCGTCCACGGAATTGTCCACGCCGGTGACC
>JBFFUJ010000115.1:0-7722 GCA_041571375.1 Lysobacterales bacterium | reverse complement strand
TTAGAGGATTCGCTGGACCAGGGCGCGGTCGGCCGAGCTCTCGTGAAGCCATTGCGCGCTCCGCTCGCGGGTGCGCGGGCTGGAGCTGTCCGGCAGATCCAGGGCCTGCAGCCGCAGAGGTTGTGACAGCTCCGGGGAATCCACGAACTCCGGATCGGACCGCACCGTGTACTCCAGCAGCTGGGTGACGGCCTTGTCGCGGATCAACTGGTAGTCCAGTGTCAATCGCGCGTTGTCCGGCACAATGGCCGGGTAATCGAGGGTGAACAGCCATTTGCGCTCATTGGGCTCGATTTGCACCCGGTAGTCCCACGGTGCTGTCGCGGCCGGCGGGCGGGCGCTGGCCTCGATGTTTGTCCCGTAAAAACTGCCCGTCCAGCTGCGCCCGTCGAAGCGCCAGAACACGGGTCCGCGCCAGTACAGGTCTGCGGCGCCGGGAAGTTGTCTTTCGAACGTGGCCCGGAAGGCCGGGCTGTCATCCATGAAAAGCTGCTGTATGCTGCCCGGGCTCATGGAGTCGGACAAGCCGGTCTTGGAATCCAGTGTCGTTTCGGGAATTCCCCAGATGGGGCTGGCCAGGCGCGGGAACAGCACAAAAAAGGCCAGTCCGATTGGTACGGCGAGCGCCAGCATCTTGAGGCCGAAACCCAGTTCGGACAGCAGGGAGGCATTCATTCGAGGCGGTCGCACATTGCAATGGACCCAGGCTTCGCTGCGCTGCAGCCATGTCAGTGAGATCAACCCTATGATCACGGAGGCAAGGCCGTATACCGCCATCAGGATACCCTGCGTGAACAGGAACTGGGTGGCACAGAGAAACAGGCTGAAAGAGACAACCAGCCGGGCATCGCGGATCCTGTAGGCCTCCGTGAACTTCAGCGCCAGCATCAGGGCGAGCAGGCTGACCGCCGCCCTGCGACCGGAGATATCGCCGTAGGAAAAAAACAGGGTCGCCAGCGCGGTGCCGGTCACAGCATGCCGCACCAGTGCCGGCAGTGGTTTCCAGCCGCGGAACTCGGCGACCAGCCGCCAAAGCGGGGCCGCCAGCGTGAGTGCGGCCACTGCGGGAGGCATGCGCACGAGCTGCGGCAGAACCGCGGCCGCGAAGGTCGCCATCACCCAGAACACCGTTGTGCGCTCGA
The DNA here is from genome assembly GCA_041571375.1 of Lysobacterales bacterium. GTDB lineage: Bacteria > Pseudomonadota > Gammaproteobacteria > Xanthomonadales > SZUA-36 > CALKKN01. The sequence continues at coordinate 6,580 of JBFFUJ010000115.1, read as the reverse complement.
GAACGATCATGAGGAAAACAGTGCCAGCAGTTCGAGGCATGCGTCGCGGTGCGGCTCTCCGTGTTCAGCGGGCAGGGCGGCACCGGGCAACTCGAGGCTGTAGGGAATGCCAAGGCGTTCGGCCCGCAGGACCCAGGCCGCCAGGATGGACAGCTTGTCTTCTGCATCGCCGGCGCCCATCAGGTACCAGTTCAGCTCACAGGCGTGGTCACGGGGCGCTTCCATTTCGCGCGTGAACAGACGCTGGTGCCGCGCACTCGCCCGCCAGGCGATGCGCCGCAGCGGATCGCCTGGCCGGTACTCGCGCAATCCGTGAAAGTCCTCGCCTTCGCCCTTGTGCATCGACCCATGGTCACCCCGGCCGGATCTTGGCAACGGGGGCGGATTGGGCGAGGGCTTTGGGTACACCAGGCAGCGGGCTCGCGGAATAATGACCGACCAGGCAATGAACAAACCGAGTGGGAAACGGTTCTCCAGTCGAAAGGGCTGCATATCCAGCCATCCGCGGCGAACTGCCTTCTGCCCGACCCGAAGCCGTCCCGCGCCCTCGGGCCCGATGTCGATGCTGTCCCAGCGGTCGGCCGATCGCGCCTGAATGGCGAATCGCCGTCTCCCTTCGGGGTTCTGAAGCAGCACCCGGAATTGAGCGGTTTCGCCCGCAAAGACAGGTTTTGCGAGGATCCCCCTGATCTGGATGCCGACCAGATTTCGATAGGCCAGCAGGGACGTCAGCAGGGCGATCGCGCCCAGCAGAAACACCAGCAACAGGGTCAGGTTGTTGTTGAAATTCAGGCCGGCGATGGCCATCAGCGCAAGCAATACTCCGAACCACATTCCGAAGCGGGTCGGCAGGACATAGATGTCGCGGTATTCGAGCGTGGATGGCAGCTCGCTGGATCCGCGCAGGCGTCTCACCCGATCCATCAGCCAACGGTCGAAGCGTCGGCTGATGGCCCAGCGTTCACTGAGGGTTGACGTGACGTTCATCAGATTCCTGCCCGGAACCTCTGGTCAGGGAATAGGCACCTGGTCCAGCAGCTCCAGAACCTGCTCCTCCGCGGAATGGCTGAACCCGGAGGACGGGTTCAGCCGATGCCTGGCCAGGCTCGGGAAGATGGTCTTGACGTCTTCCGGCGTCACGAAATCACGGTTCTCGAGGTAGGCGTGGGCGCGGCTGGCCCGCAGCAGCGCCAGGCCGGCGCGCGGCGACAGTCCGGTCTCGAACCAACGCTCGTCCCGCGTCTCCTTCAGCAGGGCCTGGATGTAGTCCAGCAGGTTCTCGCTGACGTGCACGGTTTCAGAATCCGCCTGCAGTGCCAGCAGCTCCGCCGGAGACAGCAATGTCTCCAGTCGATCCAGCATCAGGGAGCGGTCCTCCGTGGTCAGCAGCTCCCGTTCCGCCAGAGCATCCGGATAGCCCAGCGAAAAGCTCAGCAGAAACCGGTCCAGCTGGGAATCGGGCAGGGCAAAGGTGCCGACCAGGTCGAGCGGGTTCTGGGTGGCCATGACGAAGAAAGGGCGAGGCAGGATGTGGGTCTGGTTTTCGATGGTGACCTGCCCTTCAGCCATACCCTCCAGCAGGGCACTTTGGGTCTTGGGCGTCGCGCGGTTGACCTCGTCGGCGAGGATCACCTGCGAGAAGATCGGCCCGGGGTGGAATTCGAACTGGTCTTTGCCGCGCTTGTATATTGATACGCCGAGGATGTCCGCCGGCAACAGATCGCTGGTGAACTGGATGCGCTGGTAGTCGGAGCCGATGACGCGCGCCACGGCGTGGGCCAGGGTGGTCTTGCCGACGCCCGGCACATCCTCGATCAGCAGGTGGCCCCGCGCCAGCAGACAGCAGAACGCGAGGCGTACCTGCCGGTCCTTACCGAGCAGAACCTGGTTCACGGCGGCCTGTGCGCACAAGAGGCGCTCATGACGCCCGCCGAGGTCTTCCGTGCTGGTGGGGATGACTGTGCTGTTCATAGTCCCTTATCCTGCAGCATGCCGCCGCATGTCCCTTTTCGCGGCAAAGTATAGCATTCGTCGGCTGCAGCGATCAGCCGCTGCTGACCGCCGGGCGAAAGGCCGCCTGCTCGAAACCCTCAATTTCGGTTCTCAGGAATTCGTCCACTTCGATGACCGCGCGCGAGGCTGCTTGCGACAGACGAACGGTGGTGGCCTGCTCCTCGGTGATGACACCGCTTTCCACGGCTCTCTGCACCAGGCGCTCGTAGTTCTCGTAGGTCACCGATTCTTTCAGTGCATTGCGGATTGCGCTTTCCGCCTTGGCCGCCATCAGAGCCAGGTGGAACGCCGTGTGGACCCGGCCGCTGGCATCGTCTTCGTCAGACAGGTACACGCCGGCCGTGAGCCGGTCACGGCTTGGATTCTCGGTAGTGAGCAGGCGCGCAATGTCCTGGTCCGTACGATCCGAAGGCGGGCTGTACGGCATCCCGAGCGGAAAAATGAGCCATTTCGCGAGTCGCCCGAACAGCGGCAAGGGCAGGTTGGCCAGCACTCCGCGAAGGTTTTCCTGGATGGAATTCAGGCTGTCGTCCATGGCCCATGCCAATAGCGGGAGATCCTCCTCGGGACGGCCGTCGTCCTCGAAGCGTTTCAGCACGGCGGACCCGAGATAGAGGTGTATGAGGCAATCGGCCATCCGGCCGGAGAGCATTTCACGGAACTTGAAGCGCCCGCCGAGCTGAAACAGGATCAGGTCGGTGGTGAAGCAAAACGCGGCGCACATGCGCTTGTATTGCCTGAAATAGCGCGCGGTGGGCCCGCGGACGGGAGAGCGGGTGATCAGGGAACCGGTGACGCCGAGCATCCAGGCGCGCACCAGGTTGCTGAGGAAGTATCCGATATGGGAGAACAGCGCGCGATCGAAAGCCCGGCGCGCGGTGGGGCGCGGATCGCGCACGGCATCCAGCTCCTTGATCAGCCAGGGATGGGCCCGAACCATGCCCTGGCCGAAGATGATCAGCGAGCGCGTCAGGATGTTCGAGCCTTCCACCGTTATGGAGATGGGCAGGGCCTGGTAGGCATGGGCCATGTAGTTCCGGGGGCCGGTCACGATGCCCTTGCCGCCATGGATGTCCATGGCGTCGTTGATGCACTGTCGGCTGCCTTCGGTCAGCTGGTATTTGAGGATGGCCGACAGGATCCCCGGACGTTGCCCCTGGTCGAGTGCCACCAGCGTCAGGTTGCGCGCCGCGTCCATGCGATAGCTGCGGCCGCCGATCCGCGCCAGGGGCTCCTGGATGCCCTCGAACTCGGCGATCGGGATGTCGAACTGCTTGCGGATTCGGGCGTAGGCGCCGGACAGCAGCGCGGCCATCTTGCCGCCAGCCACCCCGGTGGCGGGCAGGGAAATCGCGCGTCCGGCGGCAAGGCTCTGCATCAGCATGCGCCAGCCCTGGCCGATCCGGTCCTGCCCCCCGATGACCCAGTCCATGGGGATGAACACATCCTCACCCCGCGTCGGGCCATTCATGAACACGGCGCCCACCGGCATGTGCCGCGTGCCGGCTTCCACACCGGGGGTGTTCGCCGGGACCAGCGCGCAGGTGATGCCCAGGTCCGTCTCGTCGCCGAGCAGGCCTTCCGGATCGCGGACCTTGAAAGCGAGGCCGATCAGGGTCGCGATCGGCGCCAGCGTGATGTAGCGCTTGTTCCAGTTCAGCCGCAGCCCGAGCACTTGCTTTCCCTGAAACTCGCCGCGACAGACGGTGCCATAGTCGGTCATGCTGGCAGCATCGGAACCGGCCGTCTCCGAGGTCAGCGCGAAACAGGGTATTTCCTCGCCCCGGGCCAGGCGAGGAAGGTAACGGTCCTTCTGCTCGTTCGTACCGTAGTGCAGCAGCAGTTCGGCGGGCCCCAGAGAATTGGGCACCGCCACGGTGATCGCCGTGGTCAGGTTCCGGCTCGCGAGCTTCATGACGACCGCCGAGTGCCCCTGGGCCGAGAATTCGAGGCCGCCATACTGTTTCGGGATGATCAGTCCCAGCATGCGATGTTCTTTGATGAAGGACCAGATTTCCTCCGGCAGTCGGCGATGGGTATCGCAGATCTCCCAGTCGTCGAGCATGTGGCACAACTCCTCCACGGGGCCATCCAGAAACGCCTGTTCAGCATCGCTCAGGGATGGGGCAGGGACCTTGAGCAAACGCTTCCAGCGCGGGCGGCCTGAGAACAGTTCGCCTTCCCACCACACGGTGCCGGCATCCAGCGCCTCCTGCTCGGTCTCCGATATTCGAGGCAGGACCCTGCGGAACAGACCGTAGAGACGGTCACTGATCAGCAAGCGGCGCAGCGGTGTAATGCAGAAGCCGATCAGCGTGACGGCCACTATACCGTTGGCGAACCGGAACCAGCTGGGAACGTAGAAGAGGTGGCGTAACTCGGTCCAGACGACAGTCAGGACGACCATGGTGGCCATGGCGATCAGAAGCGGAATGCGGTTGTATGCCAGTAGAAGAACCGTGAGGATCAGGACGACGAAATACAGAAATTCCATGGTGACCTCGGATGCAGCCGTTCTTCTGATTCGCACCTGCCTTCCGTGCTCGGCGGCATTGTCACGAGGGCAGGGTCGCCGGGGCTGCGTGCCATCATATGTTCGGCGCCAAGCAGCGGTCAAGGCGGAGCGGGGCGCTCTGCGGCCGAAAAACCGTACGATCCAATGCGCGGCCGCATTGCGTGGCACCCGGCATCACCTTAAACTTAACAGATTTGAAATCCATGCCCGCGTGGGAATTGATGATTTTAATTAAATCTTATAGAACAATTATTTAGAGAGGATTCTTAAGTGTCAATCGAGAAAACATTGTCGATCGTCAAGCCGGATGCCGTGGCCAGGAACGTGATCGGCGAGATATACAGCCGGTTCGAAAAGGGCGGACTGAAAGTCGTTGCCGCGAAGATGAAACACCTCACCCGTGCGGAGGCGGAGAGATTCTACGCGGTGCACAGGGAGCGGCCATTCTTCAATGACCTGGTGGCCTTCATGACTTCGGGACCGGTCATGATCCAGGTCCTCGAGGGCGAGAACGCGATCGCACGCAACCGTGAACTGATGGGTGCAACGAATCCGCAGGAAGCCGCTCCGGGCACCATTCGAGCCGATTTTGCGCAGAGCATCGAAGCCAACGCCGTGCACGGCTCGGATGCACCCGAAACAGCCGCTTATGAGATTTCCTGTTTTTTCAGCGAGGGTGAAATCTGTCCGCGATGACCGTCATTGCCCGGACCGGGACCAAGTCATGAGCGCAACCGCCAGCCCCATCAATCTGTTCGATCTGGACCAGGTGGCCTTGCGCAGTTTTTTCGAGTCGATCGGAGAACAGCCATTCCGCGCCCAGCAGGTGCTCAAGTGGATCTATCACCAGGGCGAAACGGACTTTGCGGCCATGACCAATCTGGGTCTGGAATTGCGGCAGAGGCTGCAGACGCTGGCACGCATCGAGCCGCCGCGAGTACTGAGCGAACAGGTCTCCGCGGATGGAACCGTCAAGTGGCTGATGGGATTCGGCGGCCCCAACGCAGTCGAGACAGTATTCATTCCGGAACCCAACCGCGGGACTCTGTGCATTTCGTCCCAGATCGGGTGTGCGCTCAACTGCACGTTCTGCTCCACCGGGGCCCAGGGTTTCAGCCGCAATCTGACCACCGCGGAGATCATTGGCCAGGTCTGGCAGGCCGCCCGAGCACTGGGACACCAGCGGAACGGTCCACGCCGGATCACCAATGTCGTGCTCATGGGTATGGGCGAGCCGCTGCTGAACTTCGAAGCGGTGATGCCCGCGCTGGCCCTGTTGCGGGACGACCTCGGGTTCGGGCTGGCGGCCAAGCGGGTCACGCTGTCCACTGCCGGCCTGGTGCCCGGCATCTACCGCCTGCGCGACACCATAGACGTCGCACTGGCGGTGTCCCTGCATGCCCCCGAGGATGAACTGCGTGAAATGCTGGTGCCGCTGAATCGAAAATACCCGATCAGCGAATTGATGCGGGCCTGCGCGGACTACGTTTCCGACCGACACAAGCGCACCGTCACGTTCGAGTACACATTGATCGATGGGGTCAACGATCATCCGGATCATGCCAGGAAACTGGTCAAGCTGCTCAGGAGGCTGCCCAGCAAATTGAATCTGATACCGTTCAATCCCTTCCCAGGCACATCCTTCCGCTGTTCCCCCGAGGAACGCATCCGCGAGTTCCAGTCCATCGTGATGGCCGGGGGCCTGGTCGCCACGATTCGCCGCACGCGGGGTGACGACATCGACGCAGCCTGTGGTCAGCTGGTCGGCAAAGTGCTGGACCGCACGCGCCGCAGTCAGCGCCTGCGCGAACAGGCGCAGGGGATCTGAGGAGATGGCCGGAATTCTCAGAGGGTGTTGCCTGGGGCTGCTGTTGCTGTCTGCGGCCTGCGCCACGACGGACCAGAATGCGGCGGGCGACAGCCGGCGCGCCGCGGAAACCAACACGGCGCTCGGCCGGCAGTACATGGAGCGTGGGGATTACGAGATCGCCCTGGACAAGCTCAAGAGGGCCGTTGCCTACGACAAAAGCTACGCTCCGGCCCACACCATGC
>JBFFUJ010000114.1:0-7784 GCA_041571375.1 Lysobacterales bacterium | reverse complement strand
CCCCGAGATCAATCTGGCCAGCCTGATCGACGTGGTGTTCCTGCTGCTGATTTTTTTCATGGTCAGCACGACCTTTGAGCGCCAGGCCCTGCTGAAGATCGACCTGCCGGAAGCCAGCGCGGTCGAGGATCGGACCGATGTCCCGGAATCACTGGAGCTGGTCATCGACAGCGAAGGGCGCATGTATCTCAACGATCGGCGACTGATCGACAGCGAGGAAAATACCCTCCGTGCGGCGATGCTCGAAGTCGCGGGTGACGACAGAACCCTGCCGCTGGTGCTGCGGGCAGACCGGCTGACGCCGCATCATCATGTCGTGACGGCAATGGACGTGGCGGCGCAACTGGGATTTCGGAATCTTTCCATTGCCACCGACCGGACGGACGGGACAGCCGAATGACCGCCGCGGTCCAGGATCCCCTGGCGGTATACAAACGTCTCTGGGCCTACACCCGACGCTACATCTGGATGTTCGCCCTGGGCGTGCTGGGCGTCAGCATCGATGCCAGCATGCAGGCGGCATTCATCAAGTTCATGGAGCCGCTCATAGACCGCGTTTTCGTCGGCAAGGATTCGGAATTCGGGCTGTGGCTGGCCGGGATCATCTTTCTCGTGGCCGTAACGCGGATGCTGGGGAATTTCGCCGGCGTCTACGGCATGGAGTGGGTTGGGCGGAGAGTGATCGCCGATCTGCGCCAGGAACTGTTCGACCGCTACGTGGTCTTGCCGGCAACATTCTTCGACCGCTACAGCTCCGGGCAGTTGATCTCAAAACTGGCGTATAACAGCGAGCAGGTCGCCAGTGCGGCAACGACGTCGGTCGTGTCGGCATTTCGCGACGTGTTGCTCGTGATTTTCCTGCTGGGCGTGATGCTGGCGACCAATGTGCAGCTGACCCTGGTCATGCTGCTGCTGGTCCCGATGATCGGCCTGCTGGTGACTGTGATCAGTCGTCGCTTCCGCAAGATCAGTCATCGCATCCAGGACATGATGGGCAACGTTTCGCACGTCACCGAGGAGGCGGTAGTCGGCCAACAGGTGGTCAAGGTGTTCCGCGGGCAGGAAGCCGAGAAAGCGCGTTTTCGAAGCGTCAATGAAAAGACCCGCCGGCTGCACATGCGAATGACCGCAACACACCTGGCGAGTTCCTCTCTGGTTCAGGTCGCGGCGGGTATCGCCATGGTGCTCCTGATGTTCATCGCGACACGCCCGGCGCTGTTGAACGAGATTTCTGCAGGAACCTTCACGGCAATCTTCACAGCCATGGTGGCCACCATCCCGCCGCTCAAGAGACTGACCAGCGTGCAGGCGCAGGTGCAGAAGGGGATCGCCGCCGCGGAAAGTATTTTCAAGGTACTGGACACGGAAGCGGAGCGGGACTCGGGCAGCTATTCAGTCGACCGGGTTAACGGCTCCATCGAATTCAGGAACGTCAGCTTCGGCTACGAGGATGGCGGCAGACCGGTTCTCCGGGACGTCAGCTTCAGCGTTCGGGCCGGCAGCGTGACGGCCCTGGTGGGGCACTCCGGCAGCGGCAAGACAACGCTGGCCGGTCTTTTGCCCAGGTTCTACACCGGCTACGAAGGCCATATCCTTCTGGATGGCCACGAGCTGTCCGATTATTGCCTGGACAACCTGCGCAGCCATATTTCGCTGGTCAGTCAGAACGTGGTGCTGTTCAACGACTCGGTGGCCGCCAACATCGCTTACGGCGCGCTGGCGGGTGCGGCTGAAGAAGCCATTGTCAAAGCGGCCAGCGATGCCCATGCCATGGAGTTCATCGAGCAACTGCCCGCCGGGTTGGACACCCTGGTCGGCGAGAATGGCACGCTCCTGTCGGGCGGTCAGCGGCAGCGCCTGGCCATTGCCCGGGCGCTGCTCAAGGATGCGCCCGTTCTGATCCTGGACGAGGCCACATCGGCCCTCGACAGCGAATCGGAACGGGTCATACAGGAAGCCTTTACCGAGGTCATGAAACACCGCACCACCTTGGTCATCGCGCATCGACTTTCGACCATCGAAAATGCAGACCAGGTCGTCGTCCTGGAGCGTGGGCAGGTGGTCGAGACCGGCACCCATGAGGAATTGCTGGCCCGGGGCGGCAGTTATGCCCGGCTTTATCAGACCCAGTTCAGCCAGGAGACAGGGGCTGCCGATGACTTGCAAGAGTTGTACTGATCAGTATTAGTCGATAATGCAGCGCGACAACGAACGCAGGATGAATGAAATCTGGTATCAAGGCCAGCAACCGTCGCTGTGGATGCGTGGCCTGGTGCCCGCCTATCGACTCGGCCAGCGCCTGGATCGTTGGTGGAGCCTGAAGCGCCGGCCTGACGACCTGACAGAGGCCTGTATCGTCGTGGTGGGAAACCTGACGGTGGGCGGCAGCGGCAAGACGCCCCTGGTCGTCCGCCTGTGCCGCCTGCTGCGCGAGGCAAATTTGTCCGCAGGGGTGATCAGCCGGGGGTACGGGCGCAGCGAGCGGCGGCTGCGGCTGGTCAGCCCGGCCTCAGACCCCAACCTGGTAGGGGACGAACCCTTGCTGATTGCCCAACGCGCGAAGGTGCCCGTGATCGTGGCGGCCGATCGCTGTGCCGCGGCGCGCGCGTTGCTGAAGAAAGGCGTGCAGGTCGTGATCTCGGATGACGGCCTGCAGCATTACCGCCTGCCGCGGCAAATCGAGATCTGCGTCGTGGACGGCAGCCGTGGTTTCGGCAACGGCCTTTTGCTGCCGGCCGGACCATTGCGTGAACCCCTGGAACGGTTGCAGTCAGTCGATTACCTGGTGATCAACGGCGAACCCACCGGTCTCGGCAGGGAACTCGCGACGGCAGGCCTCGAGGCTACACAGATGTTCCTGACGGCCGGCTTTCTGCGCCCCCTCGAGGGCGGCCAGAGCTGGCGACTTTCGCAGTTCGGTGGCTGCCGGGTCAACGCGGTCGCCGGAATCGGCAACCCCGAGCGGTTTTTCAGCCTGTTGCGGCATGCCAGGATCAAGGTCATCGAGCACCCGTTTCCGGACCACCACGCATTCCGCAAGGAAGACTTCGATCGCATGGAATCCGGCCTGCCGGTGCTGATGACGGAGAAGGACGCGGTAAAGTGCCGCAACCTGGGGCTCAGGAATTCGTGGTTCCTTTCGGTCGAGGCGGACATGCCGGCCGTCTGGGAAGCCTCTATGGTCCGCAAGGTCCGCAAGTGCCTTAAACAGGCGGGAGGCCACCACTGAAGCCCGAGTTCCACATCGTCATACCGGCACGCCTGGCCTCGCAGCGTTTGCCTGATAAACCACTTGCCGATATCCACGGGCGCAGTCTGATCGAGTGGGTGTACACGCGGGCCCGCGCCTCTGCGGCAAGTTCGGCGGTCATCGCCACCGACAGCGAAGAGATCGCGCGGGTAGCCGAGGGATTCGGCGCCAGGGCGGTGCTGACATCGGCCAGCCATCAGAGCGGCAGCGATCGCATCGCCGAAACCGCCGACCGGCTCGGCTGGGACGACGACGCCCTGTTGGTCAATCTGCAGGGGGACGAGCCGCTGATGCCTCCGGCTTGCCTGGACCAGGTGGCTTTGCTGCTGTCCGGGAATCCGGACGCAGATGCCGCCAGCCTCTACTGGCCCCTTGAAGAGGCGGAAAGTATCGACGATCCCAATGTGGTCAAAGTGGTGGTCGCGGCGGACGGCACGGCACTCTATTTCAGCCGTTCCAGGGTGCCCTATCCAAGAGGCCATGCGGACACGGCTGCCGCGCTGCAGGCTGGACTGCAGTGGCGGCGTCATATCGGGCTGTATGCCTACCGGGCGGGGGCGCTCAGGAAATTTGCCAGGACGCCACCCACTCCGCTGGAACTCACCGAGCGTCTGGAACAGCTGCGCTTTCTCGAAAGCGGGGGACGCATCGTCATGGCCCAGGCCGCCGAATTCATACCCGGCGGCGTCGATACCCCGCGGGACCTCGAACGCGTCCGCGGCCTGATCGGGTCGCGGGATTGAGCCGGCCGACTCCGTGACCGACCCGAGCGAGCAGCCATTCGACGGGAAGTCCGAAGCGGCCCGCCTTCCGACCCGGCCCGGCGTCTACCTGATGCGCGACGCGGCGGCCAAGCCGCTTTACGTCGGCAAGGCACGTAACCTGCGCAAGCGCGTGGCGAGCTACTTTGATTCACGGCCGAAGATCGAGCGCATCATGCGGATGGTCGCGCGGATCAGCTCGATCGAGGTCAGCCTGACGCGGACCGAGGGCGAGGCCTTGCTGCTCGAAAACGAGTGGATCAAGTCGCTGCACCCCCGCTACAACATTCTTCTTCGCGACGACAAATCCTACCCCAGGATCATGCTGTCCACGGATCACCAGTATCCGCGCATCGCGTTTCACCGCGGTGCGCGTGACAGGACCCGGAAATACTTCGGGCCGTACCCTTCAGCGAAATCCGTTCGCGAAAGCATCAATCTGATCCAGAAGCTTTTCCGGATCCGGAACTGTGAAGACAGTTATTTCGCGCATCGCGGCCGGCCGTGCCTGCAGTACCAGATCCGACGCTGTACGGCGCCGTGCGTGGGCCTGGTCGAGCCTGCGGACTATGCCGATCAGGTCCGTGATGCGGTCCTGTTCCTCGAGGGCCGCAACCAGGAAGTCCTGACGCGCCTGATCTCCCGCATGGAACGTGCTGCCCGGGGCCTGGAGTTCGAGGTGGCGGCCATGTACCGCGACCAGATCAACACCCTGAAGCAGATGCAGGCGCAACAGTTCATCGCCGGGCGCCAGGTGGATATCGATTTCATCGCTCTGGCCCAGGAAACGGGGCTCACCTGCGTGCAGGTCGTATCGATCCGCGGCGGGCGTCATATCGGCCAGCGCAGCCATTTCCCCAGCCAGGCCGAGGACTGTTCCGCGGAAGAGATCATGGAGGCCTTTCTGGGCCAGTATTACGGGGAGCGCGCCCCCCCTGCGCAAATCGTCCTGTCGGACCCCGTGGCCCAGAAAGCGCTGCTGGAAAGCGTCTTCTCTGAGCGATCGGGGCGCCAGGTCAGACTGCAGCCACATCCCCGGGGACAGCGACGCCAGATGCTCGAGCTGGCCCTGGCCAATGCCCGGCAGTCGCTGAAAATGAAACTGGCCACCAAAGCGAGCATGGCCGCGCAGTTCGAAGCGCTGCAGGATTTGCTGGGGCTGGAGGAGCCTCCTGCCGGCATCGAGTGCTTCGACATATCGCATACGGCAGGCCAGCAAACCGTCGGTGCCTGCGTGGTCTTCGACAGCGAGGGGCCGGTCAAATCCCGCTACCGGCGCTTCAACCTCAGGGGTATTGAACCGGGTGATGACTACGCGGCGATGCGGCAGCTCCTGAGCCGGCGTTATGCGCGGCTGCAGGCAGAGGAAGTCACCCTCCCGGACCTGATTCTGGTCGACGGCGGCAAGGGGCAACTGCGACAGGCCGAAGAGGTGCTGGCGGAACTGGGCCTGGGCGGCATACCGGTGGTCGGTATCGCGAAAGGCCGCTCGCGCAGGGCAGGGGAAGAGGAATGGATTGCCGCCGGCCCCTTGCGGGCCCTGCATCCCGGGCCGGAATCCGCCGCGTCACACCTGGTACAGCAGATCCGTGACGAGGCTCACCGCTTCGCGATCACCGGCCACCGGGGCCGCCGGCAAAAGGCCGCCGCGCGCTCTTCCCTCGAGGATATTCCGGGCATAGGCCCCCGCCGCCGGCGCACCTTGTTGAACCATTTCGGTGGATTGCAGGGGGTCAGTCGGGCCGGTGTAGAGGAGTTGTCCAGCGTGCCGGGCATCAGCCGCGTGCTCGCTGAAGAAATTTTCCGGGCACTGCATTGAGCGCGGTAGTTTGCGATAATGGAACGCTTGGTAGCGCTCCGCTGATTCAATCATGCAAATGACCCAGCCCACATTACTGACGCTGCTCCGGATCGCACTGGTGCCGGTGCTCGTCGTCGTGTTCTACCTGCCCTATGCGTGGTCCAACGTGGCGTGCGTGGTCATCTTTGTGCTGGCCGCTGTCACGGACATAGCAGATGGCGCAATTGCCCGCAAAACCGGTCAGACCTCCCGGTTCGGCGCCTTCCTCGATCCGGTAGCCGACAAAATCATGGTTTCTACCGCCCTCGTGCTGCTGGTGCAGCGGCAGGAAACCTACGAGATCATTTTTGCCATAGCCGCAGCCATCATCATCGGCCGGGAGATCACGATCTCAGCATTGCGCGAATGGATGTCGGAGATCGGTGAGCGGTCTCTGGTCCGTGTCACCTGGGTGGGCAAGCTGAAGACCATTTTCCAGATGACCGCGATCGGTTTCCTGCTTTATCACGAGCCGCTTGGCTGGATTCCCGTCGCCCTGATCGGTGAGTTGCTGCTCTACACGGCGGCCGCACTGACGCTCTGGTCGATGTGGAAGTACCTGCAGGCAGCCTGGCCCGCGATCATGAACTCCCGCAATCTTTCCGAGGACGAGCATGCCGGCAACTGAGGCGGCAGTCGGGGCCGGCACGGGGCGGCGCCGCGAGACACCGACGGTTCAGGTGGGTGGCATTCCCATCGGCAGCGAACATCCGATCGTGGTGCAGTCCATGACCAACACCGACACCGCGGATGCGCGCGGGACGGCTCGACAGGTCGCGGAATTGGCCCGGGCAGGTTCCGAGCTGGTCCGCATCACTGTCAACACGCTGGAAGCCGCCCGGGCCGTGCCCGAGATCCAGCGTCGCCTGGAGATGATGAGCTGCGAAGTACCGCTGATCGGCGATTTCCACTACAACGGCCACCAGTTACTCCGACAGGTTCCTGAATGCGCCGGCATCCTGGCCAAGTGGCGGATCAACCCGGGTAACGTGGGCTTTGGACGCAAGCGGGACGAGCAGTTCGCGACCATCATAGAACTCGCTATCGAACACGCGAAGCCCGTGCGGATCGGCGTTAACTGGGGCAGTCTCGATGCCAGCCTGCTGGCCCGGTTGATGGACGAGAACGCGGCACGCAGCGAACCGGATGATGCCGGTGCCGTCATGCGTGAGGCCCTGATCCGCTCGGCCGTGGAGAGCGCGCATCAAGCCGAAGCTCTGGGCTTGCCCCATGACCGCATCATCCTGTCCTGCAAGGTCAGCGACGTGCAGGACCTGATCAGCGTGTACCGGGGTCTGGCCGCCCGCTGCGACTACCCCCTGCACCTCGGCCTGACCGAGGCCGGCATGGGCAGCAAGGGCATTGTTTCGTCGACCGCGGCCATGGCCGTTCTGCTGCAGGAGGGCATCGGAGATACGATCCGGGTCTCGCTGACGCCGGAGCCCGGACAGTCTCGCACCGACGAGGTGACCGTCGCCCAGGAAATGTTGCAGAGCATGGGGCTGCGGGCCTTTTCACCCATGGTGACCGCTTGCCCGGGTTGCGGCCGAACGACCAGCACCTTTTTCCAGTCGCTGGCGCAGGACGTGCAGCAATTCGTCCGCAGCCGGATGCCGGAATGGAAAATGCAGTTCGAAGGCGTGGAGAGTCTGTCGCTGGCCGTCATGGGCTGCGTGGTCAATGGCCCGGGCGAAAGCCGCCAAGCGGACATCGGAATCAGCCTGCCGGGCACAGGAGAGGCGCCCGTTGCGCCCGTATTCATTGACGGGGAGAAACACGCGACCCTGCGCGGCGAGGGGCTCACCGAGGATTTCCTGCAGCTGATCGAAGACTATGTTCACCGCCGTTACCCGCGCCGCGGGTCGCCCGATTGAGCGGAATCGCGGCCGTGCGCTTGCGAAGCAGCACGATGGCAGAGAATGCCGACCGTCAT
>JBFFUJ010000113.1:0-7848 GCA_041571375.1 Lysobacterales bacterium | reverse complement strand
GTGCCTGCCTCCACGGTCACATGGTCCCCCAGTATGACCGGCACCTCCCGATCGTAAATCGGGTGGCGCAACCGCAGGTGCTCGAGCGCGCGGCCGGGTGCAACGCCGAGCCGGCTCACCTCCTCCAGCCCGATCCGCGCTGCGACCTCATCCTGGAGGGCCGCGGCCAGCACCAGCACCAACTGGCGATCACCGAAACGCGCCCAAACGAGCACGTATTCCAGTTCGGCGTGCAGCGTGACGGCTTCGTTAGCCGGCAGCGTCCACGGCGTCGTCGTCCAGATGGGCACGCCCGCCTCGCCCTCCACCGCGTCGACTCCAAAGGCCGCGAACAGCGCATCGGGGTCGCTGGCGGAGAACAGGACATCGATGGCCGGTGACGTCTTGTCCCGGTACTCGATCTCGGCTTCGGCCAGCGCGGAACCGCAATCAAAACACCAGTTGACCGGCTTGGCGCCCTGCAGCAGGTGACCGGCCTCGACGATCCGCGCCAGCGCGCGGATCATGTCCGCCTCGTAGCGGAGCGCTTTGGTCAGGTAGGGATCGTCCCAGTCGCCGATCACGCCCATGCGGCGGAAACCGCGCCGCTGCAGATCGATCTGCTGGTCGGCAAATTCACGACATTTCTGGCGGAACACAACGGCATCGACTTCGACCCCGACCTTGCCGATTTGCTTCTCAACCTGCAGCTCGATCGGGAGGCCGTGGCAGTCCCAACCCGGCACGTAAGGCGAACAAAAGCCCGCCATCAGTCGGGATTTGACCACCATGTCCTTGAGGATCTTGTTGACCGCGTGGCCCATGTGAAGATCGCCGTTGGCATACGGCGGCCCGTCGTGCAGTATCCACAGCGGCCGATCGGCCGTCTCCTGCTGGATCTGCCGATACAGCCCGCCCTGCTCCCAGGACTCGATCATGGCGGGCTCCCGCTTGGCCAGGTTGGCCCTCATCGGGAACGCCGTCTGCGGCAGGTTGATGGTGTCCTTGTAATCCATTGCGGTCATTACCTGTTCATCGCCTCAGTCCGGTACCGTCTCTTCGGCCAGCAGACGACGGGCCACAGCCTCGTCACGCTGCATCTGCGCAACCAGGTCTTCCATACTTTCGAAATTCATCTCGTCGCGTAACTTTGCCACAAAACGGACCTCGAGGCGCTGCCCGTAGAGGTCCTCGTCGAAATCGAAAAAATGCACCTCGAGCAGCGGCTCATTGCCGCCCACGGCGGGTCGCCAACCCAGATTGGTCACCGCCGGAAGCCAGGCCCCGCCGACGACCCGGGCGAAACCGGCCAGCACCCCGCTCAGCGGGCTGGGCCGGGCCCGGATACGCAGGTTGGCGGTGGGGTAGCCCAGGGATCTCCCGAGGCCCGCACCGCGCACCACGTGACCCTCCATCTGGAAGGGCCGTCCGAGCCATGCGGCCGCGGTGCCGAAATCCCCGTTCGCCAACAACTGGCGGATGCCGCTGCTGGACACCCGCTGGCCATCCAGCGTAACGGCGGCATAGGTCTCCGCTTCCATTCCCAGCGGCCGGCCCACCTCGTGCAGCAAGTCCAGATCGCCCTCGCGCCCCCGCCCGAAGCGGAAGTCCTCGCCAACGACCACCCGCCTGGCGGACAGCCCGCCGATCAGGACCTGTTCGACGAACTCGCGCGCGGACAGCTTCGACAGCCGGCGATCGAACCGCATAAGCCAGCAGAGGTCCACCCCGAATGCGCGCAGTAATTTCAGCTTCTGGTAAACCGTGGTCAGCCGGGCCGGTGCCTGGTCGGGCCTGAAAAAAGCCTGGGGGAGCGGCTCGAATGTGACCACGGCGACCGCCTGGCCATCGGCAGCCGCCTCGCGGCAGCGATTGATCAACTGGAAGTGCCCCTGGTGCAGGCCATCGAAGTTGCCAACCGCCACCACGGACCCTTCTGGCGCGTAGCTCCCGCCCGTCCATTCCGGCCTGTTCCTGATGACCCGCATCTGCCCAACCGTATGTCGCAAAAACGAGGAATTATAACAGCGACAGCCTTCGGGAACTGCCCTGGACGAGGTAGATGTCGGATGGACCGGTGACCGCCGTGCAGACCTCAGAGACTGCCTTTTTCGAGGTGCCGCAGACGCAGGCCACCGGCCAGCGTCGCCACGACATAGGCGAGCATACCTGCCAGTAACAGGCCACCCAGCCGAAGACCGCGCTCCATCGCTCCTGCCGCGGCCCAGCGGCCCAGATCGGGGCTCCACCAGGTCAGCAAAGCAGCCATGGCCAGGCAGCCGATCGACACGGCAAGCCCGACCCGGCCCCAACCCGGTTCGGGGTGGTAGGCAGCCTGGCGTCGCAGCATCCGGTACAAAAGCCCGGCATTGATGTAGGCCGCTACGGAACTGGCCAGGGCCAGGCCCATGTGCTGGCCCCGGAATTCCATGGCCACCAGCGACCACACGAACAACAGGTTCAGCACCATGTTCGAGACCATGGCGATGATCGCGATTTTAACCGGCGTTTTCGTGTCCTGGCGTGCGTAGAAACCGGGCGCCAGGACCTTGACCGCAATAAAGGCCGGCAGGCCCAGCGCATAGGCGGACAGGCTGAGCGCCGCCATCTCGACGTCGCTCACCTGGAAGGCCCGGTACTGGAACAGCGTGACCAGGATCGGTGAAGCCAGGACGGTGAGGCCCACGGCCGCCGGCAAGGTGATGATCGCGGCCAGCCTCAAGGACCAGTCCAGCGTGGCCGAAAAACCGGCAGGATTCTGCAGCGCAAATTTGCGTGACAGATTGGGCAGGATGACCGTCGACAGCGCCACGCCGAACACCCCGAGAGGAAACTCCAGCAACCGATCGGAGTAATACAGCCAGGACACGCTCCCGCTGATCAGAAAGGTCGCGATGACCGTATCCAGCAGGAGGTTGATCTGCGCCACCGAACTGCCCACGAGCGTAGGGATCATCAGCCTCAGGATCCTGCGCACACCGGAATGTCTCCAGCCCCAGCGCGGTCGCGGCAGCAGGCCAAGCCGCAACAGGGCCGGGACCTGCACCAGCAACTGAACGATCCCGGCCACCAGCACCCCCCAGGCGAGCGCCATGATGGGGACCTCCAGACGCGTGGACAGAAGCACCGCAGCGGCGATCAGGGACAGGTTCAGCAACACCGGGGTGAGGGCCGGAATGAGGAACCGGTCGAAGGAATTCAGTATGCCGCCGGCCAGGGCCGTCAACGAGATCAACAGGATGTAAGGAAAGGTGATCCTCAACATCTGTGCCGACAGGCCGAATTCCGGCCGCCCCTCGAGGGCCCAGCCCGGCGCAAACACTGCGAGCACGGCCGGCGCGGCCAGGACGCCGACGGCGGTCAGGATCAACAGCACCCCCGCCAGGGTGCCGGTCACGTGGTCGATGAGGTCCTTGAGCGCCGCCCGGTCGCCGCTGGCGCGCACCTCCGAGAGGACCGGGACAAATGCCAGCGAGAAAGATCCCTCGGCAAACAGCCGACGCATGAAATTGGGGATTTTAAAAGCCAGGAAAAAGGCATCGGTTGTAGCGCTCGCGCCGAAATAACGGGCAAACACCACGTCTCGCACGAAGCCCAGGATGCGTGAGACGATGGTGGCCGCCCCCACCTGGGCGGTTGACTTCAGAAGCTGCAATGCGAGTCCTTCTCACCGACGCCCGCATCCCGCACCACGGTTTGACGTTGACCGTGAAAAATAGGAAAATGAGCGGCTTGGTTTTTGACTATTCTGTTCGTTTTACGTCGTTTTACGATTGGGAGAAATACCTTGGCTAACAGTCTATCAGCTCGCAAACGGGCTCGTCAGGCGGAAAAAAATCGTCGCCGCAACGCCAGCCAGCGTTCGCACGTCCGCACGGCCATCAAGAGCGTCCTGCGGGCCATCGAAAAAGGCGACAAGGCCGGCGCCGAAACCGCCTACAAGGCCGCGGTTCCCGCAATCGACCGCTCCGTGGCCAAAGGCCTGATGTCGAAGAACACGGCCGCGCGCCACAAGTCCCGCCTGAACGAACACGTTCGCGCCATGCCCTGAGGCCCGCGTCACCGGATCAGGGGAATTCGGCGGCACGGCATCCAGAGTGGCAAACTGATCTGAAAAAGCCCCGTCAAAGCGGGGCTTTTTTCGTGTCAAAGAGGTTGTCCGCCCTGCTCCTGAGGCTCTTCGCTCGCGGCTTCCGCACCGATGGATGCTTGCTCCGCCTCGACGATCGACTGCAGTTCCGAGGACACCCGCTGCATCAACTCCTCGGTCCCGCTGCGGGTGGCTGACGAGATCAGGCACCAGGGGGCGGTCCACCCCAGCTCCGCCACGATCCGTCTTGCCTTCTCCTGCGCTTCTTCGGGGACGAACAGGTCCGCCTTGGTGAAGACCAGCCACCGGGGCTTGTCGAGCAGCGCGGGATCGAATTTCGTCATTTCCGCTTCCAGCTGGCGGATCTGGGCCGCCGGATCTTCCTCCGGGCCCGGCGGGGCCAGGTCGACGAGGTGCAGCAGCAGCCGCGTCCGCTGGAGGTGTCGCAGGAACTGGATCCCCAGGCCGTGGCCTTCCGCAGCGCCCGCGATCAGCCCGGGTATGTCAGCGATCACGAAACTGCGTTCCACGTCGATTCGCACCACGCCGAGGTTCGGATACAGCGTGGTGAACGGGTAATCGGCGATTTTCGGCCGGGCCGCCGACACGGTGCTGATCAGGGTCGACTTGCCGGCATTCGGAAAACCGAGCAGGCCAACATCCGCCAGCACGCGCAGCTCCAGATGCAGGTCGCGTTCCTCGCCGGGCTCGCCGGGCACGGTCTGCCGCGGAGCACGATTCGTGGAACTCTTGAAGTGCAGGTTACCCAGCCCGCCCTTGCCGCCCCGGGCCACCAGCAGCTGCTGCTCGTGAGCGGTCACGTCACCGATGTGCTCACCCGTTTCGTCGTCGGATACGATGGTGCCCAGCGGCACCCGTATGACCAGGTCCTCGCCGCTCTTCCCGGTCTTGTTGCGCCCGGCTCCCGCCTGCCCGTTCCGGGCACTGAACTTCCGCTGGTGGCGAAAGTCGACCAGGGTATTCAGGCCCGCATCCCCCTCGAGCAGGATGCTGCCGCCACGGCCGCCATCGCCGCCGTCGGGCCCGCCAAACGGTATGAACTTCTCCCGACGGAAAGATGCCGAACCGTCGCCGCCCTTGCCGGCGCTCACAGTGATACTGGCCTCGTCGACGAATTTCATGCTGCTTATCTTACGCGCTGCGGAGATCCGACTGCAGGAACGGGCCTTTCCGCCAATGAGGCCGCCGCCCCGAAGCGGCTGCACCTCCGGCGAACCCGGCGTAATCCCCTCATCGGCGTTGCCCGCAGCATTCCACAAAAAAACCCCGCCGCAGCGGGGTTGTGCGTCTGGTTCGCCGGACCTCAGTCCGTCTCGATACTGACGTACTTGCGCTTCGGCGAGCCTTTGGTCTCGAAGCGGACCCGGCCATCCGAAAGCGCAAACAGGGTGTGATCACGCCCGACGCCGACATTCTCGCCGGCGTGGAAGCGCGTGCCGCGCTGCCGGACGATGATGTTGCCGGCCAGGACCGACTCACCGCCATAGCGCTTCACGCCGAGGTACTTGGGATTCGAGTCGCGGCCATTACGTGTGCTGCCGCCAGCTTTCTTGTGTGCCATGGGTCAGTGCTCCTGTAGCCTAGCGATCAGGCGTCGATACCAGTGATTTCGATCTGGGTGAAATACTGGCGATGGCCCATCTGCTTACGGTAATTCTTGCGGCGCTTGAACTTGATGACCTTGATCTTGTCGCGGCGACCGTGATCGAGCACCGTGGCGGTCACCTTGCCGCCCTTGAGGTAGGGAGCGCCGACTTTCACGTCCTCGCCCTCGCCGACCATCAGAACCTGGTCGAGTTCGACGGTGGCGCCCTTTTCGGCGTCGATTTTTTCGACTTTGATCACGTCACCGGTGGCTGCGCGGTATTGCTTGCCGCCGGTTTTGAATACTGCGTACATAGCTTCTCAGCCTCGTTCGAAAGGGCCCTGCAAAAGGGCGGGAATGTTAGCCCTTTTCGGTCGTTTGGTCAAGTCAGGCAGCGGCGATCCGGGACCCGCGGCGCGGGCCGGAACGGCCCTCCTCGGCTGCTGATGCGACTGGCCACGCCTCGCATCACGCCGCGGCGCATCGGGTCTGCCGCCAACATCGAATTATACCCCGAATGGCTTTTGGCAGTCGCGCCGCGAGCAGAGTATAGTAGTTCGTTTGGATCCACCGGATGGCCTGATCACGTTTCATGGACAAGATTCTCATACGCGGCGCCCGAACCCATAATCTGGCCAATATCGATCTCGACCTGCCCAGGGACAAACTGATCGTCATCACAGGCCTCTCGGGCTCCGGCAAGTCCTCGCTGGCTTTTGACACCATCTACGCAGAGGGGCAGCGTCGTTACGTGGAATCGCTGTCGGCCTATGCCAGGCAGTTTCTTTCGATGATGGAGAAGCCCGACGTAGACCACATCGAGGGCCTGTCGCCGGCCATTTCCATCGAGCAGAAGTCCACCTCGCACAACCCGCGTTCCACGGTGGGAACGATCACCGAGATCTATGACTACCTGAGGCTGCTGTTCGCCCGGGTGGGCACGCCCTGCTGTCCGGACCACGGGATTCAGCTGGAAGCCCAGACCATCAGCCAGATGGTCGACCATGTCCTGAATCTGCCCGAAGGCGCCAGGCTCATGCTGCTGGCGCCGATGGTCCGCGACCGCAAAGGGGAACACCAGCAGTTGTTCGATGACCTGCGGGCCCAGGGCTTCGTGCGCGCCCGGGTAGACGGAACGGTTTACGACCTGGACGACGTGCCGCCGCTCGAGCTTCGCCGCAAACACAACATCGAAGTCGTGGTGGACCGCATCCGCGTGCGCGGTGACCTCAAGCAGAGGCTGGCCGAATCGTTCGAAACCGCCATCACGCTGACCGAAGGCCTCGCCGTGGTCTCCCCGATGGACGAGGACAGCGCGCTCGATGAGAAGCTGTTCAGCGCCCGATTCTCCTGCCCGTACTGCGATTACAGCCTGCAGGAACTCGAGCCCCGGATGTTCAGCTTCAACAACCCCAACGGGGCCTGCCCGGAGTGCGACGGACTCGGGGTCAGCCAGTTTTTCGATCCCGAACGGGTCGTGAGCAGCACCTCGGTCAGCCTGGCGGGAGGCGCCGTGCGAGGCTGGGACCGTCGAAATGCCTATTACTTCCAGATCGTGCAGGCACTCGCGAAACACTACGATTTCGACGTCGACACGCCTTTCGAGGACCTGCCGCAAAAGGTGCGGGACATCGTGCTGTACGGCAGCGGTGACGAGATCATCGAGTTCCGCTACTTCGGCGACAACGGCGTCCAGAAGCGCCGGCACCCTTTCGCCGGCATCATCCCGAACCTCGAGCGCCGTTACCGGGAGACCGACTCGCGGATCGTGCGCGAGGAGCTGTCCAAGTACATCAGCCAGAAGGCCTGCTCCGGCTGCGAGGGCCAGCGGCTGAACCGCGCGGCCCGGCACGTGTTCGTTGCCGAGACCAACCTGCCGACCATTACGGCCTGGCCCATCGAAAAATGTCTGGAATTCTTCAGCGGGCTTGAACTGGAGGGCCGGCGCGGGGAAATCGCCAGAAAGATCGTCAAGGAGGTTCATGAGCGTCTGCAGTTCCTGGTCAATGTCGGCCTGGACTACCTGACTCTGGACCGCAAAGCCGACACCCTTTCCGGCGGCGAGGCCCAGCGTATCCGCCTGGCCAGCCAGATCGGCGCCGGCCTCGTCGGGGTCATGTACATCCTCGACGAGCCGTCGATCGGCCTGCATCAGCGCGACAATGCACGGCTG
>JBFFUJ010000112.1:0-7950 GCA_041571375.1 Lysobacterales bacterium | reverse complement strand
GCTGATCGTAGTCGGCGTACTCGAAATCGTTGGTGCGGCGAGCGGCGGGGACGACTGGCTCGAACCCCTGGCGGGCCTGGGAACGCCCGCAGGAGAATCCTCTGCCGCTGAGCATCCGGCGTTTCAGCGCGTCAAGTCCCTGGAGGACCTGGACCGCAGCCTGACCGCCGCGGTAGCGGCCGGGCAGGGCGCCATGTTCGATTTCTATGCGGACTGGTGCGTCGAGTGCAAGCGGATGGAACGGAATACCTTCCCCGACCCGGCCGTCCGCGACCTGCTCGACCGGATGCGCCTGTTGCAGGCCGACGTCACGGCCAATGACGAGACCGATCAGGCCCTGATGCGGGCCTTCGGCGTGATCGGGCCGCCGGCGATTCTGTTCTTCGACCGTCAGGGGCGGGAGATGGAGGCGTATCGCCTGGTCGGCTATTTCGAACCCGAGGAGTTCTCCGGACATCTGCAGCAGGTGCTGGCCGCGCAGTGAGGAAATCGATCATCATCCTGTCCGCGGTTGCCGTCATGGCTGCTACGGGCGGTTATTTCGTGGCGACCCTGGTGTCTCCGGCCGCGCTCCGTGCCACGCCCCCCGCCGTGCAGACCGATGCGGCTGTGCTGACCCCGCCCGCGCCCGAGAACCTGATCGGCGAGCGCCGTCCGGACTTTGCACTGGCCGATGCGAACGGGCGCATGGTGTCGTCGGATTCTTTCGACGGCGATGTCCTGCTGCTCAACTTCTGGGCCACGTGGTGCACCCCGTGCGTCGAGGAGATGCCCATGCTCTCGCGTATGCAGCAGCAATTCGCCGGGCAAGGGGTCAACATCGTCGGCATCGCCCTTGACGATCCCGAGCGGGCGCGGCAGTTCGCCGCAGGTCTCGGGGTGGAGTACACCGTTCTGTTCGGATTGGCGGATGCGATGCTGGTGGGTCGCCGCTACGGGAACCGGGCCGGCATGCTGCCGTACAGTGTGCTGGTGGACCGCGCCGGCACCATTCGCTGGACACGTCTCGGAATCCTCGATCGGATCGGACTCGAAACGCGGCTTGCGGAGTTGGCACTGCAGCGCTGAACCGATTCCCGGCCGGATTTACGAAAATTTCACAAATGACGCGAAAGGGCGCCGATCTGCATCAATACGGCGGCGAACGGTAGACAATGTGCGCGGGATGATGCAGACTGCTCCTGACTGTCCCGTCAGGTCCCCCTATGGCCCGCATCCTCGTTCTGAATGGACCCAACCTCAATCTGCTCGGTAGCAGGGAGCCGGATCAGTACGGTCACCGCACCCTGCAGGAGATCATGGAAGACCTCGACCGCTTCGCAGGCGCCTGCGGGCACGAACTGGACTTTGTCCAGGACAACAGCGAGGGCGTGCTCGTGGACGCCATTCACAAGGCAGCCAACGACGGGGTGGATTACATCATCTTCAACCCGGCGGGCTACACGCATACCAGTGTGGCCCTGCGGGATGCCATGCTGGCCGTTCGCATCCCCTTCGTGGAAGTGCACCTGTCCGCCGTCGCGGCCCGGGAGCCCTTCCGCCAGGTCTCGTATTTCTCCGACATCGCAATGGGTGTGATCAGCGGCTTCCAGGGCGAAAGCTACCTGCTGGCCCTGCAGGCCATCATCAACCAGATCGAACCCTGAGCCTGGTCCGGGATCGTTCCGCGGGCGGGAGTGAATCGAATGGATATCCGTAAAATCAAGAAACTCATCGAGCTGCTCGAGGAGTCCAGCCTGACGGAGATTGAAATCGTCGAAGGCGAGGAGTCCGTGCGGCTCAGCCGGGCCTCGGCGGGAACCGCGCTGGCGGTCCAGCAGGGCCTGCCGGTTGACGTTCAGGCTGCCGCCTGGTCCGCCCCCGGCGCTCCGCAGCCACAACCCGCCCCGGCGGGGCCGGCGGCAGCCGCTGCCCCCGAGGAGGACGCGGTGCCGGAGGGCGAGTTGGTGCGGGCGCCGATGGTCGGGACCTTCTACGCATCGCCCAGCCCGGACGCCGAGCCGTTCGTCACCCTCGGACAGCGAGTCAGCGAGGGCGAAACCATGTGCATCATCGAGGCGATGAAGATGTTCAACCAGATCGAGGCGGAGTCCTCGGGCACCGTCGTGGCGATCCTGGTCGAGAACGGCCAACCGGTCGAGTTCGACCAGCCCCTTTTCGTGCTCCGCTGAACGCCTCCAAATGGCCGCTCTCGAGAAGATCGTCATCGCCAACCGGGGCGAAATCGCCCTGCGCATCCTGCGCGCCTGCCATTCCATGGGCATCAAGACCGTTGCGGTGCACTCGACCGTCGACCGGAATCTCAAGCACGTGGCGATGGCTGACGAGTCCGTCTGCATTGGCCCGGCTGCGGCAGCCGAGAGCTACCTGAACGTGCCGGCCATCATTGCCGCCACCGAGGTTACCGATGCCGTTGCGATCCATCCGGGTTATGGTTTTCTGGCCGAGAATGCCGACTTCGCCGAGCGCGTCGAGCAGAGCGGTTTCATATTCATCGGGCCTCGTCCCGAGACCATTCGATTGATGGGCGACAAGGTGTCGGCCATACGGGCCATGCGGGAGGCGGGGGTGCCCTGTGTGCCGGGTTCGGACGGCCCCCTGCCCACGGACCCTGCAGACTGCGCGAAAATCGCCCGTCGGGTCGGGTACCCGGTCATCATCAAGGCAGCAGCGGGCGGCGGCGGGCGCGGCATGCGGGTCGTCAATACCGAGGCGCACCTGCACAATGCGCTGCAACTGACCCGGCAGGAAGCCGCGGGGGCTTTCGGAGACCCGACGCTTTACCTCGAAAAATATCTCGAGAACCCGCGTCACATTGAGATTCAGGTCATTGCCGACGAACACGGCAATGCCATCCATTTGGGGGAGCGTGACTGTTCGACACAGCGACGCCACCAGAAAGTCATCGAGGAAGCTCCCGCGCCCGGGATCACCGAGGAACAGCGCGCGGAGATCGGCACAATCTGCGTCGAGGCCTGCAGGCGGATCGGCTATCGGGGCGCCGGCACGTTCGAATTCCTGTACGACAGGGGTCGTTTCTACTTCATCGAAATGAACACCCGCATTCAGGTGGAACATCCGGTCACCGAGCGGATTACCGGGGCGGACCTGGTGCGCGAGCAGATTCTGGTTGCGGCCGGCGAGCCCCTGAGCATGCGCCAGGAGGACGTTAAGATCCGCGGACACGCGATCGAATGCCGGATCAACGCCGAGGACCCCGTCACCTTCATGCCCTGCCCGGGGACGATCGAGGGATTCCACGCGCCGGGCGGTCCGGGTGTCCGCTGCGATACGCACGTCTACGATGGCTACAGTGTGCCCCCCAACTACGATTCGATGATCGGCAAGATCATTGCGCACGGGCAGGATCGCGACATGGCCATCGCCCGCATGCGCGTGGCCCTGGACGAACTGGTGCTCGACGGAATCCGCAGCAACGTGCCGTTGCACAAGTGGCTGCTTTGGGATCCCGGGTTCCTGAGGGGCGGCTTCAACATCCATTACCTTGAAAAACGCCTGGCGGAACGCAAGGGCTGATCCACGACCCGAACCCGCGTGACTCTCCCTCTGGACCATGCCCTGGCTTGAAGTTTCGATCGCGGCCAGCTGCGATGCGGCGGCCGCCATCGAAGAAGCGCTGGCTGAGGCGGGCGCTCTCGCCGTCACCCTGCAGGACGAAGCCGACCAGGCCGTGTTCGAACCGGAGCCGGGCAGCACGCCGCTGTGGCCGATGGTGCAGATCACCGGCCTGTTTCCGGCCGCAAGTGACCGGGGATTCATTCTCGATCGATTGCAGGTGGCACCGGGCGTTGCGGGCGGATCCCGCATCCGCTGGCGTGAGGTCGAGGATCGTGACTGGGAGCGCGCGTGGCTGGACCGTTTTGCGCCGATGCGTTTTGGTCGACGACTCTGGATCGTGCCTACGGGAATGGATTCAGCGGCAGCCGCCGGGAGCGTAAAAATCCACCTCGATCCCGGCCTGGCTTTCGGTACCGGAACCCATCCGACGACCGCGCTCTGCCTGGAGTGGCTGGATGCCCAGATTCTGACGGGACGGGTCGTGGTGGACTTCGGCTGTGGGTCGGGCGTGCTCGGTATCGCCGCCGCCCTGCTCGGGGCTGGGCGGGTGGTCTGCGTCGACAACGACCCGCAGGCGCTGGAAGCGACCGCGGCCAATGCGGAGCGCAATGGAGTCTCCGACCGGTTGGAGATCAGTTCGCCAGCGGATTTTGGCGAGAGGGCGGCCGATGCCGTCGTGGCCAACATACTGGCCGCTCCCCTGGTCCGCCTCGCGCCGGCGTTGACCGACGCGGTGAGGCCGGGTGGCCGGGTCGTGCTGTCGGGTCTGCTGGAGCAGCAGGCGGCGGAGGTGGTTGTCGCCTACGAACCCGGCTGCGACTTCATGGGCCGCAAGGCGCTCGAAGGCTGGCTGCGGCTGGAGTTCCGCAAGCGCGGCTAGGCAGCGGACAGATCCTCGCCTCCGTCACCAGTTTTCGGGCCTTTCCGGCAGAGCTTCGTAGCGGGCGACGGACTCGAGGATCTCGCGGCGGGCGGAATCGGCGTCTTCCCAACCCTTGATGTTCACCCATTTGCCCGATTCAAGGTCCTTGTAGTGGTCGAAAAAGTGCGCAATCTGGACCCGCAGCAGTTCGTCGACGTCCTCTACGCCCTGGACGTGGCGATAAAGCCCGGTGATGTCGGAAGTGGGCACGGCGAGGATCTTGGCGTCTTCCCCCGACTCGTCCTCCATGCGCAGGAGCCCGACCGGTCGGCAGGTCACGACGACACCGGTCACAACCGGGACCGGCATCACGACCATCACGTCCGTGGGATCGCCATCACCGCACAGCGTGTGCGGGATGTAGCCGTAGTTGCAGGGATAATGCATCGCGGTCTTCAGCATGCGGTCGAGGAACAGCGCGCCGGATGCCTTGTCGATTTCGTACTTCACAGCCGGGCTGTGCATGGGGATTTCGATGATGACGTTGACGTCGTTCGGAACATCGCGCCCGACCGGTATGTCCTGCAGGCTCATCTCGCACTCCAGCCGCCATTGGAAGGCGTCCGATTATAGCTATAAAATGCCGACCAATGGCTAAGCTGTACTTCTACTATTCGGCCATGAACGCCGGCAAGACGACCGCGCTCCTGCAGTCCGCCCACAATTACCGGGAACGCGGCATGAACCCGCTGCTGTTCACGCCGCGTCTCGATAACCGGCACGGGGTGGGGGTGATTCGTTCCCGGATCGGGCTGGAATCGGCCGCCGTCACTTTTGGCTCGGACGACGACCTCTTCGAGGAGGTCAAAGAGCGGCTGGCGGAACAGGCCATCCATTGTGTGCTGGTCGATGAAGCCCAGTTCCTGAGCCGCGACCAGGTGTATCAGCTGACGGAAATTGTCGATCGCCTGGACATCCCGGTGCTGTGCTTCGGGCTGCGCACGGACTTCCAGGGGGAGCTGTTCCAGGGGAGCCGCTACCTGCTGGCCTGGGGCGATCAGCTCGAAGAGCTGAAGACCATTTGCCATACCGGAAAAAAAGCCACGATGGTCGTGCGCGTGGATGACGACGGATATGCAATGCGTGAAGGCTCCCAGGTCGAGATCGGCGGCAACGAGCGGTACGTGTCGGTGAGCCGCAAAGAGTTCAAAGAAGTCTTTTTTGGCGGCAAGCGCATCAAGCTGATCGATCCCCTGGAGCGTCCGGGCGATACGTCAGAGGATCGTCAGAAGCCGTTACTCACGGGTCAGGGCTGAACCATGGCGGGGCAGAATTCGTGCGTTTCCTGATCGTTCTGATCATCCTGCTGTTGCTGGTCTTCCATTTCTGGCCTGAGCAGCCGACCCCGACGGCCGAAGAGAGCTTCATCGGCCCGCAGATCCAGACCCTGAAGAAGGCCGAGCAGATCGAGCAGCAGTATCTGGACGCGCTGGAGCGCGCCGATCAGCGAATCGAAGAGCAATCGGACGGCCGCTGACCGCGGAGGCTTCGGCGCCTGTCAGCAGCCAGCAGTCAACGCTGGCATCGCGGGCAATAGTAGCTGGAGCGCTGTCCGATGACCCTCCGGCGAATGATTGACCGACAGCGCGTACAGGGCAGGCCTTCTCGTTCATAGGCCAGCAATTCCAGGGCGAAGTAACCCGGGTTGCCCTGCGAGTTCACGAAGTCGCGCAGCGTCGTGCCGCCCCGCCGGATCGCTCGGGCCAGGACATCACGGATCGCGGAGGCCAGCGCACGGTAACGGGTCCGGGCGATGCGTCCCGCCGGGCGCGCGGGGTGGATGCCGGACATGAACAGAGCCTCCGAGGCGTAGATATTACCCACCCCCACGACGACCCGGCCGTCCATGATGAAGTTCTTCACGGCGGCTCTGCGGCCCCGCGATCGTTGCCAAAGGTAGTCCCCGGAAAACTGTGCCGACAGCGGTTCGGGGCCAAGGTGCCGCAGCAACTCGTGCTGTTCGGGATGCGCGTCATACCAGAGCAGCGCACCGAAACGACGCGGGTCATTGAATCGAATGCAGCTGCCGCGGTCCGTTACCAGGTCGAAGTGATCGTGCCGGCGCGGCGGGTCGCCGGGGCTGCAGATGCGCAACGATCCGGACATCCCGAGGTGGACCATCAGTCCACCCTGTTCCAGCTCAATGATCAGATATTTTGCCCGCCGGCGGCACTCGGCAACCCGCTGGCCCTCGGCGTGCACGATCTCACGGGGTACCGGCCAGCGCAGAGAGGGGTTTCGGATCACGACTTGCGCGATGACGCGTCCCGAGAGGACGGGGCCAATGCCGCGGAGCGTGGTCTCGACTTCGGGAAGTTCAGGCATCCGTTATTGTAATCGGCATTCGCGGCGCAAAAAAAACCCGCCTCGGGGGCGGGTTCGTAATTTCAGGGCGCACCGTCCTACTTGATCTTGCCTTCCTTGTACATGACGTGCTTGCGCGCTACGGGATCGTATTTCTTCATTTCCATCTTTCCGGGCGTGTTTTTTTTGTTCTTGTCGGTCGTGTAGAAATGACCGGTGCCGGCGCTCGAATTCAGTCGAATTTTGTCTCTTGCACTTTTGGCCATGCTTCAGATCCTCCTCAAACCCGCTCGCCGCGCGCCCGCAGGTCAGCCAGCACGGCATCGATGCCTTTCTTGTCGATGATGCGGAGACCCTTGGTGGAAACGCGCAGTTTCACCCAGCGGTTCTCGCTCTCCACCCAAAAGCGGTGGCTGTGCAGATTGGGCAGAAAACGCCGTTTGCTCTTGACGTTGGAGTGCGACACGTTGTTTCCGGTCAGGGGTCGCTTCCCGGTGACCTGACAGACTCGCGACATGGTTCTATCCGTTAGTTTAGAAACCCAGTAAACAGCCGCTCTTTATAACGCATCGGCGCGCCTTATGCAAGGCTCCTTCGGGCGAGCCGACCGCCGGCTGCCGCGCGAGTCGGCCCGGTCACGGGACGGGTCAGAGCATGCCCCGGGACGCCATGGATACCGCTCGACCGTCGCCGATCACGAAGTGGTCGAGCAGCCGAATGTCCAGCAGCGCCAGCGCGGACTTGAGGCGCCGGGTGATCGCCTGATCCGCCAGGCTCGGTTCGCTGACGCCCGAAGGGTGGTTGTGCGCGACGATGAGGGCCGCCGCGCCGTGGTGAAGCGCCTTCTCGGCCACCACCCTGGGGTAGACCGTAGCGCCATCTATGGTGCCGTGGAACAATTCTTCGAACGCGATGACACGGTGGCGCGTATCGAGAAACAGGCAGGCAAACACCTCGTGAGGCTGGCCTTGCAGAACGGACTGCAGGTACTGTTCGGTGACCTCCGGGCTCTCGAGCGCATCCCCCCGTTCCAGCACTTCCCGCAGGCAGCGCCGCGCCAGTTCCAGCACCGCGAGCAATTGGGCTGACTTGGCCGGCCCGAGTCCGTGTTGGGTTTCTAGCAGGTCACGCGAAGCCTGCAGGAG
>JBFFUJ010000111.1:0-7992 GCA_041571375.1 Lysobacterales bacterium | reverse complement strand
CTCGAGCAGATCCAGGGCCGGGCTGAAGTCTTCGAGGTAGCGAGCCTCGCGAGGCTCCTCGCTGTGATTGATGTGGTTCAGCACCAGCAGTTCCACCCGGTAGCGGGTGCTGTCCTGCGCCTGGGCGGAGCTGATGGCGCTTGTGCATATTACAAATAAAATGAAATAAATTTTATAACGCATTGAAGTATATTTAGTTATTTTTCCTGATTCTTTCCATCAGCTGGGCGATGCGGCGAAAGCGCCCGGATTCGGTGGCCTCGGCTGCGAGGATCCGCAACACCCGCGAACCCTCGAGGCGAAAATCGCTGCCCTGTTCCTGCATCAGGCCAACCAGTTCGACCGGATCGACCTCGGCCTGCTCCAGGAACTCGACGCGCCCGCCCTGCGGGCCGTAATCGATGCGACTGACCCCGATCTGCTCCGCCGTCAACCGCAGTTCGGCCAGACTGAACAGGTTCTTGGTCGCATCGGGCAGCAGCCCGAAGCGATCGATCATCTCGACCTGCAACTCCCGCAGGGCCTGGCCGTCCCCGGCGCTCGCGATGCGCTTGTACAGCGTCAGTCGCGCCTGCACGTCATTCAGATAGGTTTCCGGAATCAGCGCCGGCACGTGCAGCTCGATCTCGACGCCCCGATGCATCGGGGCGTCCAGATCGGGCTCCTGCCCATTCTGCAGGGCTGAGATGGCGCGCGCCAGCATATCGTTGTACAGGCTGAACCCGATCTGGTCGATCTGGCCACTCTGTTCCACCCCCAGCAGTTCTCCGGCGCCGCGGATTTCGAGGTCGTGTGTGGCCAGCGTGAAGCCGGCGCCGAGCTCCTCCAGCGCCGCGATGGCTTCGAGCCGCCTGCGGGCGTCGGCGGTCATGCTGCGTCGGTCCGGTACCACGAGATACGCAAAGGCGCGGTGATGGGAACGTCCAACCCGCCCGCGGAGCTGGTGCAGCTGTGCCAGGCCGAATCGTTCTGCGCGGTTGATGACGATGGTGTTGGCCGTCGGGACATCGATGCCATTCTCGATGATGGTGGTGCAAACCAGGACATTGTGCCTTTGCCGGTAGAAGTCGAGCATGACCTGTTCCAGTCGGCGTTCCGCCATCTGGCCGTGGGCCACCGCGAGCCGTGCCCGAGGCGCGAGTTCCTGTACCTCGCGGGCAATGCGTTCGATCGATCGGACCTCGTTGTGCAGGAAAAACACCTGGCCGCCGCGTTGCAGTTCACGCGCCAGGGCTTCGCGCAGCGTGGCCCGGTCCCACTCGGTAATAAGGGTTTTCACCGCTATTCGTCGGGCCGGGGGCGTTGCGATGATCGACAGGTCGCGGAGACCGGACATGGCCATATTAAGCGTGCGTGGAATCGGCGTGGCCGTGAGGGTCAGCAGATCGACTTCCGCCCGCAACTGCTTGAGCCGTTCCTTTTGCCGGACGCCGAAGCGCTGTTCCTCGTCGATGATGACCAGTCCCAGTTTTTTGAATTGCACGTCGCGCTGGAGCAGGCGATGGGTCCCGATCACGATGTCGGCCTTACCCTGCTGCAGGCGCTGGAGCGCGGCGCTGGTCTCGCTGCCGGTGCGAAAGCGGGACAGCAGCTCGACCTGGACGGGCCAGTCGGCCAGGCGGTCGCTGAACGTCGCGAAGTGCTGCTGGGCCAGCAGGGTGGTCGGGACGAGCAGGGCGACCTGCCGGCCGGCCTGCACCGCGATGAAAGCGGCCCTGAGGGCCACCTCGGTTTTCCCGAAGCCCACATCACCGCAGACGACCCGGTCCATCGGCTGGGGCGACGCCAGGTCGGTGAGGACCGCTTCAATCGCGGTCTGCTGGTCCTGGGTTTCTTCGTAGGGAAAGCCGGAGGCGAATTCGGCATACAGCCTCTCGTCCACCGGGAAAGCAAAGCCCTGGCGCGCCAGGCGCCTCGCATAGAGGTCGAGCAGCTCGGCCGCGACGTCGCGGATCTGCTGTGCCGCTTTGCGCTTGACCTTCTCCCAGGTCCGGCTGCCCAGCCGGTGCAGCGGGGCCGACTCAGGGTCGCTGCCTGTGTATCGACTGACCAGATGGAGCGACGCCACCGGCACGTACAGTTTGTCGCCATCGGCATATTCCAGCATCAGGAACTCGGCCGGCTGGCTGTCGATCTCCAGAGTCTGCAGACCAATGTAGCGGCCGACACCGTGGTCTTCATGCACCACCGGGGCCCCGTTGGCGAGATCGGTCAGGTTGCGGATGATGGACTCGGGGTCGCGCGCACCGTCGGCGGGGCCGACCGCCCTCCCGGCTTTTGGTCGCGTGCGGCCGCCAAACAGCTGCGACTCGGTAATCAGAGCGAGGCCGGCTCCGGGTTCGTCCGGCAGCACGAAACCCTCGTCGACGGGCAGTACCGCCAGGCCAAGGCGGGCGCCGCCGTGCCAGAACGTGGCGAAGTCGTCGAACGGTTCGGGCTGCACGCCGAAGGCGGCCAGCGTGCTTCTCAGAACCTCGCGTCGCCCTGGCGTGTCGGCGGCGAACATCACGCGGCCCGGAAATGTCTGCAGGAAGTCCAGCAGTGCCGAGGCCGCCTCACGACCCCGCTCGTGAATGTGCAGATCGGGTGCCGGCCGCGTTTGGAAACGCGGTCGGCCGGCCCCGGAGTCGGCCCCGGAGTCGGCATCCGCCAGCGGCACGCTGACGCAAGCCTCGAGCCGGCTGAGCAGCTCCTCCGCGCCGAAAAACAGCTCCCGCGGTTCCAGGACCGGTCGTTCGATGTCGTAGCGACGCTGCTCCCAGCGGTCTCGCGTGCGCCGTTCCTGGTCCAGGGCCGCCGCGGGGACACCTTCCTGCAGCAGCACCACCGGCATCTGCTGCAGGTAATCCAGCAGCGAGGAGGTCTGCTCATAAAACAGCGGCAGGTATTGCTCGAGACCCTGCGGCAGCAGGCCCGCACGCAGGTCCTGGTACAGGTTGACCTGGCGCATGTCCACGTCGAAGCGCATGCGGAACGCGCGGCGGAAGGCTTCCAGTGCCGCTTCATCACAGGGAAACTCCCTGGCGGGCAGCAGCACGATCCGGTCGACCCGCCCTGAGGAGCGCTGCGATTCCGGATCGAACGTCCGTATCGAATCGATTTCCCGGTCGAACAGGTCGAGGCGGTAAGGGGTCGGGCTGCCGGCGGGAAACAGGTCGATCACCGAGCCCCGGATTGCATATTGCCCCGACTGGTAAACCTGGTCGGTCGGCTCGTAACCGGCCTGCTGCAGGCGGTTCCTGAACTCGTCGATGGAGAGTTCCTCTCCGACCGCCGTGTCGAAGCTGCGCTGCAGGATGTAATCCGCCGGCGGCAAGCGCTGCAGCAGCGACGAGACCGGCGACAGCAGGATACCGTGCCGCGCGGAGGCCAGGGCGGCGAGAGAGCGGATCCGGTCCGCGATGATGTCCGGGTGAGGGGAGTACAGGTCGTACGGCAGCGTTTCATGATCCGGAAAAAGCCAGACCGGGAGCCGGGTCGTTGTCAGCAACTCGAGGTCGCGGGCCAGCACGTGGGCCGCGTGACTCGACCGCGTCACCACCAGAGTGATGCCCTCAAATCCGGCGGCGGCCGCGTGGATGGCGAGGGCGGCGGAACTGCCGTGCAAACCGGTCCAGGGCTCGTTTACCGAGTCCCGGGGGTTGAAACGTGCGTTGCAGGGGCTGCTGCTCATGCGTTACCGGCGGGATGTACCCGCACCCGCTTCGTCAGATCATCTGCAAGGGTGTCTCGCCACGCATCAGGCCGCCAGCGGGTTCCGACGATCGCGCCATCCGGAGGAGTTACGCCGCGGCTGCAGGAAATGCTCACGGATCAGCCCGAGTTGCTCGCTGCTGCTGCACACCCTCATCAGGGTCCGGCGCAGGTCCTCGGTGCCCGGGCGTCCCTGCAGGTACCAGCCGATGTGCTTGCGCGCCACGCGCACGCCGCGCTGCTCGCCATAGGCCCGGTGCAACTGGCGCAAGTGCCGTCGCATGACATCGAACACTTCGGCTGCGGAAGGTGGCGGCGGGGTTTCGCCGGTGCTGAGGAAATGGCGCACTTCGCGAAAGATCCAGGGATTGCCCTGGGCCGCTCGCCCGATCATCAGGCCGGCGGCGCCGGTGCAGCGCAACACCTCCGCCGCTTTCTGCGGGGTGTCGACATCACCGTTGGCGAACACCGGGATGTCCACGGCCTCGCAGATCTGACGAATCGTCCCGTACTCCGCGGCACCGCGGAAGCGGTCCGAGCGCGTGCGGCCGTGCACGGCCAGCGCGGAGATGCCGGCGTCGCGCGCGATCCGCGCGATTTCCACGCCGTTGCGTTGCGCCGGCTGGGGGCCGGTACGGATTTTCAGCGTCACGGGCACATCGACCGCGCCGACCACGGCTTCCAGAATCTGCCGGACCCGGTCGGGATGGGAAAGCAGCGCAGAGCCCGCCAGCTTGTTGCAGACTTTCTTGGCCGGGCAACCCATGTTGATGTCGATGATGTCCGCGCCACGGGCCACGTTGTATTGCGCGGCCTCGGCCATCCATTGCGGCTCGCTGCCGGCGATCTGGATCGCGACAGGACGCGGCTCGCCGGCAAAATCACCGCGCAAGCGTGCCACCGTGCTGTCCCTGAGCGCCGGGTCGGACGCCAGCATTTCCGAGACCGTGTAGCCGGCGCCGAGCTCGCGGCAGAGGCGGCGGAAGAACTTGTCCGTGATGCCGACCATGGGGG
Source organism: Lysobacterales bacterium (assembly GCA_041571375.1). GTDB lineage: Bacteria > Pseudomonadota > Gammaproteobacteria > Xanthomonadales > SZUA-36 > CALKKN01. Next base: position 3,285 of record JBFFUJ010000111.1, on the reverse strand, counting down.
CCAGCGCCAGCGGCGGGTCGATGCGGTAGGGCCCTATCTGCATGCAGGGTTCCGGGTATTCACGACAGCGCGCCGAAGATCCTGAATCCCGCCACCCAGGTGCCGATGGCGGAGCCGATATTGGACAGGAAGAAAACCAGGAGAATCCGGGTCGCCGGGTTGCGGAACCAGCCCTTCAGCGTGGTGATGTCGAAACGCAGGTTTTCCAGGTCCGCAACGCGCGGTTTGCGCAACCAGGACTCGACCAGCCCGGTCACCATGCCGGCCGCGATGGTGGGATTGAGCGAGGTGATCGGGGCCGCCACGACCGCGCTGAGCACCGTCAGCGGGTGGCCCCGGGCAAGCAGGGCCCCCAGCGCGGCCAGGCCGCCATTGATAGCCACCCAGATGAAGACCAGTTGCCAACCGAGTTCCGGGCTGCGCGAAAACCCGATGTAGAAGCCGGTCAATATCAGGATCATGATGGCCCAGGGGATGGCGCGCGGCCACCGCGCGCGGGGCGGGATGGCTTCCAGGGCGGAGCGCTCGTCGGCGGGATTGGCCTGGTCGCTTCCGAGGTGACGCTCGAGGCCTTCCATGTGCCCCGCGCCGATCACGACCAGTACGCGCCTGCCTTCGCTCGAAATGTTTTCCTCACGCAAGCGGGCGGCCATGTAGCGGTCGCGCTCGGCGATCAGGGCCTCGAACAGTTCGGGGGAGTGTTCGGCGAACTCGGTGAAGGTCGATTCCAGGATGTCGCCTTCCTTCAGGCGCTCGATGGCCTCTTCGTCGATTTCGTCGGAGCTGACCATGCCCAGCGCCATTCCTGTCATCAGATAGAGGCGCTTGTACCAGGGCACGCTGGCATAGCTGCGGCGCAGGGTGGTGGCCAGATCGCGGTCGACCAGCTGCAGGGGCAGTCCGTACTCTTTCGCAGCGACCGCCGCGGCGCGCATTTCGGCCCCCGGCTCGATGCCGAACTGTTCCGCGATGCGGCGCTGGTAGGCGCTGAGTGCCAGGTTCGCCATCACCAGCCCGGCCTTGCGTTCGCGCAGAACCCGATACAGATCCAGGTCGGTCCACTTCCGCTCAGCCGTGAGCGCGTCGTAGCGCGCCTGGCACAACTCGACCGCGATGGCGTCGAACTCGCCGGAAGCCGCCAGCTCGCGTACCGCTTCGGCGCTGGCGCGCGATACGTGAGCCGTGCCGATCAGGGTGTAGTGAACACCGTCCCGCTGCACCCGCCGCAAGGGCTGGTCAGAGACCGGCCCGCTCTGCTGCGCTTCTGCGGGGTCCTGGTGGGTGTTTTCGATGGTTGCTTCCTGCGACATTCTCGACGAGTGCTCGGGCAAATGCGCAGGATACCTCATCCGGGCCTGGCTGGCCCGTATTGTTCAGGCAGGCATCGCGGGCGGCGGGGCGTCCAATCGCGGTGCCAGGCGATGGTGGGGTCAGGAGCTCCCTTTGTCGATGGGCTGACCTTTGTGCAGCACCGAATACAACACCAGGTCGTACTCGAAGTAGACGCTCCAGCCGTCGTAGTCCCAGCGGGTGATCGGCGGGTCGCCGACCGGGGACTCGGCGTTCGCGGGCGTACCGAAGCGCTTGCGCACCTCGTCCTGGTTCATGCCGTTGACCGGCAGATCCAGACGCTCGGTCTGGCGGACTTCCTCGATCAGCAGGACATCGGCCGAAAGCGTGCCTGCGGGCATCAGGCCGAAGAGCGTGAACAGCATGGCGGAATAGGCCAGCGCCAGAACCATCCTTGTCATGTCACTGTCTCCCTGTTCGTTCATGGGGGCCTCAAATATAACACGTAAACCGGTGAAAGTGCTCCTGTTCATTGGGCCTGTTCGAGGAGCCTCAGATACGACTGATAGCGCCACTCACGGACGAGCCCCGTTCCGGTCGCCGCCCGCACGGCGCAATCGGGTTCTTCCGCGTGGCGGCAATCGTTGAAGCGGCAGTGCCCCTCGATGGCTGCGAACTCCGGAAATCCGGCGGCCAGTTCCAGTGGGCTCATGCGCCACAAGCCGTACTCCCAGACGCCGGGAGAGTCGATCAGGCGGCCGCCGCAGGGCAGGGTATACATGATCGTGGCCGTGGTCGTGTGGGTTCCTTTGCCCGTCACCCGGGAGAGCGCGCCGGTCTGAAGTTCCAGGTCAGGCAGCAGGGCGTTGGCCAAAGACGATTTACCCACGCCCGACTGGCCCACCAGGATGCTGGTTCGCCCTTCCAGAACGGGCGGCAGCGCAGCGACGCCGGGGGCTGCCTTGCAGGAAGCCTTCAGCACCGGGTAGCCCAGGTCGGCATACTCGTCCAGGCGATGCAGCGGACTGTCCTCCGACAAAGCGATTTCATCCATGCGGTCGACCTTGTTCAGCAGCAGGACCGGCCGGATACCCAGGCCGTGGACTGCTACCAGATAGCGTTCGACCAGGTCGCGGCTAGGCTCCGGCGCGGGCGCAACGACAATGAAGACCTGGTCGAGGTTGGCCGCGATGGGCTGCTTGCGGCCGCGGCCGTCGGCACGGGCGAATTCGTTTTCGCGGGGCAGGATGGCCTCGACGACTGATGCTTGACCGTCCGCCGGGACAACACGGACGCGGTCGCCGCACAGCGGACGCCCCACGGATCGGCGAAACCGGGCCTCGCACCGCTCGCCGGACGGCAGTTCGACCACCCCCTGGTTGCCGTATGAAACGAGGACCAGCGCGGTTTCCATCAAGCGCCGCCCGGTGCGGAAATGTCAGCCGGCAGTTCACCAATCATGACGTGTATTGTAACCTTGCCGGACTATGGAGAACGCAGCGCTACAACGCCTGATCTGGCTGGACCTGGAAATGACCGGCCTGGATCCGAACAATGATTCCATCCTGGAAATCGCGACAATCGTGACGGATGGGGAGCTGGAGGAACTGGCAGTGGGGCCCGTTCTGGCCATCGGCCACGACGAAGCGGTGCTGCAGCGCATGGACGAGTGGAACACCGAACACCACAAGGCTTCAGGGCTCTGGCAGCGGGTGCTGGACAGCCCGGTGGGCATGCACGAGGCGGAGCGAAGCACGCTGCAGTTTCTGCAGCAATGGACCACGGCCGGAAGCTCACCGCTCTGCGGCAACAGCATCTGCCAGGACCGGCGATTCCTGTCCCGGCTGATGCCCGAACTCGAGGCCTGGTTCCATTACCGCAACCTGGATGTCAGCACGTTGAAGGTGCTGGCCACGCACTGGATGCCGGCATCATTGCAGGAATACAGCAAAGAGAACCGTCACGAGGCTCTGTCTGACATCAGGGAATCGATTG
>JBFFUJ010000110.1:0-8097 GCA_041571375.1 Lysobacterales bacterium | reverse complement strand
GGTGATGCCTTCATGGGCGGCAACCGGTTGATGCCCGAAGACGCTTATCGTCTGGCGCGCGGCGAGGAGGTGGTTTCCTCCACCGGCCTGCCGGTAAAGCTGTCGCGACCGTTGGATTTTCTCGTCATTTCCGACCACGCCGAGGGCCTTGGTGTCGTGACGGAAGTCTACCGGGGCAATCCCGCCTTCGTCTCCGACCCCACCGTGCGGCGCTGGAGCGAAATGATGAAAGCGGGCAGCGAGGAGGCCGCGGCGGCCGCGGGCGAACTCGTGGCGGCACAGGCACAGGGCACGCTGCCGGACCCGGTGCGGAATCCTGAAATCGTCGGCCCGGTCATGATGTCCGTGTGGCAGCGTTACACTGAAACCGCCGAACAATACAACGAGCCCGGCCGGTTCACGGCGATGATCGGTTACGAGTGGTCGTCCGTGCCAGGCGGGAACAACCTGCACCGAAACGTTCTTTATCGCGACGGCAAAGACGTCGCCGACCAAGCGTATCCTTTCTCGTCCTGGCAGAGCGAAGATCCCGCGAAACTCTGGGAATGGATGGCCAGATTCGAGGAGCGGACCGGCGGGCGGCTGCTCGCCATCCCGCACAATGCCAACCTGTCCAACGGGCGCATGTTCGAGCTCGTCGATTTCGATGGCGAGCCGATCGATCGGGAGTATGCCGAGCGGCGCGCTCGTGTCGAGACGCTCCAGGAAATCATTCAGACCAAGGGCAACAGCGAGACACATCCGACGCTCTCGCCCAACGACGAGTTTGCCGGAGACCTCGGTGTTGCCGGTTGGGATTACGGCAACCTGACACTGGAAGGCGAACCCGAGTCAGCGGCGATGCGGCCCACGATGTATCTGCGCGGCGGGCTCTTGCGCGGTCTCGAATTCGAGGCGAGGCTTGGCGCCAATCCGTTCAAGTTCGGAATCATCGGCAGCTCCGACGTGCACACTTCGCTGACGGCCATCGAAGAAGACAACTTCATGGGCAAGCTTCCCATCCAGGAGCCCCGCCCTGATCGCTGGGGTCACGTAGCGAAACAGGGCTTCGGCAAGACGCGTTATACCTGGCATTACCTGGGGGCGGGTTATGCGGTGGTCTGGGCCAAGGAAAACACCCGCGAGGAAATCTGGGACGCGATGAAACGCCGCGAGGTCTACGGTACCTCGGGCACCCGGATCACGCTGCGTTTCTTTGGGGGCTGGGGTTTCACGGCGGCCGACGCGGAAACCCGCTATGTCGCGGACATCGGCTATGCCAAGGGCGTGCCCATGGGGAGCGGTCTGCCGACCCGGCCCGACGGCAAATCCCCAACGTTTCTCGTCGCGGCCCTCAAGGACCCGATGTTCGGCAATCTGGACCGGATCCAGATCGTCAAGGGCTGGCTGGGCGAGGACGGCAAGGCCAGGGAACGCGTCTACGACGTGGTGTGGGGCGATGCAGAAACGCGGCAGCCCGGCCAAGACGGCAAGCTGCCGCCGGTGGGTGATACGGTTGACGTCGCCAACGCCACGTGGACCGATTCGATCGGTGACCCGTCCTTGACCACCGTCTGGTCCGATCCCGATTTCGATCCCGCACGGCACGCTTTCTACTACGCCCGCGTTATCGAAATCCCGACCCCCCGCTGGACGGCCTATGACGCCCTGCGATTCGGGATCGAGATGCCGCCGGAGGTCCCGATGGCTCAGCAGGAGCGCGCCTGGTCGTCGCCCATTTGGTACAAGCCGTGACCCTGAGTTTCCCTCCGCAGTGCGGGCAGGTCTCGATCTCGATCGCGTACACCCAGGGCAAGCGGGTCAGGTTCAGCCGCGGCCCGGGCATGCGCTGATCGGCACGCCGCCATGGAGTCGAGTGGTTAGAGCACCACGTGGGTCGAGCCGTCCCGAATCGGCGTCGGCAAATTACCCGGGCTACATATTCCGCCGGTACTCCCCGCCGACGTCGTACAGCGCGTGACTCATCGAGCCGAGCGAGCACACCCTGCACGCCTCCATCAGCGCCTCGAAGGTGTTGCGCCGCTCCCGCGCGACCTGCTGCAGTTTCCTGAGCTGGCTGGCGGCCTCTTCGGCGCGGGCTGAACGGAAAGCCTCGACGTTCGCCACCTGCTGGTTTTTCTCATCTTCGCTGGAGCGCATCAGCTCGATCGCGCCGACCTCGCCATGGCCGTCCGGCGGCCGGAAGGTATTGACCCCCACGATCGGCAGGCTGCCGTCGTGCTTCTTGCTCTCGTAGTACAGGCTCTCTTCCTGGATCTTGCCCCGCTGGTACATGGTGTCCATCGCCCCCAGCACCCCGCCGCGCTCGGAAATCCGCTCGAATTCCTGGTAGACGGCTTCCTCGACCAGGTCAGTGAGTTCGTCGACGATGAAGCTGCCCTGCCAGGGATTCTCGCAGAAGTTCAACCCCAATTCTCTGTTGATAATCATCTGGATAGCGACAGCTCTTCGCACAGATTCTGGGGTCGGCGTGGTGATGGCCTCGTCGAAGGCGTTGGTGTGCAGGCTGTTGCAGTTGTCGAACAGCGCGTACAGCGCCTGCAGCGTCGTGCGGATGTCGTTGAACTGGATCTCCTGCGCATGCAGGGAGCGGCCGCTGGTCTGGATGTGGTACTTCAGCTTCTGGCTGCGCTCGCTGGCCCCGTAGCGCTCCTTCATCGCGCGCGCCCAGATCCTGCGCGCCACGCGCCCGATCACCGTGTACTCGGGATCCATCCCGTTGGAGAAGAAGAAGCTCAGGTTCGGCGCGAATTCGTCGATGTCCATGCCGCGCGCCAGGTAGTACTCGACGATCGTGAAGCCGTTGGACAGCGTAAAGGCCAGTTGGCTGATGGGGTTCGCTCCGGCCTCGGCGATGTGGTAGCCGGAGATCGACACGCTGTAGAAATTGCGCACCTTGTGGTCGACAAAATACTGCTGGATGTCGCCCATCATGCGCATCGCGAACTCGGTCGAGAAAATGCAGGTGTTCTGCGCCTGGTCTTCTTTCAGGATATCGGCCTGCACGGTCCCACGGACGGACGACAGCGTCCGCGCGCGGATCTCGTCGTACTTGTCCTGGTCGAAACCCTCAATGCCGACCAGACGGTCCGAAGTAATGCCCAGCAGGGCCAGCCCCAGCCCATTGTTACCGTCGGGCATCTCGCCGTGATACCGCGGCCGCTCCCGGCCCTCGAACCAGGCATCGATCTGCTCCTGCGCCTCGTCCCAGAGGGCGTTTTCCTTGAGGTAAATCTCCACCTGCTGATCGATGGCCGTGTTCATGAAGAAGGCCAGGATCATCGGCGCCGGGCCGTTGATGGTCATCGACACCGAGGTGCTGGGGGCGCACAGGTCGAAACCGGAATACAGCTTCTTCATGTCATCGACGGTGGCGATGGAGACGCCGGAGTTGCCGACCTTGCCGTAAATGTCGGGGCGCGTGTGCGGATCCTCGCCGTAAAGCGTCACCGAATCGAAAGCCGTACTGAGTCGAACGGCCGGCTGGCCGTGAGCGAGCAGGTGGAAGCGCCGATTGGTGCGCTCCGGAGTGCCCTCGCCGGCGAACATCCGGATCGGATCCTCCCCGGTGCGTCGGTACGGAAACACGCCGGCCGTGTAGGGATAGTAGCCGGGCAGATTTTCGCGCATCAGGAAGCTCAGCAGTTCGCCCCAGTCGGCGTCGCGCGGCATGCCGATCTTCGGTATCTGCTGATGGCTCAGGGATTCGCGGAAGTTGCCGCCGGTGATGGCCCGGCCACGGACCTCGTAGGTGTATTGCTCGGTGCGCAGGCCCTGCTTGCGGGCCGGCCAGGTTTTCAGCTGATCAATGGCCTCGGGCATCAACGTACGGATTGCGTCGTTGTACCGCTGACGCAGCAGCGCCAGCGCACGATCATCCGCGGTCAGATCGTCGTCGCTGTAAAGTCCAAAGGGCTGGGGCAGCGCCCGATCTTCCACCGCCTTCAGGGACTCGTAGTAATTCTGGGCCCGGCTGGCTGCGTCGGCCTGTTCGACGATCGCGGCATTGGCCGCCCTGCCCTGCTCGGCGATCTCGGCCAGGTAACGCGCGCGGTTACCGGGAATCAGGACCGTCGCCTTGGGCTCCTTGACCGTGGTATCGACCTCGGGCGTCCAGCCGTCTTCGGGCAAGCCCAGCTTCTCGCGCAGCAGGCGGCACAGGTTGACAAACATCCAGGTCAGCCCGGGATCGTTGAACTGGCTGGCGATGGTCGGGTAAACCGGCACCTCCTCGTCGCTCGCATCGAAGGCATGGTGGTTACGCTTCCACTGCTTGCGCACGTCGCGCAGCGCGTCTTCCGCGGCGCGCTTGTCGAACTTGTTCAGCACCACCAGTTCGGCGAAATCGAGCATGTCGATTTTCTCGAGCTGGCTCTGGGCGCCGAAATCCGAGGTCATCACGTACATCGGGAAATCGACCATGTCGACGATCTCGGAGTCGCTCTGGCCGATGCCGGCCGTCTCCACGATCACCAGGTCGAAGCCGGCCGATTTCAGAAAGGCGATCGCGTCATGCAGGATCGCGGAAGTGGCCAGGTGCTGGCGGCGCGTGGCCATGCTGCGCATGTAGATGTTTTCGTGGCGCAGGGTGTTCATGCGAATCCGGTCACCCAGCAGCGCCCCACCGGTGCGCCGGCGCGTGGGGTCCACGGCCAGGACGGCAATCCGCATATCCGGGAAGTTCTGCGCGAAACGGTTCAGCAATTCGTCCGTAACCGACGACTTGCCGGCCCCGCCCGTGCCGGTGATGCCGACCACGGGGGCCTGCTTCCGGGCACCCTCCCACTCGCGGCGCTTCAGCTTCAGTTCGGCCTCCCCGAACACTTCGTCCTCGAGGGCCGAGATCACGTTGGCAACGGTTTTGTCGTCGGCCAGATCGATCTGCCCCGGGAATTCGGTCGGGACACGATGTCTGGCGGCACGCTCGACCACGTCCTGGATCATCTCGACCAGGCCCATGTGCATGCCGTCGTCGGGGTGGTAAATGCGTTCCACGCCGTAGGACTGCAATTCCGCGATCTCCTCCGGCGTGATGGTGCCGCCGCCCCCGCCGAAAACGCGGATGTGCCCGGCACCGCGCTCCCGCAGCAAATCGATCATGTAACTGAAGAACTCGTTGTGCCCGCCCTGGTACGAGGAAATGGCGATGGCATCCGCGTCTTCCTGGATGGCCGCCCGCACGATGTCCAGCACGCTGCGGTTGTGGCCCAGGTGGATGACCTCCGCGCCCTGGGCCTGGATCAGACGCCGCATGATGTTGATGGCTGCGTCATGGCCGTCGAACAGCGAGGCGGCGGTGACGAAACGCAATGGCGTCGTCACCTCCGCAGATGGCTTGGGCACTTGGTCAGCGGGTCGGCTCATGTCAACGATGCTCCTAGGACCAGGCGCCCATTTTACATTGGACGGGCGCCCCGTGTGGCCCCGGGATCCGTCCTGCGACGTCCGGCCACACGAGACTTCTGCCGTACCCAGCGCCGCGACAGGCAGCGTTGCAAAAAAACCACGCAGAAATGTCTATAGCCATAATTGCATTTCCTCTCCATCAGGCGTATCTTAGGGACAAAGGGGGGAGCACAGGGAGCGGCTCATCACTGCCAGGGAAAGCAGAATATCTCGCCACCCGACCCAGTGTGTCGGGATAAGCGGCGGGGAGCCCATGTGTTCCCCGCCGCAACCTTATCCGGGATCGGACCCCCGCCCGGGTATCTCCCTCGGGAACCATTCGGACGCCTGGTAATCTGTATCAGGAGATTGCGGGATGCAGAGCGGCTTCATTTGCAAGCAAGCGCTCTCCTAGAATACGGGCGATCCTCAGAGAGGAACCGGTGACGCACATGCAGAAGTACCTTGTACCACTCTTCCTTGGCCTGCTGCTTGCAGGCTGCTCCAGGCCACCCGAAGAGCCGGTCACGGCGGGTACGTCGACGGCCGTCACCCTGCCCGCAGGCGTCGAACGGCTGGAGGTCTACGATGGCGGCGACCAGGAATTCGCCGTTCCGTATTCAAAGTACCGCCTGGACAACGGCCTGACCGTCATCCTGCACGAGGATCACTCCGACCCGCTCGTGCACGTCGACATCACCTACCACGTCGGATCATCGCGGGAAGAGCCCGGGCGATCCGGTTTCGCGCACTTTTTCGAGCACATGATGTTCGAGGGCTCCGCCAACGTCGGCCAGGGCAAGTTTTCGAAGATCATCACGGATGCGGGCGGCACGCTGAACGGCACCACCAATTCCGATCGCACCAATTACTTCGAGACGGTACCGGTCAATCAGCTGGAGACAGCGCTCTGGCTGGAGGCGGACCGCATGGGCCTGCTGCTGGACGCGATGACCCAGGAACGCTTCGACGTCCAGCGCGAGGCGGTCAAGAACGAGCGCGGGCAGCGCATCGACAATCAGCCTTACGGTCGCGTCAACGAGACGATGATGCAGAACCTTTATCCGCCGGGGCATCCCTACTCCTGGCCGGTGATCGGCTGGTACGAGGATCTGGATGCGGCGAGTCTCGAGGACCTGCAGCGTTTCTTCCTCAGATGGTACGGCCCCAACAACGCCACCCTGACCCTGGGCGGCGATCTGGACCCTGAACAGACGCTGCAATGGGTCGCAAAGTATTTCGGCCCCATTCCAGGCGGCCCCCCGGTGGCGGATTTGCCGCGTCGGCCGGGTGCGCTGGACAGCGACCGCTACGTGACGATGGAAGACAACATCCATCTCCCCGCGCTGGCCATACTGTTCCCCACCGTACATTACCGGCACCCCGACGAGGCGCCGCTGGATGCGGCCGCCAAGGTGCTGGGCCAGGGCAAGGCCTCCCTGCTGTATCAGCATCTGGTACAGAGCGGACGGGCGGTGAGTGCGTACGTCAGCCATGCCTGTCGCGAACTGGCCTGTGAAATGGCATTCGTCGTGGTCCAGAACCCGTCCTCGGGCGAAACCCTGGCGGAAATGGAGGCGGCGGTGCGGGAGACCCTGCACGAGTTTGCCGAGCGCGGCATCAGCGCCGATGACCTGCAGAAGTTCACGGCAGGCTATGAATCCGCGCAGATCTTCGGCATGCAGAGCGTCTCCGGCAAGGTGAGCAACCTGGCCTTCGCCGAGGTGTTCACGGGCGATCCAAGCACGGCGACCTCGGATCTGCAGCGTTATCTCGACGTCCGGGCGGATGACGTGGTGCGCGCTTTCCGGGAATACATCGAGGACCGACCGGCCGTGGTCCTGAGCATCGTGCCGCAGGGGCAGACAGCATTGGCCGCGCGCCCTCAGGATTTCGACTATCGGTCGATGGCTGCACCGGTGCCGCCTGCCGTATCGCCCCCCGTCACGGCCGCCGCTCCCGAATTCCGTCACTGGAAAGACGACTTCGACCGCAGCATCCAGCCGCAGCCAGGGACCAACCCGATCGTGCAGTTGCCGCCGGTTGAGGACATCCGGCTCGAAAACGGTGTACGCCTGCTGGCCGTCGCCAACGCTGAGACACCCACCGTGACCATCCGCGCGGTCTTCGGCGCCGGCCAGAGGGATGAGCCCGAGGGCAAGGCGGGACTCGCCGGCCTGACCGCCGCCATGATGTCGGAGGCCTCTCGGGAGCGCAGCGCCGCGGAATTCACCGAGGCTCTGGAGCGCATCGGCGCCTCGCTCACAGTCGGCGCCGGCGATTATGAGACCACAGTCACGCTGAACGTCCTCGCCAAGCACCTCGATGCCAGCATGGCGCTGATGATGGAGCGGATCCTCGAGCCCGCATTGGCGCCCGAGGATTTCGAACGCATCAAGTCCCGACAGATGGAGGCGCTGATGCAGGCACGCAAATCCGGGCCCTCCCTGGCCAGCCGGGCCATCGAAGCCGTGCTGGCTGGCCCGCGGCATCCGCTTTCCTATCCGCCAGGTGGACTGCCTTCGACGGTCGCAGCCATCGAACTCGAAGATGTCGAGGCCTTCTATGCCGCTCAGATCCCGGGCCGACTGCAGGGCGTCGTGGCCAGCAGCAGCCTGCCGCTCGAGGCGCTGGTGCCGAGCCTGCAGGGGCTGGCCGGCCTGGAGGTCACGGAAGCGGTTCGCACCCCGGTGGAAGGATTGGCGCAGATCG
>JBFFUJ010000109.1:0-8128 GCA_041571375.1 Lysobacterales bacterium | reverse complement strand
CGGATTGCCGCGGACTTCATCATCTCGAACGTTGGACCGGACCGTACCGTAGAGCTCGCGGGGGGCGCGTCCTGTTTCGATGAAGGCTACCTGCAGCGTCTCCGCACCAGGTCCCACGCCGCCCCAATCATCCATTACAGTTTTGTCACCGATGCGCCGCTGATCGAGGGGTTCACCGGCTGCCTGGTGTTCGGTAACACGAGCAACCTGATTTACCTGGAAATCCCGTCGCTGATTTCGCCGGCACTGGCGCCGCCGGGCAGATACCTTCATACGGCCTACGGTGCGCCCTGTGACTCGACGGGGATCAACCTCGATGCCGAGGCCGAAAACACGTTGAGGGAACTCGAGCAGAACTTCCCCGGAGCCATGACCGGCGCAAGATTCCTGGTCAGGGCCCGGCACCGGGGTCAGGCGCCGGGGATGCGCCGCTGGCCCGGCTACATGATGCCGGTGGCGACACCGATCGAGAACCTTTTCAACGTGGGCGATGGCTGCACGCCGCCGGGAACCATCGGCACCGAGGGAGCCGCGGCGTCGGCGCGGCTGGTCGCAGAGAGCATCCTCGCCGCGCGGTGATCCTGTACCCGTCCAGCCGGGACGCAGTCATCAGAGACAGGTCCCCGTGGGCGATACGCCATGCGCTGCCGGCATTCCGGAAAGCCCGGAATCTCATTCAGCTCACGCCCCGGCGGGCCGGGGCCGGGGCTGCTCCGGATCAGGTCCTGCCCTTTCCGATGTCGGCAATGAACGCGTGGAACTGCGCCAGTGCTCCCGGATAACTCCGGTCGAGCGGTTGTGCGGCAATCTCTTGCCAGTCCTCGAGGTTCATTTCGACGTTATTGCCATCGCTCGACCGTCGCAACCGCCGGCCCGCGGCCTCCATCATGCGTGCCCGGGTCAGCTTGCCACCGCCTGAAATCACGATTTCGCCGCTGAGGTCGCAGGCATCGCTGACCAGCCAGGCCGCCACCGGCGCGACGTCGTCGGGGCGCAGGATTTGCCGGAGTTCATCGTTCAGCCCGCCCGCCGTCATCTGCGTGGCGGCATAGGGCGCCAGCGCATTGACGCGGATGCCGTGCGGCGCGCCTTCCTGGCTGAGCGAGTGCATCAGGCCGAGCAGGGCGGCCTTGGACGAGGAGTAGGCCGGCAGTCCGTGCTCGCCGTAAAGCCCTGCGACGGAAGTGCTGAGCAGGATGCAGCCGGAGTGGCGTTCGTACATGTGTCGGAATGCGGGATGAACGACGGCGGCCGTGCCGAAGAGATTGATTTCGAACGTGCGTCGGAACGCCTCCATCGACTGCTTGTGAAAGCTCCTGCCTTCTGACACGCCGGCGTTCGCGATCACGATATCGAGCCGGCCCCAGCTGTCCAGCGCGGCATCGAGCAGCGCCTGGCCGGCGCCCGGCGCGGTCACGTCACTGTATTCGGCCACGGCCGTGCCGCCGGCCGCGTTAATGGCTTTCACGGTGGCATCGGCCGACGAGGGCTCGTCGCTCCCTTGCCGACGATTGTTCACGACGACGCGGGCGCCGAGGGCGGCCAGCAGCAGGGCATAGGTGCGGCCCAGTCCCTTGCCGGCCCCCGTGACCAGGGCGACCTTGTCCTCGAAGCCCTGCGGCACGGCGTCAGGCTCGAGACCGCGCAGCGCGGATATCTTCGCCGCGGGCCCAGGTGGCGTGGGTCCCGCTGGAGATCCGGTGCGGCAGGATGATCCGGCAGACCGGACCGGCTTCGACATCGGCCGCGTCGAGCAGCACGCATTCCGAGCGGTCCTCGGCCATGTCGGTCACGAAGGTCACGATGTAACCGTCGTCTTCCGACTGCGCGCCCACCCGCGGAGCGAAGCCGGGCTCGCTGCCGTACCGCTCCTCCCCGAACTCGACGCACCAGGAGGCGCCTGTCCGGACGTCGTGTTTGCACAGGCCGCTGAACAGGAACCAGCCGGGTTTCGAGACCGCGCTGTAAACGTAGCGGTGCTTGCGGCCGGCGTAGTGCTGATTGATGGTGCCGAATTCGAGGACCTTGTCGTCGATGCGCTGCTCCGAGGTCGCCCCCGTCCCGAGGTTGAACCGCCAGCGGTGCAGCCTGGGTTTCAGCAGGTGGTTGTCGAGAAAGGCCATCATGCGTTCGAGGCCTGCGGGTGCGTCGGCGTGGGGTCCCGGTACCGGGTGTTCCTGGAAATAGCCCTCCATGACGATCTCGTCCCCTTCTTCGTAGGCATTGAGGAAGTGCAGGACGTAGGTCGGCTCCGCCTCGAACCAGCGGATCTCCCCGGGCTGCCCGAAACGCGGAATGACCGCAAAACGCGAGGGCATGTCAGGGTAGTAGCGCGTCGCGTGAACACCGCGTTCCAGCAATTGCGGATCCCAGAAGACCGGCAGGTCGTTGAGCACGGAGTAGTGTTCCGAAAATATCATGTCGTGCGGCAGCCGGGGACCGGGCAGGGGTACCGGTACGTAATGGCGGAGGCGGTTGTCCGGCCCGACCACGCCGTAATGCATGTATGGCTCGTAGGTGGAGTAGTTGAAAAACAGGAGTTCGCCCGTCCGTTCATCGAGTTTCGGATGGGCCGAGATGCCATCCAGCGGTACCCAGCCTTCGGTGCCGAACTGTTCCAGGGTGTATGGATCCAGACGGTAGCCTTCACCACACTGGTAATAGGTCGACAGGATGCGTCCGGCATGCACGATCACGTCGGTGGAGGAGGCGTCCTTCAACCCGCCGTGCGCGCCCCAGCCCGGTCGCGTGGAGCGTTCCGGGTGTTCCATCAGGCCCGCCCACAAGGAACGGCCGGCCTCCTGTTCCGCCTGGAATGCTTTCGTGCGCACGAAGCGGTTGCGGTACTCCGCCTTGCCCTCGCTGAAGCTGATGGCGTGGATCATGCCGTCGCCCTCGAAGGGGTGATAGCGACCGATGGGTTCGTGCACGGGGTTTTCCGTGTTGCGCAGGTAGACGCCATCGATGTCGGCGGGAATTTCCCCGATCACTGGCATGTCCGTGGCGTTGAACTCCTGGTAGTTGGGGGTCCAGGGGCCACTCATGTAGGGGTGGTCATTGGGTTTCAGGGTGGGATTGACGGTATTGACGAGTATGGCTGACATTTGGGTCGGTTCCCCTGCGATTTGCTTGCGATAGCGAGTGAAAGAATCCGTTCAGTCTCCGGTCTGCCTTTTTGGCGGCCACGGGACGAAGGAACTGGTCCGCTGTACATAGTCTTCGTAACCGGGTCGCGAGCGCCGCAGCCGCCTTTCCAGCAGCGCCGCGCCGCTCCACTTGACCAGAATCCAGGTCAGCAGCGCCGGCCCGAAGATGCTCCAGCGCCCGAGGGCAGTCTCAGCGGCGATCAGATAAAGGCCCCAGAAGACGCAGCTGTCGCCGAAATAGTTGGGATGTCGGGTGTAGCGCCACAGCCCGCGATCCATGATTTTGCCTTCGCTGGCGGGATCGGCCTTGAAGGCAGCCATTTGCCAGTCGCCGACGGCTTCGAAGAAAACGCCGACCGCCGCCAGCGCCAGGCCGATGAATGCGAGGTAACCCAATTGCAGCGGCTCCGCCTGCACCTGTCCCAGTTGTATCGGCAGCGAAACAAACCAGAGAATCGGCCCCTGCAGCAGAAAAACCTTCTTCAGGCTGTGCAGGTGGACGTTGCCCGATGCCTTGGCCAAGAGCGCGACGTAACGTCCGTCCGGGCCCTCACGGCGCCACCGGAGAAACAGGTAGGCCGCGAGTCGCGCACCCCAGATGGCGGTAATGCTCAGGATCAGCAGGCGGCGGTCGGTCCCGCCGCCGGTCAGGTAATAGGTCAGGCCCGCGACCACGATGAAACCGGCGGCCCAGAAGCTGTCGACGAACGAAACGTCGCGCAGCGGAATGCTGATCAGCCACAACAGGACCATGCAGGCCATGATGACGGCGAGATTCAGCGCCAACAGCTGAACGGCGTCGCTCACGTCGGCGCTGCTCCTTTCGGTGCCGCGGCGCGGCTCACTGGCGAGGGCGCCCGCTGGCTGGCTGCGCTGACGACCCCGGCCGCCGGCGGGTCAGCATAAAGCGCCTCGATTTCCGCCGATCGATTCCGCAAGGCAATGGACTGGTTGACCGTTCCCTTGTCCGACAATTCCCGCTTTTCGGCACTGGGCATCTCGCGGACGAATGCGAAGCGCTCGATCCGGGTGCTGCTGCCCGGATTGGAAGCGTTATATCGGTCCAGCGCACGGCTCACGAATTGCCGCACTTTTTCGTCGCCGGTCAGCTCGCCGATGGAGCCGCCCGGCGAATCGGCGATCGCGCGCAGGCCCGCCTGGCTGGGGACGCCGAGCACGGCCAGGAAGTCGCGATCCGCCCCGCAGAGGATGAGGTCGGTGACGGCGGGCGACAGTGCCTCGATCACCCGGCTCCGCACCTGACCGCCGTAGACCCAGGTACCCGTGCCCAGCTTGAATTCCTCCGCCAGGCGCCCCGCGAAATAGAGGCCCTGGTTGACGTCGTGCTCATCATGGAACCGCGCGGCATCGGCGGTGCGGAAAAAGCCCTCGTCGTCGAAGGCAGAGGCGGTTTGCTCCGGGTCATGCAGGTATCCCGGGGTGATGTTGTCGCCTCGCAGGCGAATTTCGTACCGATCGTCGGTGGGTACCAGTTTGACCTCCAGGCCGGGGGTGGGCAGGCCGATACCGACCTTGTCCGTCAGGAATGTAATGACCATGCAGCCGGACGTGGTTTCCGTGGCTCCATAACCCGTGGTGAATGCGATGCGTCGGCCGGTAGTGCGCACGGCCAGGCGCTGCAGCCGGTCGTACAGTGGCTGCGGCAGGCCGGCGCCGCCGTAGAGCAGCAGACGCAGTCTGCTGAAAAAGCTGCGGCACAGTTCCTCATCTTCTTCCAGCGCGTCCACCAGGAAGGCAAAACCCGCCGGCATGTTGCTGAAATACGGGACGGCTATTTCACGCAGGTTGCGCAAGGTTTCCGCGAACAGCCCCGGGACCGGCTTGCCTTCGTCGATGAACAGTGACCCGCCGAACATCGCGGCAGCCATCATGTTGAACGAGCCCGATACATGGCTCCATGGTAGCCAGTCGAGC
The DNA here is from genome assembly GCA_041571375.1 of Lysobacterales bacterium. GTDB lineage: Bacteria > Pseudomonadota > Gammaproteobacteria > Xanthomonadales > SZUA-36 > CALKKN01. The sequence goes on along the minus strand of JBFFUJ010000109.1, from coordinate 3,047 downwards.
ATGATGTCGTGCCAACCTGCGGCCTTGCCCAATGTCAGGTATCCCTGGCGCAGGTTCGTGGCCCACATTCGCTGAGTCTGTATGACCGCCTTCGGCATGCCGGTGGAGCCCGAGGTCAGCATGTACAGCGCGTGTGCATCGGGATCTGACGATCGGATCCGGGAGTCGATCCCCGTCCCCGCTTCAGTCGCGCAGACCGAGTCGTATGAAACGGCGTCGGCCGCGATCTTCTCCGGCTGGCAGGAGATCACGGTTCGCCCGCCAAGATCGATGGCCTGCAGCGCGTCGGCGAAGAGGGCGCCTGATTCGGCAAACACCACTCGGGGATTGATCAGGTCGAGTACGTGCCTGAGCCGCTCGTAGCGACCGCCGAACAAAGCGTAGTTGGGGCTGATCGGGCAGGCCGGGATACCGGCCGCCATCGCGCCGAAGCGAATGGTCGCATGGGCGATCGAGTTGCCTGACAGGATCAGCAGGGGGTCGTCGGGGCCGAAGCCTTGATTCAGAAACCATTGGCCAATGGACCGGAGGCGCTGGGCCGTTTCGCCGAATGTCTGGTGCAGCCAGTCGCCCCGGCTGCCGTCGGGCTCCTCCGAACGCTTTGCGTACAGCGTCTTGGCGGGCTGCAAGTCGACCTGTTGGAGCACGGCCCGCACGAGCACGGGATCGAATTCGGGCAGAGCGTCGCGCGAGCGCAGCATGACCACACCATCGGGCCGCACGGTCTTCTCCATGCGCAGCAGAGGAAATTCCACCTCGCGGTAAGGGGTGGCTTCCAGGTCGATTTGATGCGTTTCCGCGGTCACCGTGACGATTCTCCATCGCGCGCCGTCCGGCCGCGTCTTGCGACGGGCCCTGGCGACGGTCGGATCAGATACCAATTACCTCGAGTCCTGTTATGAAAGCTAACAGCGCAGGCGAGGCTTGGCAAGGTGCAGCGTGCCGGGCCCGGCGGCATCACAGAGACGGTCCCGCGGCAGCCGGCTCCAGCCGGGGCGTGTAGGCGGGGGGACCCGGGAATTCAAACAGCCCGGGTGGAGCGTCACAGACCAGCGGGATCGCCTGGGTGACCATCCCTGCGACGCCGTACTGGACGGCCTTGGTCCTGACCGAGGCGTCAGTTGCCTCGACGAGGTTCATCGTGATGTCGAGCCCCGGCCGGCCCCGGACGGAAATCTCCCAGTGATTGGCGTTCCGACAACCGGGCAGGTCCCGGCCCATCACCCAGTTGACCGAGTGGCTGATCAGCGGCCGGCCCTCGCGAATGCCGTGCAGTTGCCAATGGGTTGCAGCCACCGTGCCGGCCGGTATGACCCCCGCGCGCGCCTCGATGTCCTGCGGCGCCAGCGTCAGGCGGTGGTCGGCCTCGATGGCGTCCAGCGCCAGACCCAGTCGCTGTGCCAGGCCGCCGACGCACTGGCGGTACATGTCCCCGAACAGCTGCGCCAGCGGCCCGTGTTCCAGGTCCAGGGCGTCCGGGGGGGAACCCATGCCCATCACGTCGAACACGTAATTTGCATTCGGCATTTCGAGGCAGTCGTACACCTCGCGGCAAATGATCCTGTCGAGGTCCAGGCAGACGCCGGTCGCGGCCGCGGCGATCCGTTCCATGGCGAAGCCCGGGTTGAGACCGGTTCCGCACAGTGTCGCGCCGCCGCGTTCGCAGGCCGCGGCCAGGCCGGCCGCGTAGTCCTGACCCAGGCTGGCGGGGTGGAAGTAGTTGTTGATGGATATGACGTTCTTGCCGGATTCCAGCAGGCGACAGACGTCTGTGTCATGCGCCGTGTAGGGGAATTGCAGGAGGGGGCAGTGGAGCACCACGTCCGCGTCCAGGGAGAGGATGTCCCCGATCTCCCGTGTGGCCCTGACCCCGGTTGCCGGCCGCCGGGCGATGTCACCGGCGTCCATTCCGTCCTTGGATCCGCCGTACACGTAGAGCCCGACGAGCTCCAGGTCCGGGTGATCGAGCACCGAGCGCAGGCAGGTTTTGCCCATCGCGCCCGTTGCCCACTGGATTACTCGGTATGTCATGCGATGGTCCTCCCGGATTGAAGAACAGCTGGTGGTGACCTCCAAGTAAAAGACAGCAAGCCGGTCCGGGTCAATGCGGGACTGCCCGCGCACCGTTCACGGGGTGTTCGGCGCTGCAGTGCCGCAATTGAGTTCGCCCAGGTGGCATGCTATGTTTCGTCCAGTTATGCAAGCCATCGAGCTTCCTTCAGGCCCGCGAACTAATTCCGTCTTTCGGCCAGCGGGCCGCCGCGGCAATGACAGGATCGGGCAATGCGCACGACACCCCCGGAACGCATAGAGGACTTCACCCACCGGGGATGGTGGGGAGAGGAGACACTGGCTACGGTATTCGACGGCGCCGTGGAGGCCTGTCCGGACCGGTTGGCTCTCGTCGACCAGTTCAACCGCAGCGAATTCGCTGGCACCGACGCCCAGCGGCTGACTTTTGCGGAGGCGGCCCAGCGGGTCGAGAACATGGCCGCGCAGCTGCACGCCAACGGCATCGGCCAGGACGACATCGTGGTGGTGCAACTGCCGAATATCGTGGAGCTCGCGCTGCTGTACGTGGCGGCGGCGAAACTCGGGGTCATACTCAGCCCGGCACCGGTCCAGTACGGACTGCACGAGCTCGGAAAAATCAGCGGGGAGCTGAATCCTAGGGCATTCATCACGCTGAATGAGTTCAAGGGCGGCGGGCTCGCGGCGGGCCGCGCGGACGCTTTCCAGGACGGTTGCAGCGTGTTCGCGCTGGGCAGGGAGGCCCCGGTTCCCGGGGGGGCGATTCCGCTCGACAGCGAATCGGTTACCGCGGAGGCGCGGGAAGCCTTCGGGCGTTACCGCGATTCGATCGCCGTCTCGGCCAACGACGTGTTCACCATCTGCTGGACCTCCGGTACCACGGGCCAGCCCAAGGGCGTGCCGCGGAGCCACAACATGTGGCTGACCAGCGCCTACGCCACGTTCGACTGCGTGCGCTTCCGGGACGGGGACGTCTTTCTGAACCCCTTCCCGCTGGTCAACATGGCCAGTATCGG
>JBFFUJ010000108.1:0-8148 GCA_041571375.1 Lysobacterales bacterium | reverse complement strand
GGAACTCTCCGGATTGACGGGCCTCGAGATCGCCCCCGAGGACCTGGACGAGTCGGCAATCCCGGCCCATTTCCGATTCCTCATCGAAGTGCTGGGCCCGGACGGCGACGTGCTGGCCACGGGGCGCGATCTATCCGAACTGCAGGCGGCCCTCGGCAAGCAGGCCCGGCAGCGCTTCATGGACCGGCAGGGCGCCGCGTACCGCCTGGATATGGCGACGGAGTGGAATTTCGGCGAATTGCCGCTACGGGTCGCTACGATGGAGGATGTGCCCGCCTGGCCGGCCCTGGTCGATCAGGGGCAGGGGGTCGGGCTGCGTTTGTTCGAGACCCCGGAGGAGGCGTCGGCAGCGCACGAGGCCGGGGTGATCCGACTGCTGGCGCTGCAGCTCTCAGACAAGTCGAGGTACCTGAGGACGCATCACGGCCTGGGGCGCGACGCGCTGCATGCCTGGGCCCGCGTCGGCAGTGCCGGGGAACTGGTCGATGACCTTTTCTGGCGCTGCCTGATGGACACGGCGGCCGAGGAGCTGAACGGTGGGTTCGACGACGTGCGTGATCGCGTGTCCTTTGATGATCTTGTCGGGGCCGTGCGGTCGCGGATCGGCAGGGTGTTCGTCGTCCGCTCCGCCGAGGTCGGCGAAAGCCTCTCGCTGTTTGGCCGGGTTCAGCGTGCCATGGGTGGAACCTTCGAAACCGGGCGTCCGCGGGTGGCCGAAGACCTCAGGTCGCAGATTGAGGACCTCCGGTATGCGGGATTCCTGACAGAGCTCGAGGTGGGCAGGCTGGCACACTACCCGCGCTACCTGCGTGCGATCGAGGAGCGACTGGCCCAACTCGAACGGGATCCCCGGCGCGACGCGCAGCGCCAGGACCAGGTCGCTCCCTGGTGGGACAGGTACCAGCAGGCACTGCAGTCGGGTCGCGAGTACGACGAGGCACTCGATTCCTTCCGCTGGCTGGTTCACGAATTCCGCGTGTCGCTGTTCGCGCAGCGCCTCGGTACGCCGGTCAAGGTCTCCGCCAAGCGGCTGGCCGAGGCGTGGTCCGAGGTCGGTTATTGATACACTATAGGGTCTGATGGTCACTGCAGCAGAAAAAGTCGCCAACGCCGGCGGGCGCGCCCGCGCGCCGCGCCACAGCCGCAGCGAGCTCGAGCGCTGGGTGCAGGGTTACCGCGAGCGCGCCGGCGCCGGCTCGGAGCTTTGCGTCAAGTTGCTCGACCAGCTGTTCGAGCAAAGGCTGCTCGACGCCGCTTCCATCGACATGATGCTGGAATTGCTGCAGGTGCTGGAAGGATTGTCGGCCGACCCGATCACAATCAGTTGCGCCATGTTGCATGTCGCGGGCAGCAGCGGGCACGACCTGAGCACGGTGGGCGGGCACCTGCCGGCCGAGGTCCGGCAGCAGCTGGCCGAGCTGAGCAAGCTGAAACATTTCGAATCAGACCAGACGCTCAGTTCAACGAAGCGAAGCGCCGAGGGGCTGCGTCGCCTGCTGCTCGCGCTGGTGCGGGACGTGCGCGTGGTGCTCGTGGATCTGGCCTGGCAGTTGGTCCTGATGCGAAGGGCCGAGGAGGACAGCCCGCAAGCCGAGGCCCTGGCCCGCGAGACCATGATGATTCACGCTCCGCTGGCCAACCGTCTGGGCATCTGGCAGCTGAAATGGGAGCTGGAGGACCGGGCCTTTCGTTACCTCGACCCCTTGCAGTACCGCAAAATTGCCGATCTCGTGGCGGAACACCGGACGGAGCGGGAACGGTTCATCGTCGCGTTCATGGAGAAATTGTCGGCGGCCCTGAAGCAGGCCGGTGTGCGCGCCGAGGTCAGGGGCCGGCCCAAGCACATCTACAGTATTTGGAAGAAGATGCAGCGCAAGGGACTGGATTTTCACCAGCTGTTCGACGTGCGTGCCGTGCGGGTGCTGGTCGACGATCTGCCGTCCTGTTACAGCGCACTGGGTCTGGTGCACACGCTGTGGCAACCCATTCCCGGCGAGTTCGACGATTACATCACGACGCCCAAGGGCAACAACTACCAGTCCCTGCACACGGCCGTGGCGAATCGGGAAGGGAAGGCGGTCGAGATCCAGATCCGCACGCAGGAGATGCATCAGCACGCGGAGCTTGGTGTCGCGGCACACTGGCGCTACAAGGAGGGCGGCCCTACGGATCCCGCGTTCGACGCGAAGATCGCCATCATGCGCCAGTTGCTCGACTCATCCGACGAGGAACTGGATGATCAGAGCCTGCTCGACAGCTTCCGTTCCGTCACCTCCGAAGACCGCGTGTACGTATTGACGCCTCGCGGTCAGGTGATCGACCTGGCGGCTGGCTCGACGGTCCTGGATTTCGCCTACCAGGTTCACACCGAGGTCGGGCACCGCTGCCGCGGCGCCAAGGTCAACGGGCGGATCGTCCCGCTGACCCATGCCGTGGCGACCGGAGACCGGGTGGAGATTCTGACCTCCAAGCACCCCAATCCGAGTCGCGACTGGCTCAACCCGAAGCTGGGCTACATCAACGGTGCGAGAGCCCGATCCAAGGTCCGCCAGTGGTTCAAGCGAGAGAGTCGTGACGATAACCTGCGGGCCGGCAAGGAGGCGCTCGAAGCCGAAGCCAGGCGCATGAGCACGGACCTGAACGGCCTGGAGCCGGTGCTCAAGCGCCTTAAAGTGCAGACCGTCGACGATCTCTACGTCGCGATCGGCAACGGTGACCTCACGACCGGCCAGGTATTCAACGCGCTCGAGAGGATGCGGGCCGCGAGCGCGGCTCCCCAGGCCGAAGACCTGCTTTCCCGCGCGCCGGCGAGGCAGCGCGAGGCACGCGACACGCGGCGCGACGACGTGGTGATCGAGGGCGTCGGCAACCTGATGACGGCCATGGCCAGGTGCTGCCATCCCATCCCGGGCGATCCGGTGGTGGGTTACATCACCCGGGGGCGCGGCGTCACCATCCACCGCGAAGACTGCCGGCAGGTCGTGCACTGGCGGGCGGAGAACAGCCCGCGGCTGCTGCAGGTCCACTGGGGCGCCCGGCCGGCGACCAGCTACTCCGTGCAGTTGCTCGTCCGGGCCTTCGACCGGCGCGATCTGATTCGCGACATTTCGACTGTGCTGTCAACTTCCGACACACAGGTGACGGACATCAGCAGCAAGCTGGACGAAATGGTCGACGAGGTCACGATACGGCTCAAGGTGCGGGTCCGCGACTACGAGCAGCTCAGCGAGTTGCTCAGCCGCCTGGGCAGCGTCAACAACGTGATCGAAGCACGGCGCCTTCGGCCCGGCGGTTGATCAGGCGCGTCAACGGAGCGAATCGAGCAGTTCCTGCAGCCCGAGCCGCGCGGTCTCCACGGAGAAGTAGCGCTCTACGTTCTCCAGCCCCATCGTCGAGATGCGGTTCCACAGGTCCTCGTCACCGTAGAGACGAACGACGGAGGCGGCGAATTCCTCCGCGGTCTCCGCGACCAGCACGTCCTGCCCCGGTTTCACGAACATGCCCTCCACTGCCGTCGGAGTGGCCACTACCGGTTGGCCGCGGCTCATGCTGAGGTTTACCTTGCCTTTGATGCCGGCCCCGTAGCGCAGGGGCGCAACCGCGATGCGGCAGCCGTCGAGGAAGGGATCCAGGTCCTCGACGTAACCGTGAAATTTCACACCGCCCCCGTGCAACGCCCGGACCTGTTCCGGCGCCTTGCTGCCGATGAGGTGGAAGACGACGTCCGGCAGCTGTTCCCGGATCAGGGGCCAGACGCTGCCCACGAACCACTGGACGGCGTCGATGTTGGGCGGATGCTGATAGCCGCCGACAAAGAAAATATCTTTGCGCTCGGCATGCGGACGACGGCTGCCGACGACCTCGTGGACGTTCGAGATGACGCATACCCGGGCGTCCGGCGCGGCCTCCCTCAGAACGGCCTGCTCGACCGGGCTGACCACCAGGGTGACGTCTGCCGCTTCGATGACACCCAGCTCCGACCGCCGCGTCTGCGCCGCGCTGCGCTTCAGGGAGAGACTCTGCTCCAGTTCGGCGAGCCTTTCCTCGCGCAGGTAGTGCAGATCGACCGTATCGAAAATGAAACGGGCATCCGGGCAATGTTTCCGCAGCAGCGCCAGGTAGCGGCTGGCGACGTAGTGCCGGCTGATCATCACGAAATCGAACTCCGGGCCTCTCTCACTGAAGAAGCCCTGCAGCGACCTGACCCAGGGATCGTACAGCGCTTCGATGCCGGCAGCCTGCAGTTCCTGCGTGTAGCGGCCAGCGTAGCCCCGGTTGTCCGGGAGAAAAGTCACGCCGTAGCCGAGGTCGAGCAGGCAGTCCATCAGGTAGCGCAGGCGAAGGCTGCCGGAGTCCTGGTCCGGCTCCGGCGTGTAGGCGTCCACGACCAGCACCCGTCCCTTCAGCCCGTGGTCACGGGCCCGGCGGATTTCGCTCCGGTTGTCGGGATCGACTACTGGCGGCGGGTGATCCTCCAGCTCGGCCTGCCAGCGCTGGAGGAATTTCTCGCGGTTGATCGACTGGAACCGCTTGGTGCCGCTGCCGGTATCGGTGCCCGATGTCACCCCCTCGTGGTGAACGATGTTGGCCAGGGGCTGGATCCTGACCTGCAGTCCCAGGGCCCTCACGCGGAAGGCCAGATCGGTGTCCTCGTAATATGCGGGTGCATACTGCATGTCGAACCCGCCCAGCTCACGACAGACATCGCTGGGCAGCATGATGCACGCGCCGGAACAATAGTCCACTTCCCTGGCAAACAGGTATTCCGGCCGATCGGGAGCGTCATACCTGCCGTAGTTCCAGCCCGACCCGTCGCGGAATATGATGCCCCCCGCCTCCTGCAGCCTGCCGTCGGGGTAAAGGAGACGCGCCCCGGCCAATCCGCATTCCGGATGTTGCTCGAAGGTTTCGATCAGTGCATCCAGCCAGCCGTCCAGCACCTGCGTGTCGTTGTTCAGGAAAACCAGGTAACGGCCGCGTGCCTGTCCGGCTCCGCGGTTGCAGCTGCCGACGAAGCCCAGGTTCTGCTCGTTGTGGATGCAGACCAGGCCCTCGATCCTGGCAAGCTCTTCGGCGGTCTCGTCATCCGAACGGTCGTCGACCACGATGACTTCGAAACTGGCCTCGCACGAAACGTCTGCCAGCGATCTCAGGCAGCCCGCCGTGTAGGCCCACTTACCGTGCACGGGTATCACGATGGACACATCGGGGCTGTCGAGCAGCGGGAAGGCGGAGGGCGCCTCGATTTCGCCGACGGGCTTCACGAGGGCCGCATAAATGGCCGGTGGCGTGCCTTGGGCCTGAGTCCTCTGGGCCCGGAGCAGGGCGCCGCGCAAGCCCCGGGTGCGGACAGTCCGCGTCGCCTGTGCAAGCAGCAAGGGCCACCGCAGCGGATTCCACGCCCCCGCCTGCCGGAGGTTCGCCGCCATCCGCCCGGCCGCACGGAAGGGTCGCGTCAGACGCCAGGAGCGGGTGGCCAGAACCCAGTCGTGTTCATTCCGGAGCCGCTCATGTTCGCCCTTGAGCTGCTGGTGGAGAAGCCCTACCCGCTGCAGTTCAGTGGTCGTGGCCGCGTGTTCCTCCAATTCCTGCTGCAGCGCCCGGTTGGTGTCGTCCAGCTGTGTTTCCAGCGCCGACACCCATTTGATGCGCCGATCTTCTTCGGCCTGCCGCGCGCGTTCCCGCTCTTCCGCCCAGGCGGTTCGCTTCTCCACCTCGTCCTGCAGTTCGCCGGTTTCGCGCTGCAGTCGACGCAACTCCCGGGAATGCTCGACAACCTGGAAGGCCAACGCCGCAACCTGATCGCTGGCGGTGTCCGCCACGCTGCCTATGGCCTGCGCGGCGGGGCGCGGCTGAGCGATCGCCCCGTAGCGCGTGACCATCGCCCGGGCGTCGCCGAGGTCGAAGGTCCGCAGGCGTTCGCGCACTTTTTCGATTTCTTCGGGCGCGCCGGCCAGATGCCGTAGCCGGGCTACCAGGGCTGCGGGGTCGGGTTCGATCAACCATCCGGTCTCGCCATCGGCAATGCGCTCGGCGAGGCTGCCGACGCGGGTCGCGATGACCGGAATCCTCAGTTGCTGCATCTCGGACAGCGTGTAACTGAACGTCTCCGGCACGATCGACAGCAATGCGGCCACGTGCGGCCCGACCGTTCCGAGCACCTCGCGCAGATTGTCGCGCTGGTACTCGACGATGACGTCGACATCCTTGCGGCCGAAAAATGCCTTGCCGTGTTGGCCGGCGCCCAGCAGACACACGCGAGCGCACTGGCTCAGCCCGGGCAGGGCATCCAGCAGCAGGCGCTGGCCCTTGCCTTCCAGCATACGGCCGGGCACGACGAGCCGCAGTCGACCGTCTTCCCGCTGACGCGGCCTGACCTCGCCCGACCCCGGCAGCGGCGGCAAGCCGTGCGGTATGACCTCGATGTTTTCTGCAGTCCATGCAGGGTCCAGCCGGTGCAACAGGTCGACCACGGAGCGGCTTGGCGCCACCAGCCGAACGCCCCAGTGAGTGCACATTTCTCGCCATCGCTCGCCCAATGCCCGCCAGCTGTCCGCGTCGCGGTCGCGGAAAGCCGGCAACAGCGGGTGATCCTGGAATGCCGCAGCCAGATCCACTGCGCGGCCCTCCTGCAGGTAGCGAGCAGGATGCACGTCCAGCAAAGGCCAGCAGGGATAGAAGTCGTGTAACACCTGCACCGTGGGCAGCCCGGTGGCGAGCGCGTCGAGGCTGTGCCCTACCAGCGAGGAAACGATGACCCGGCCGATGCCGTAGCGCGTCGTGACATCCCTCAGTATGGCGCGGTACGCCCGCTGCCGATCCACGCTGGACTGGATTGCCGGTTGCAGCCACCAGCTGGCGACCGGTGCGTCCAGCTGCGTTTCCAGGTAGAGCGAAAGACGTTGTCCGCAGCCCTCGCTCGACTGGGGCCCTTCCGCGCGTAACTGAAAATTGATCCCGTCGCGGTCCGCCTGAATGAACGATTCGACCCAGCGGGCAACGCCGCCGCCCCAGTTGTGTGTCACGTGCAGCGTTTTCGGCACCCGCTCCTGGCTTGCCCGCCGCAGGTCTTCCAGGCAGGCTGCATCCGACGCAGACGGGGTTTCGCGGAGCCAGTTCTCCAGTCTTTGAGTCAGGACACCCCAGGGAGTTGGCTTGCGCTCCTCATGCGGCTCGAGGCTACGCCGATCAAACAGGGGTGCTCCGGAATCGTGCGCATACAGGCTGTCCGCTACCAGAACACGTCCGCCTGCCGACCGGAGGCGATCCATCGCGTTGTCCCGGTTGACGGCCGGATCCGCCAGGATTTCCTGCGCGGAAGACGACAGCAGCGCGCAGTGATCGGGCCAGCTCGACCACTCGTGCACCAATCCGGGCCCCAGCAGGCGTATCAGCGATTCCAGCGCTTCGGCCGACGGGGTTTCCGGCCCGGATTCGATCCCCGACCAGGGATTGAATTGCGGCGCAGCGTTGCTGATGAGGGAAAGCACCAGCGGCCCCTCGATTTTCGCCTGCAGCTGCTCCAGCAGTGCCCGCAAGGCCGCCTCAACCGGCTCGGAGAGAGTCAAGCCCTGCTTCAGTATCAGGCTGTTGCCGTCGCGTTCCTGGCGTGACCGATCGAGTAGTATCTGGCCCAGGGGCTTGCCGTTTGGCGGCCTGAGCGTACTCTCTTGATCGGGGGAGGGAGTGGCCATAAGGATGCGTTCAGGACGAAATCCACCCATTATGGTCAAAGCATCGGGTAATGTCACCCGCAGGGAAAGCAGAGCGACGGATTGCGATGGGTCGTAGCAGGACGAAGAAGTGGTCACAGGTTCGCAGCCGAAAAGCCGGCCCGGCGGGCGGCAGACGCTGGCGCCGGCGTCTCTGGCGCGCCGCGTTGCTCGCACTGGGCATTGCGGCCGGTCTGCTGCTGCCCTGGATCCTCTATCTGAACCACCTGGTCGTCACAGAGTTCGAGGGTCGCAAGTGGGACCTGCCGAGCCGCGTCTATGCCCGGGCCGTCGATCTCTATGCCGGCGCGCCCGTCGGCCGGGACGACCTCGAAATGGAGCTGCGCGCCGCCGGTTATCGCCGTGGCGATACGCTGAGCCGCCCGGGCACTTACCGGAGGCGCGGCGGGGCACTGGAGATCTACCGCCGGGGTTT
>JBFFUJ010000107.1:0-8189 GCA_041571375.1 Lysobacterales bacterium | reverse complement strand
TTCCGCATCCCGGTCGCCCGAAGCACTTCCTCGTCCAGGTAGAAATGGCCCGTGCAGCGCCGGGCATCCTGGCACAGGATGGCATGGGCGGCATCGGCCATGATTTCGGGGGAACGGCAGTTTTCCGGCTGCACGGCGTCACCGAGTATGCTGATTGCGGCGGTATCGATGACGGTGCGCGGCCACAGCGCATTGAAGGCGATTCCGGTCTCGCGGAACTCCTCCGCCATGCCCAGCACGCACATGCTCATGGCGTATTTGGCCATGGTGTACGCGACATGATCCCTGAACCAGATCGGGTTGAGGTTCAGCGGCGGTGACAGATTCAACACGTGAGGGTTGCCGGCCTTGCGCAGATGCGGCAGGCAGGCGCGCGTCACGACATAGGTGCCGCGCACATTGACTCCGAACATCAGGTCGAATCGCTTCTGCGGCAATTCTTCCGTTCCCATGAGCATGATCGCGCTGGCATTGTTGACCAGGATGTCGAGGCCGCCGAAATGCCGTACCGACTGTTCCACCGCGCGCTCGACCGCATGCTCATCCCGCACATCCATGCGGACCGGCAGCGCCCGACCACCCGCGGCCTCGATTTCCTCGGCGGCGGAATGGATCGTCCCGGGAAGACTCGGATGTTTGCGGTAGGTTTTGGCCGCCACCACGACGTTGGCGCCGTCGCGCGCCGCGCGCAAACCGATGGCTTTGCCGATGCCTCGTGAAGCTCCGGTAATGAAGAGCGTTTTTCCTTTCAGACTTGTGCTCACATCAGGACTCCGGGGAAGTCATTGCCGTATTATAGCCAGCAGTGGATAGCGGCTGGACACACGAATTGCTGACCTGGCTCAACGCCCATCCGGGGTGGGGCGTGGCCATAGTTTTTCTGGTCTCTTTTTTCGAGTCGCTGGTGCTGATCGGTCTGCTTCTGCCGGGCATCATGATCCTGTTTGGCATCGGCACCTTGATCGGCCTCGGCCTGCTCGAACTGATCCCGGTCTGGATCGCCGCGTCCTCGGGTGCGTTTCTCGGTGATTCGCTGAGTTATGCGCTGGGCCATCGGTTTCGGGGTCATCTGCTGGACATCTGGCCGTTCTCCCGCTACCCGGGTGTGATGGAGCGCGGCACGCGTTTTTTCCACGCCCACGGCAACAAAAGTGTGGTTGCCGGTCGCTTCATCGGTCCGTTGCGGCCGATCATTCCGGCAGTGGGCGGGATGATGGGGATGAGCCCCTCACGTTTTCTGGCCGTCGACATCACCGCCTGCATTACTTGGGCGCCGTCGTTCCTGCTGCCGGGAATGCTGTTCGGCGCCTCGCTCGAAGTGGCTTCCGAGTATACCGGGCGCCTGACGATGATGCTGGTGATCCTGCTGGCGGTCCTTTGGCTGACCTGGTTGCTGATCCGCGCCATTTACGAGCCGCTCGCAACGCGCTCCGCCCGCTGGCTACGGCACGCCATTCGCTGGAGTCGCCGTCACCCGGTGCTGGGCCGGGTTGCCGGGCCGCTGCTCGACCCCTCGAGCGGCGATGCCCTGTCGGTGACCATGCTGGGAATACTGCTGGTGCTGTTGTTCTGGGGCCTCATGGTGCTGCTGTTGCTGTCACCGTTCTCGGATCAGCCCCGGATGCTGGATCAGGCGACGCAGGCACTGGCCTTGTCCCTGCGCAATCACCTGGCAGACCCCGTCATGGTCGCCATCGACCAGTTGTCACGCTGGCCGGTTTCCATTTTCTCGGCAATGGCTCTGTTGCTGTGGCTGCTGGGTGCGGGCCGTTACATGGCGGCCGCGCATTGGCTGGTAGCGATCGGTGGCGGCTACGTTCTGCACGTCCTGCTGTCCTGGGCCCTGCGTTCGGCGCCGGAGGTGCTCGAAATCGCCGGTCATGCCTTGCGCAGTCCGAGCGCTGCGATGAGCCTGGCCACGGTGACCCTGACCTTTTTCGCGGTCATGGAAGCTCGCGAGTTGCCGAGAAAACACCGGCAGTGGCCCTATCTGGTCGCCGCCCTGGTCGTGATGCTGCTGGCGCTGGCGCGCCTGTACCTCGGCCGTGAATGGTTGAGCGGCGCATTGACGGGCATCACCCTCGGTCTCGCCTGGACCGGCATCGTGGGTATTGCCTACCGGCAGCGTGCATTCCGACGGTTTTCGGGAGCGACGGCGAGCCTGATCTTCTACCTGTCCTTTTTTGGGTTGTTTGCCTGGCAGGTGCACGAACATCATGCCGAAGAGTTGACTGCGCTGGAAACGCCGTCCACGCTGCGGCTCGTCGACCGGCAAGCCTGGTGGGACTCCGCCTGGCAAACTCTGCCCAGGGAACGGACGCGGCTCAAGTCGGTGGCGTCGCGAACCTTCGACGCGCAGTTGGCGGTGTCTCCGGAGAGATTGACAGAGCTGTTGGCGAATGCCGGATGGCAGGCGGTATCGGGTTCCGACTGGCGCTGGGTTTTGCAGGCCCTCAATCCGGAGCCTGACGAGGCCACGCTGTCGCTGCTGGGCCGCGCGTACCTCGGGCGGTCCGAAGCATTGCTGCTGCGCAGGAACATCGCGCCGGAAGGGCGCCTCCTGACGATCCGCCTGTGGGATTCGGGCGTGCGTCTGGACCCGGGAGGGCAGGTGCTTTATCTCGGCCAATTGTCCGAGGAGGTCCTGGTCCAGCGCTTCGGCCTGTTCAGTTACTGGAAAGCCGTTCCGATGAGCGAGGAGTGGCAGCGGCCGATCCAGGCCCAACTGGCGGGCCTGGACCGCCGGGTCGTGGCCGACGGCCTGTTGCTGCTGCGCGAACCCCCCAGCGGCACGGAGGTCGATCAGCCGGACTGAAAACGCGGCAGGACGTCGACCAGGCTTTGCAGCCGTTCAATCGGATCGGACAATTCCAGCAGGTGCTGCTTCTCGACACCGCTCAACGGCAGCAGTTCTGCCAGGCGGTATCCGACCCACACGGCATCCCCCAGGTTCTCCTCCGACCAGGAAGGGTAGTGGTGCCCGACCTTCTCCATGAAACGACCCAGCACGTCCGCCAGCAGGGCATAGGCTTCGGGCAGCGGGCACGCCGGCGGTTCCGGCAGGAATTGAACGCGGGCCCGGATCAGGCCGTTGTCCTGGCGCCAGGTTTCCTCGGTGCGGAAACGAACCGTGCCGGTGGCCGAGACGCCGAGCAGCCCATCCTCCAGCGTATACCAATCGACGATGCGCGCATGCGTGCCGATGCCCGCGGTTTTCACTTCCGAGTCGGCCTCAGTGCCTTCCCGGATCAGGCACACGCCGAAGCCGGTGTCCGCACTGGCGCAATCCCGAATCATCGTCAGATACCGCTGTTCGAAAATTCGCAGCGGAAGGAAGCCGCCGGGGAACAGCACGGTCCGCAGTGGAAACAGCGGTATGTCAATGCTGCTCATGGTCCTCCAGAGCCTGGCTGAAGCGCAGCGGGACCGTGTCGAAACCGCCGTTGCTCATGAAAACGACGTGATCGCCCGGCCGGACCGCATCCAGCATCTGGGCGAGGAGGTCATCGCTACGGATCACGACCCGCCCTCTTCCGTCAAGGGGCGCCAGGGCCTCCTGTGGGTCCCAGTCGATACCTTCTCCCGCCAGCAGCCATATGCGGTCTGCGGCCATCAGGGCGGGGCCGAGTTCTGCGATGTGCACGCCGGCCCGCATGGTATTGCTACGCGGCTCCAGAGCGACCAGCACGCGAGCGTTGCCGACGCGACGGCGCAGGCCCTCCAGCGTCAGCCGGATCGCCGTCGGATGATGGGCGAAATCGTCATAAACCTGGATGTCGTCAAAGCGGCCGATCAGCTCCATGCGCCGCTTGACTCCCCGGAATAGTTCGAGCGCATCCAGTGCGGTCCCGGGGTCCACGCCGGCGGCTGCGCTGGCGGCCAGGGCGGCACAGGCGTTGAGTGCATTATGTCGCCCGCCGTGGCTCCAGCGCAGGGTGCCCACGCTCCGGCCTCCGTGAAAAAACTCCAGTTCGCTTCCATCGGGCTTGATCAGGCTCACCTGCCAATCCATGCCTTCGTCCTCGGAAAAGCGTTCCAGGCGGCTCCAGCAACCCCGCTCGAGCACGGCCTCGAGGCGCGCGTCGCGCCCGTTGCTGATGATGGTCCCTTTGCCCGGAATGGTTCTGACGAAATGGTGAAACTGGGTCTGGATCGCTTTGACATCTTCATAGATGTCAGCATGGTCGAACTCCAGGTTGTTCAGCACGGCGATGCTGGGGCGGTAGTGCACGAATTTGGCGCGTTTGTCGAAAAAGGCCGTGTCGTACTCGTCGGCCTCGACCACGAAAAACCCGGACCCGTCGCGGGCCGACTGGCCGAAATCGACCGGCACGCCCCCGATCAGAAAGCCTGGCGCATGCCCGTCATGCTCGAGGATCCAGGCCAGCATGCTGGAGGTGGTGGTTTTGCCGTGCGTTCCCGCCACCGCAATGACCGGCTTGCCACGCAGGTAATTCTCGCCCAGCCAACGTGGCCCCGAGGTGTAGGGGATGCCGCTGTTAAGCACCTGCTCCACCGCCGCATTGCCGCGGCTGAGTGCATTGCCGACCAATACCAGGTCGGGAGCGGGGTCCAATTGCGCCGAGTCGTAACCTTCGTGGAGTTCGATGCCCGCGGCAGCCAGCTGGTTGCTCATGGGCGGGTACGTCTGGCGATCCTGCCCGGTGACCTTGTGCCCGGCATGGCGGGCCAGGAGGGCCAGCCCGCCCATGAAGGTCCCGCAGGCGCCAAGGATGTGGATGTGCATGGTTCTCCTAGCCAAAAGCGACCCGCATGATGATCAAGTTTGCCCCGAAAATGAGGACCGCTACGAGAACACCAAGGCCCATTGTAATCGACAAGGCGTGCCGGTAAATATGGCCATCGACCGCCAGGCTCCACAGGAACAGCCCGAGGTAGGCAAGCGCCAATCCTGGCTGGGGCCGGCTTGCGTCAAAGCCAAGCAGCAGGGGCAGGGCGAGCAGACCCAGGATGATACCGGTTCCGGCCAGGGCACTGATCGTCTGGGGAATTCGCGTGCCGAGGCGGCGTGTGTTCAGCAGCACAACGACGGCGCCGAGCTGGACCAGGAGGGGCAGGAGACTGCGCGGCAACGCGTCGGGCTCGTTCAAGGCCCGGCTGGTCAGCAGCCCCAGCGCGAGCCACGCGGCGGCCAGCGAGATCGCGAACCGCGAACCGCTCGGCAGGTCCTGCGGTCCTGACCGCAGCCGCAGCATCTCGAAAAGGGGACGAATCAATTGGCGCGGATTCGCAGCACGCCCCTGATGCGCTGGAACACTTCGTCGACCGTTCCATGGCCGAGCACGCGCGACAAGAGGCCCTTACGGGCATAGTAATCGACCACCGGAGCGGTCTGTTCTTGGTAAACCTTCATGCGCTTTCGCGCGACCTTCTCGCTGTCGTCGCTGCGTCCCTCCTCGGCGGCTCGTTTGGCAATACGCTGGATGACCATTTCGGCATCCACATCGATCTGCAGTGCTTCGTTAACCGGTTGGCCGATGCGCTCCAGCATCTCGTCGAGGGCCTCGGCCTGAACCAGGTTGCGCGGAAAGCCATCGAGGATGAAGCCGGTCTTGGCGTCATCTTCTGAGAGGCGCTCTTCGATCAATCCGAGCATGATTTCATCCGACACCAGTTCGCCCCGGTCCATGACCTCCTTGGCCTTCTGACCGAGAAGGGTGCCCGCTTTGACCGCGGCGCGTAGGAGTTCGCCCGTGGATATGTGGGGGAGATCCAGCGCCTCGACGAGCAGCGCCGCCTGCGTGCCCTTACCCGAGCCCGGCGCACCGAGCATGACAATTCGCATCTGACGGTTCCTGTCCACTAGAATACGCAAACGCTAACCCCTCGGTCAGGTCAAGTCAACGCAACACGATCGGCTTTGCAAGGAGCAGAATCGCGCATGAAAAAAAACATTCTCTACGCTCAGTCCGGCGGTGTCACGCCGGTGATCAACGCGAGCGCTTGCGGCGTGATCGAAACCGCGGCAAAGCATCGCGACCGGATCGGCCGGGTGTTTGCCGGCCAGGACGGCATTATCGGTGTCCTGCGCGAGGAACTGATCGACACCTCCCGCGAGCGCAAGGCGGATATCGCCGCACTGCGGCACACTCCCGGAGGGGCCTTCGGCTCCTGTCGCTACAAACTCCGCAGTATCGAGGACAGCCGGCGCGAGTACGAGCGTTTGATCGAGGTGCTGCGCGCACACGACATCGGCTATTTCATGTACAACGGCGGCGGTGATTCTGCCGACACGGCGTACAAGGTTTCGCAGATCGGCAGGAAAATGGGTTTTCCGGTGCAGTGCATCGGCATACCGAAGACCATCGACAACGATCTGCCGGTGACGGACAACTGTCCGGGCTTCGGCTCCGTGGCCAAGTACGTGGCGGTGTCCATCCTCGAGGCCAGCCTGGACGTCGAATCGATGGCCTCGAGTTCGACCAAGGTATTTATTCTGGAAGTGATGGGGCGCCACGCGGGGTGGATCGCGGCGGCGGCCGGCCTGGCAGCGCAAAAGGAGGGGGACCCGCCTCACGTGATCCTGTTTCCGGAAGTGCCTTTCCGACAACGCGAGTTCCTGCGCAAAGTCAGGCATGCGGTGGAAACCTATGGCTACTGTTCCGTCGTGGTCTCGGAGGGGGTGCGCAATCCCAAGGGACAGTTCCTGGCGGACGCGGGCACGCGGGATGCGTTCGGACACGCCCAGCTGGGCGGCGTGGCGCCGGTTGTGGCCTCGATCGTCAAGCAGAAGCTGGGCTACAAATACCACTGGGCCGTTTCAGATTATCTGCAGCGCTCGGCGCGTCATGTCGCCTCGGCCACGGACGTGGAGCAGGCCTATGCCGTCGGCGCCGCGGCGGTGGACCTCGCCCTGGCCGGCAAGAGCGGGGTGATGCCGGTGATACGGCGCGTCTCCAACAACCCGTATCGTTGGACCGTTGGCGAGACGACGCTCGGGCGGGTTGCCAACCGCGAGAAGAAGATGCCCAAAGCCTACATTTCGGCCGACGGTTTCGGTATCACGGCCGCGGCGCGGCGCTACCTCGCGCCGCTGATCCGGGGGGAGGACTATCCGCCCTACGGGCCCGACGGCCTGCCTCGGTACGTGCGGCTGAAAAAAGTGCTGGCGCGCCAGCAGCTGCCCGCTTTCGACGTCTGAGCCCGGCCCGAGTGGGCCAGGTTCGCCGACGGCCACGGTCAAGCGCATCCTTGACGCTTGATTTGGAACAATTTTTCCTCATTCCGGGCAGCACCACAGGGGAAAGTTTGATACCATACCGCGGCTTTGGCGGGACGCGGCGTCGCACCGCCGGATAATCCGTCGGCCGGTCGCCTGGCCGGTACGGCCAAAACAGAATTTTTCGGGGTTTATTGAGGAGATCCAAATGACTAATGAACTGGCCCTGTGGCTGGCTCTGGGTGCGGCCATCGTCGCCGTGATCTACGGCCTGCTGACCACGACCTGGGTCCTGGGCAAGGACGCGGGTAATGAAAAGATGCAGAAGATCGCAGCGGCCGTGCAGGAAGGCGCGAAAGCCTACATGAACCGCCAGTACAGCACGATCGGGCTGGTGGGTGCGGTTCTGTTCGTCGTGGTTGGCGCGGCGCTGGACTGGGCTACCGCAGTGGGCTTTGCGATTGGCGCGGCGTTTTCTTCCCTCGCAGGCTACATCGGGATGTTCGTCTCCGTGCGCGCCAATGTGCGCACCGCGCAGGCGGCGCGCGACGGCGTCAGCCCCGCGCTTAAAGTGGCGTTTCGTGGCGGCGCGATCACCGGCATGCTGGTGGTGGGCCTGGGCCTGCTGGGCGTGGCCGGCTATTTCGCCGCGCTGCAGTCGCTGGGCTTCAGTGAGGACGCCACGCTGCACGCACTGGTGGGTCTGGCGTTCGGCGGTTCGTTGATTTCCATCTTCGCGCGACTGGGCGGTGGCATATTCACCAAGGGTGCGGACGTCGGCGCGGACCTGGTGGGCAAGGTGGAGGCCGGCATTCCCGAGGACGATCCGCGCAACCCGGCCGTCATCGCGGACAACGTTGGCGACAACGTCGGCGACTGCGCCGGCATGGCGGCCGACCTGTTCGAAACCTATGCTGTGACCCTGGTTGCCACGATGCTGCTCGGCAGCCTCGCGGCCGGCACGCTCGGGCCGAACGCGGTCATTTACCCGATGATGCTGGGCGGGCTG
>JBFFUJ010000106.1:0-8219 GCA_041571375.1 Lysobacterales bacterium | reverse complement strand
ATCACCTGCGCCCGTAAGGATTCCGGCGAAGCCTGCTCACTCAGCAGCAGCCATTCACCGGGACGGGTGCAAATTGCCGCGGGGTCGTCGCCCGCAACCTCGTTGGTTTCCTGCGGCAGCGATATGGCATCAGCCCGCAGCCTGCTTCCGAGGTTTGCGGGGTCCTCGAGGCTGTGCAGGCGCAGCAGGGTGATGCCGGGCACCTCGCCAAGTCGGAGGGTCGGGCGTTTCAGCGAGCGGCCTGGCCGGCGGGGCTGCCGGGGCGGCGAGGGAACGGCTGTTTGTGTGGCGGTTTGCACGGTTTAGTTCTTCAGTCTTTCGTGGTCGGGATCATAGAACACCGGGGATACCACGCGCATCTCATAACGTTTCGACTCGTCGCAGACAGTGACGGTTTCCCCCATTTTCGCCCGCCCGGCTCTGAGCACTGCGAGCGCAACGTATCGCCCGAGGGTCGGGCTGAAGGCGGCCGAGGTGATCCAGCCGTCGGTGACAGCCGGGGCCTGGCGGGCGGTGCCGATCAGCAGGTGGCCGCCGGGGCGCACTTCCTGGGCCGGGTCCAGCGGTTCGAGGCCGACCAGTTGTTTCCGTTCCGGATCGAGGTTGGCCGGACGAGAAAGCGATCGACGGCCGATGAAATCACTGGCCTTGCCGCGGGCCACGTGGCCCCAGCCCACGTCGTCGGGGGTCGAGGAACCATCGGTATCCGATCCGACATGGAGATAGCCCTTTTCGAGGCGCAGCAGCATCAATGCCTCGACGCCGTAGGGCTCGATGCCGAACGGCGCCCCGGTTTCGAGCGCCGCCCTCAGGAACTCCGGCGCCTGCCGTGCAGGTATGTTCACCTCGTAGCTCGCCTCGCCGCTGAAACTGACGCGAACGATCCGTGCCTCCAGGCCGGCCACGGTGCCGCAGGCTGCGGCCATATGGGGCAGCGAAGTGGCCGAAAGATCGGCATGGGTGCCGAGTGCCGCGACGACCTCGCGCGCCCGCGGCCCGGCGATGGTGAAATTGGCCCACCGTGTGGTGACATCGTCGATCAGCACGCGCAGTTGCGGCCACTCGCACTGCAGCCACTCTTCCATCATCGCGGCAATCCGGGCGACCCCTCCCGACGTGGTGTTGACCAGGAAATGATCCTCCGCCAGGCGGGTGAACACGCCGTCGTCGATGATCACGCCATTTTCGTTCAGCATCAGGCCGTAGCGCGCCCGGCCGATCGCCAGGGTGGTCACGCGATTGATATAGATGCGCTCGAGAAAGTCTGCTGCGTCTGGCCCGTAAACCTCGATCTTGCCGATCGGAGAGTTGTCGAACACTCCGGCCGTCGTGCGCACCGCGCGGACCTCGCGGTGGATCGCCTGCAGGTGGCTTTCCCCATCGCGGGGATAGCAATCGGGCCGCTGCCAGCCGTAATCCTGGAAAGCGGCGCCCAGCTCGACGTGCAGGGCATGGGCGGGAAGGTAGCGGCGCGGCGAGTAGAACTCGTCTTTCCTGTAACCCGCGAGAGCGCCCAGGGAAACGGGCGCATACGGTGGGCGGAAAGTAGTGGTGCCGACCTCGCCGATGCTGCGGGAGGTCAGTGCGCCGAGCACGATGAACGCGTTGAGGTTGCCGGTCTTGCCCTGGTCGACTGACATACCGGTCGTGGTGTACCTCTTGAAATGCTCTACCGAGACATAGCCCTCGCGCACGGCGAGTTCGGCATCGCTCACTGTGACGTCGTGAGCCAGGTCGATCCATTGCCGGCGACGCACCCGCTGCAGCTCGGGCGCGGCGACGTCGGGTGACTCCACGATGCGGCGCGTGATTGCCGGCACGGCGGCTGGCGTCGCGGTGCACCCCAGGGCTTCGCAGATTGCACGGGTTGCCTGCGCCGCCCCGGCCAGGGTTTCTGCGAGAGTGGCGCTGCCGTTCGCGGCCCCGGCGACCGTGATTCCCGCCGGCAGCCTGTCCGGTACGAAACTCTGCGAGCGCTCGTCGAAGCGCAAACCCCCGCGTGCCTGGGCGAGCAGGTGAACACGCGGCGACCAGCCCCCGGAAACGGCCAGCAGATCGCACTCCAGGCGCGCCTGCGAGCGGCCATCCGGCCGCCGCACGGAAATACCCCGCAGGCCTTTGCTGCCCCAGGTGCCGCCAACCCAGGCACCGGTGAAAAGCCTGATACCCATATCGGATAAGCTGCGTTGCAGTTCAGGGTCCACTTCCTCCCGCTGGTCGACGATTGCCGGGACGGGGATACCGCAGCGGGCCAGGTCGAAGGCCGTCTGATACGCGCTGTCGTTGTTGGTCGCAACAACCGCTTGCCCTCCTGGTGCGACCGCGTAGCGATTGAGGTAATGGCGGACGCTGCCGGCCAGCATGATCCCGGGACGATCGTTGTCTGGGAAGATCAGGCCCTGTTCGATCGCGCCCGAAGCCAGCAGGATGTGTCGGGGCCGAACGGTCCACAGGCATTCCCGCCAAGCCGTGTCGCGGCCGGACTGCAGCAGCGCGGTGACGTGGTGGTCGTACACGCCGGTCACCGCGGTGCGCGGCAGCAACTGCACACGCGGCAGGCTGGCCAGTTCAGCGCAGGCTTCTTCGGCCCACGTGACGCCGGGGCGCTCGTCCAGGCTCACCTGTTCCCAGAGCAGGGACCCGCCGAGGCTCTCGCCCTGGTCTGCCAGGATCACGCGCAGTCCGGCGCGGCCGGCGGTGAGCGCGGCCATGAGCCCCGCGGGACCGCCACCGCAGATCAGCAGATCGCAGTGTGCATTGACCTGCTCGTAGCGGTCCGGATCGGGATCGGCCGGTGCGCGACCCAGCCCGGCGGCCCGCCGTAGCAGGCCTTCCCACAGCTGCCAGCTGGGCCATTTGAAGGTCTTGTTGTAGAAACCCGCAGGCCACAGAGCATGCGTGAAGTCAAAGGCGCGCCCGAGATCGAAATCAACAGAAGGCCAGCAATGCTGGCTGCTGGCGACAAGGCCTTCGGTCAGGGGCACCAGCGTCGCCCGGCAATTGGGCACACGGCGGGCGCCCTCGCCGGTTTCCACCAGGGCGCAGGGCTCTTCATCGCCGGCCGAGTAGACGCCGCGCGGCCGGTGATACTTGAAACTGCGACCGACAGTGCGCACGCCGCTGGCGAGCAGGGCCGACGCCAGCGTATCGCCATGGAAGCCGGAGTAGGGCCTGCCGTTGAATGAGAAGCGCAGGGGCCGGGTCCAGTCGATCAGCCCGCCGCTCGCCAGGCGCCCGGGATTCACTCGGATTCCTCCTCGGGCCTGCCCGGTCCCGCCTTGTTCGCAGCGGGGAGCCTCCGGGAGCGACCCATCGCGTGGGTCTCGGTGTCACGTTCGAGCAGAAACCACTGCCGGCAGCCAAAACGATGCACCCAACGTTCCACGTGCATACCTTTCAGGTTGTCACGATAGAACAGATAGGCTGCCCACCCGGCATCACTCGCCGCCTCGGGTTCCAAGGGCCTACAGACGCTCGCTTCACCGCCATATTGAAATTCGGTTTGGTCGCGAACGCCACAATAAGGACAATGTATTCTGAACATTTACAATTATTTATAAGTTAAAATTAAAGTCATTAGTGAGCTACTCCCGAGGCGGCGCCCTCGTCGATGAGCCCTCCGTTGTCGAAACGGCTCAGCTGAAACGGCAGCAACAGATCGTGCGGACGGTCATTGACGATGGTCCAGGCCAGGGTCTGGCCCCCGGCGGGAATGGCTTTGTATCCACCGGTGCCCCAGCCGGTGGACACATACAGATTGTCGACGGCGGTCTTGCCGACGATCGGGCTGACATCGTAGGCCATGTCACACACGCCCGCCCATTGCCGGAGCAGGCGCAGGCGACCGAATACGGGCAGCAGTTCGATCAGGGCGGAGAACGTATCGCGGCAGGTCTGCAGACTGCCGCGCTGGGCGTAGGAGTTGTACAGATCGGCCCCGCCGCCGACCACGATTTCGCCGCGGTCGGACTGGCACACGTACACGTGAACCCGGGCGCTCATCAGCAGGGTGTGGAACATGGGTCTGACCGGTTCGGTGACCATGGCCTGCAGCGGAATGCTGGTGATCGGCAATTTCAGGCCGGCCATGGCCGCCAGCTCGCTGCTGTGCCCCGCGACGCAGAGCGCCACCTTTTCCGCCCCGATGGGGCCACGGGTGGTTTCCAGGGTCGTTACCCGGCCGTCGTCGCTGCGCATGCCGGTGACGGCGCAGCCTTGAACGATGTCGACCCCGGCCGCGGATGCCTGCCTGGCCAATCCCCAGGCGACGGCGTCATGGCGCGAAACGCCTCCACGGCGCTGGATGAAGCCGCCGGACACCGGAAAGCGACCGTCGAGGTTCAGCTGCGGCACCATTTTTTTGACCTGTTCGCGATCCAGGATTTCGGAGTCGATGCCGTTCATGCCGATGGCATTGGCCCAGCGCCGGTGCAGCTCGGCCTCGTGGGGTCCGTGGCAGATCGAGAGCACTCCGCGCTGGCTGAGCATCACGTTGAAATTGATTTCCTGGCCCAGGTTTTCGAACAGGCGGAGCGAGTGCTCGTAAAACGCCCCGCTCTCGGGATAAAAATAATTGGAACGGCAGACCTGGGTGTTGCGGCCGAGGTTGCCACCGCCCAGGTATCCTTTCTCCAGAACGGCCACGCGGTTCAGCTTGTGCTCGCGGGCGAGGTAGTAGGCGGTGGCCAGCCCGTGTCCGCCGCCGCCGACGATGACCACGTCGTAATGTCTGCGCGGGTCGGCATCGCGCCAGGCACGGGGCCAGTGGCGATGACCGGCGAGTGCATGGCGGAGCAGGGCGAGGCCGGAGTAGCGTCTCATCAGTGCGCCACCCCTGCAGCCGCGCCCTCGTCGATCGTCTGTCCGGAAGTGAAGCGCTGCAGTGTGAACGGTTCGAGCAGAGGATGCGTCTGCCCGGTCGCGACCGTGTGGGCCAGCGTATCGCCACCCGCGGGGATGGCCTTGTAGCCGCCGGTACCCCAGCCGGTGGAAATGAAGAGGTTTTCGAGGGGTGTCCGGCCGACGATCGGGCTGGCATCCGGTGCGATGTCGCAGGTCCCCGCCCACTGGCGCATGACCCGCAGCCGGCCAAAGCTGGGGATCAGCTCCCGTACCGCGGTAGCAGTGTCCCCGACCGTCGGCAATGCGCCGCGTTGCGCGTAGGAGTGGAATGGATCCGCGCCGCCGCCAATGACCAGCTCGCCCCGATCCGACTGGCTGATGTAGCAATGGATCACGGCGGAGGCGAGCACGGTGTCCAGCACCGGCTGAACGGGCTCGGTGACCATGGCTTGCAGCGCGATGCTGGCAATCGGCAGCCGCAGGCCCGCGCGGGCGGCGAGCACGCTGCTGCTGCCCGCGACGCAGAGCACGAAACGATCGCCGTTGATGGGGGCTTCACGAGTGCGCACCGCGCGGATGCGGTCATCCGCCATGTCGAAACCGATCACTTCGCAACGCTGCACGATATCTACGCCCAGCGCGGAAGCGGCCCGCGCGTATGCCCAGAGGAGGGCGTCGTGCCGCGAGATGCCCGCGCGGCGCTGGATGAACCCGCCCGAGATCGGGAAGCGGCAGTCGAGGTCGAGAACGGGTACCAGGCGTCGAATGTCGTCTCGGTCCAGCATTTCCGAGTCGATGCCGTTCAGCGTCATCGCATTGGCCCAGCGACGGTTCATGTCCAGTTCTTCCGGGCTGTGGCTCAACTCCAGGACCCCCCGCTGACTGAGCATGATATTGAAATTCAGATCGTCGGCCAGGGATTCGTAAAGGCGCAGGGAATGCTCGTAGAACGCCGCGCTTTCGGGGTAAAAGTAATTGGAGCGGCAGACCTGGGTGTTGCGTCCGGAGTTGCCCTCGCCCAGCCAGCCTCTGTCGAGCACCGCGATTCGGTCGGCACCGTATTTGCGCGCCAGGTAATAGGCGGTGGCGAGGCCGTGCCCTCCGGCGCCGACCACTACGACATCGTAATGCGGTTTCGGCTCGGCGTCGCGCCACGCACGCGGCCAATGTCGATGCCCCCGAAGCGCATGCCGGAACAGGGCAAAGGCGGAGTAACGCTGCATTCCCGCAGGATAGCCCACGGCCGGCCGAAAACAAATCTCTGTATGGGCCGCTGAATGTTTTGGGGCCCGGTTGCCTCTGAACAGCGCGGCTTGTTTTCAATGGGAGTATCATGCGCAGGTGGCCATCCCGGGACCAGCATCTTGACGACCGCCAGGCGAATCCTTCTCAGCTGCTCGCTTTGCCTGTCCACGCTCTCTGGGGCGATTGCACAACCGGCCCCGGGTGTGGTGATCAGCGAGGCGATGATCGTGCCGTTTCCGCTGTCCGCAGAGGCACTCGGGAATGCGCGCGCCAACGAGGCCGTGGAGATCCGGCCGCAGATCACGGCGGCAATCATCGAGATCCTGTTCGATGAGGGTCAGCCGGTGGAGCAGGGCGAGGTGTTGCTGCGGCTGGAAAATTCCGAACCCCTTGCAGATCTCGCCGCCGCCCGCGCCGCGCTGGTGGACTCGGAGAGCCAGTTCCGGCGGTCGAGCGAGTTGTTCAGGACGGGGGTCGTTTCTGAATCCCAGTTGGAGCAACTGGAGGCCAAGAGGGATGCCGACCGGGCCGCTGTGAGGGCGGCCCAGGCCCGTCTTGACCACACGGTGATTCGGGCACCCTTCGCGGGGCAGTTGGGCCTGCGGCGCGTGAGCCTGGGCAGCGTCGTGGACTCCTCCACCGTGATCACCACCCTGGATGACACCTCCTCGATCAAGCTGGATTTCGACGTGCCCGAGGTGTTTCTCGCGCGCCTGGAGCCCGGCCTGTCGATCACGGCGCGCAGCGTGGCGTGGCCCGACCTGGCGTTTATCGGCGAGGTCGTGTCCATAGATACCCGGGTCGACCCGGTCAGCCGCACCATCACGGTGCGGGCGCTCGTGCCCAACAGCGAGCGACGCTTGCGCCCCGGCATGTTTCTGACGGTCACCCTGCTCAAGGACGACGTCCGGAGCCTGATGGTTCCGGAGCAGGCGATCGTGCCCGAGCGGAGCAGCCAGTACGTATTCGTCGTCGGAGCTGACAATGTGGTCGAGCGGCGCGAAGTCCACAGCGGTCGGCGGCGCCCCGGCGAAGTGGAGATCCTCGACGGCCTCGCGCCCGGCGAGCGGGTCATCGTCGAGGGGACCCAGAAAGTGCGTCCGGGGCAGCAGGTGACCGTCCTGGGTGACCCGGGCGCTTGACGGCCACGCCCGCATGATCATCTCCGACCATTCCGTCCGGCGGCCCGTATTCGCCACGGTTCTCTCGGCTCTGCTGGTCATCCTCGGGTTGGCCGCAATGACCCGGCTCCCGGTGCGGCAGTACCCGGACGTCGACTCGCCGGTGGTGTCGATCGAGACGAGTTACCGGGGGGCATCCGCCGAGGTCATCGAGACCAAGGTGACGCAGGTGATCGAGGATGTCGTCGCCGGCATCGAAGGCATCGAGAAGCTGACCTCGGTCAGCCGTGACGAGCGATCCGACATCCGGATCGAATTCGGTCTCGACCGCGATATCGATGAGGCGGCCAATGACACCCGCGACCGCGTATCGCGCGTTCTGGATCAACTGCCTGTCGAGGCCGATCCGCCGGAGATCGCCAAGGTCGATATCGCCGGCCAGGCCGTCATGTACCTGAACCTGACCTCCGACCGGCATTCCGGGCTCGAGTTGACCGACTTTGCCGATCGCTACCTGATCGACCGCTTCTCCACGGTGCCGGGAGTGGCGCGCGTGCAGATTTCGGGTGCGCGGCGCTATGCCATGCGTATCTGGCTGTCCCGGGAGGCGCTCGCGGCGCGGGCGCTGACGGTCGCGGACATCGAGAACGCTCTGCGGGCCGAGAACGTCGAGTTGCCGGCCGGGCGCCTGGAGTCGCGCGCGCGCGAATTTACTTTGCGCACCAGCACCGGGTTCAGGACCGATGATGACTTCCGCCAGCTGGTGGTCGGCCGCGGGGCCGAAGGTCAGCGGGTCACGCTGGGCGAGGTGGCCGAAGTGCGTGTCGGCGCCGAAAACGAACGGACGATCGCCCGCGCCAATGGCGAAGAGGCCGTTTCGCTGGCGATTGAACAGCTCTCGCGGGCCAACAGTGTCGCGGTGTCGCGGGAAGTCCAGAAAGAAATGCAGGCCATTTCCTCGCAGCTGCCCGAGGGCATGATTCTCGCGGTCAACTATGACCGGGCAGAGTT
>JBFFUJ010000105.1:0-8244 GCA_041571375.1 Lysobacterales bacterium | reverse complement strand
CGGAACTCTGGAATGCCCAGGTGTCCTCCGAAGTTTTGTCGCCCCCGGCTGCCGGGGATGGCATCGTCGCGGTGCTGTGTATCGACGGGCGCGTGTTTGGGCTGGATGCCGTGAACGGACGGCGACTCTGGATTTACGACCACAAGATGCCCCTGCTGACCTTGCGCGGCAGTGCACATCTGCTGGCGCGCGGTGGCCTGCTCTACGTTGGCTACGATGACGGCAGCGTCGTAAGCCTGCGGATGAGCGACGGCACCGTCCTGTGGAACCAGACCATCGCCTCACCCGAAGGGCGCACCGAACTCGAGCGATTGGCGGACGTCGGCGAGCAAATGGTCATCGTGGCATCGGACCTGATCGTATCGAGCTACAAAGCCCGCGTGGTCTCGCTGGCCGCCGATTCCGGCCGCCTGCTGTGGTTCAAGGAAATTTCCTCTGCGAGTGGTGTTCAGGTGGACAGAACCAATCTCGCAGTCAGCGCTCGGAACGACGACCTGTGGATGCTCGACCGCCGCAACGGTGCAACCATCTGGAAGGTCGACCAGATGAGCAACCGAGGCCTCACCCGCCCGTCCTTTTACGGCGATTACGTGGTGGTGGGTGACAAGGAAGGCTATCTGCACTGGCTGGATACCGAGATCGGGGCCTTCGTCGCCCGCAGCCGGGCGGGAAAGAAAGGCTTTGCGGCAGCCCCTCTGACGGTCGGCACGACCCTGTATGCCCTCACCATCGATGGCGACCTGATCGCCTTTCGTGCCGGCGCCGCGCTGTAGCTTCGGAGCAGGGCGCCGGCCGTGCTGTCAGTCGTTGCCATAGTCGGAAGACCCAACGTGGGCAAGTCGACGCTGTTCAATGCGTTGACGCGAACCCGCGACGCCCTGGTGGCGGACATGCCCGGGGTCACCCGGGACCGCCAGTACGGCATCTCGCGCGTGGGCAGGCAACCCTGCCTGCTGGTCGATACCGGCGGCCTGGTCTCTCAGGCCGAGGGCATCGACTACCTGACGGCCAGGCAGGTCCATCAGGCGATCGAGGAAGCGCAGCTGATACTGTTCGTGGTCAGCGCCCGCGACGGACTCACTGCCGAAGACGAGGAAATCGCCGCGCAGCTGCGGCGAGCCGGCAAGGAAATCCTGCTGGTGGCCAACAAGGTCGACGGCATGGACGAAGCCACCGCGGCCGCCGAATTTGTGGCTCTTGGCTTTGGTGATATCCATCCCGTCGCCGCCGAGCACCGTCGCGGACTGGACTCGATGATGCGCGCGGTCGACCGCTGCCTGCCGGCGATGGCCGAGGGTGATTCGCAGGAGACGGAGCCCGACCGTCTCCGCCTGGCCATCGTGGGCCGGCCCAACGTCGGCAAGTCCACGCTGGTCAATCGGCTGCTGGGCGAGGAGCGTGTCCTTGCATTCGACCAGCCCGGCACCACCCGCGACACCATCAGCATCCAGCTGGAGCGGGCTGGCCAGAAATACGAACTGATCGACACGGCCGGTGTGCGCCGCCGCGCGCGGATTACCGACGCGGTCGAGCGTTTCAGCACCATCAAGGCGCTGCAGGCCATCGAGCGGGCCCACGTGGTGGTCCTGCTGCTGGATGCCCGCGAGGGGCTTACCGACCAGGATACGACCCTGCTCGGACATGTGTTGACGGAGGGGCGGGCGCTCGTGATCGCCCTGAACAAGTGGGACGGGCTCGATGCCGAGCACCGCAGGGCCGTGCGCGCGGAAATCGATCGCCGGCTGGCTTATGCCGACTGGGCCCAGCGCGTGCCGATCTCCGCACTGCACGGCTCGGGCTTGCAGGAGCTGCTCGACGCGGTACAGACCGCCTGGCGCAGCGCCACTGCAGAGTTCAGCACTCCGGAACTCACGCGTGTGCTGCGCGAGGCGTTCGAGGCCCATCAGCCGCCCATGCGGCAGGGCCGCACGGCCAAACTGCGCTATGCTCATGCGGGCGGCAAGCTGCCGCCAAGGGTCATCATCCACGGTAGCCGTACCGACACGATTCCCGCGGCCTACCGGCGCTACCTCGTCAATCGGTTCATAGAGCACTTTGGACTCAGGGGTACGCCGCTGTTTGTCGACTTCCGCGACAGCGAGAATCCGTTCAAGGACCGCAAGAACAAGCTGACGGCGAGACAGCTGCAGAAGCGCCGGCGCCTGAAGAAGTTCACCGGTCGCAAGTCCCGCAAGTCGCGCTAGGATCGCCAGCCGGATGCCGATGAAGCGCGAGCCCTGGTCTGCATTGGAAGTGTCCGCGACTGAAGCGGCCCGGGAGGCGAGCAGGCGTCAGCCACTGATCGACATACGTTCCGGTCCCGAGCGATTGACCGGCATCCCGCGGGGCGCGGTCCACCGCTCGGTGGCCGAGCTGCTGGAGGAGTGCCGCGCCGCCGGTTCGGATGAAGAGACCGGCGGATTCCTGCTCTGCACCGAAGGTGTACGCTCGCGCGAGGCTGTCGAGCGTCTTCTGGCGCAGGGCTATGGCGGCTTCCGCAGCGTGGCGGGAGGCTTTCAGGCCTGGCAGGAAGCGGGACTGGCCGCCAGCTATCCGGAAGGCCTGGCCGCGGAGCAGGCGCAGCGCTATGCCCGGCACCTGGTCATGCCCCAGGTCGGTCCCGCGGGTCAGCGCTCGCTGCTTCGGAGCCGGGTGCTGCTGGCCGGGATCGGAGGACTGAACGCTCCGGCCGCCCTGTATCTGGCGGCGGCAGGGGTCGGCCGCCTCGGCCTGGTGGACCCTGACTCGGTGGAGCGCAGCAACCTGCAGCGCCAGGTCATCCACGCGGAAAGCACCCTGGGCTGGAACAAGGCGGCCTCTGCCGAGTGCCGCCTGCGCGACCTCAATCCCGATATCGAGATCGAGGTCATCGAGGAACGCATCCGTCCGGACAACGCCGCGGATGTCGTATCCGGATGGGACATCGTCATCGACGGCACCGACAATTTCGCAGCGCGCTATGCCCTCAATCAGGCCTGCGTCGGCCACGGCAAACCGCTGGTCTACGGTGCCGTGATGCAGTTTCAAGGGCAGGTTTCGGTCTTCTGGCCCCGTTCTCCGGAGCGCCTCCGTGCAGGGGACGCCGCTCAGGCTCCATGCTTCGCCTGCCTGCTGCCCGAGCCCCCGGCGCCCGAGGCCACTCCGGGATGTGCCGTGGCGGGGGTGCTTGGCGTGATCCCGGGGATCGTGGGAACGCTGCAGGCCAACGAAGCGCTGAAGCTGGCCCTGGGCATTGGCCAGCCGCTCATCGAGCGGTTGTTGATGCTCGACGGGCTCGGGATGGAATTCCGCGAGGCCCGCGTGAAGGCCGATCCGCGTTGCCCCGTCTGCGGCCTCAGATAGTCCAGGAACCGAGGTTTCGTTCGACGTCGTGGCGGAAACCGGGCTCGTCCGGCTCGATCTGTGAAGGCCAGTGCGCAACGAATTCTCCGTCGCGGCCGAACAGGTACTTGAAGAAATTCCAGCGCGGCAGCACGTCGGCCGTGAACTCCTCTCGCATGGCGACAAACAGGGGGTGGGGGCGGTTGCCGATGATCGACACTTTTTCGGTCATCGGAAATGTGACCTTGAACTCGGTGTGGCAGAACTGCTGGATGGCGGCCTCGTCGCCGGGCTCCTGAGCACCGAAATCATTGCAGGGCAGGCCGATCACGATCAGGCCACTGGGGCGGTATTCATCCCACAGGGCCTGCAGTTTGCGGTATTGGGGCGTGTAGCCGCACTCCGATGCCGTGTTGACCAGAAGCAACGGTTGTCCTTTCCAGCGTTCAAGCGGCATGGTGGCCCCGCTGAGCGAGCGAAAAGCGTACTCGTGAACCCGCATGGCATATCCCTCGTTCCAAAAAAAAAATACAATGCCAGGACATTATAGATTAGGGCAGGGCTCTCATCGGAAAACCATGGAACCAGCGACAGGCTCATCAGCGGCAAAGATTCTCGATGGAAAGGAGGTCAGCGCTGCAATCATCGCCTGCGTACGTCGTGCGATCGAGCAGCACGTGGCCGCGGGCGGACGTCGCCCTGGGCTGGCCGTCGTGCTGGTCGGAGAGGATCCGGCCTCGAGCATTTACGTTCGCGCCAAGCGCCGCGACTGCGAGCGCGCCGGCATCCTGGCCCGCGACTTCGATCTGCCCGAGTCCACCGCCCAGGAGCAGCTGCTGGAACTGATCGACCAGCTGAACGAAAATCCGGAAATCGACGGCGTCCTCGTGCAGCTGCCGCTGCCCGATCACATCGAGCAGGCTGCCGTGACCAATCGCATCAAATCCTACAAGGACGTCGACGGCTTCCATGCCTTCAATGTCGGCAAGCTGGCGCTGAGGCAGCCGGGTCTGCGGCCATGCACGCCGCGCGGCATCATGGCCTTGCTGCATTACTACGGCATTGCCAATCGCTCCATGCACGCCGTGGTGGTGGGCGCCTCCAATATCGTCGGGCGGCCCATGGCGCTGGAGCTCCTGTGGACCGGTTCGACCGTGACGGTCAGTCACCGGTTCACGCGCAATCTCGAGGCGCACGTTCGCAGCGCCGAGCTGCTGATCAGCGCGATCGGCAAACCGGGCATCGTCCAGTCGGAATGGATACCGCGTGGCGCCATTGTCGTCGACGTCGGCATCAACCGGCTGGCGGACGGGCGCCTCGTTGGGGACATCGACTTCGACTCGGCCGCGCAACGCGCATCGTGGATCAGCCCGGTGCCGGGCGGGGTCGGGCCCGTGACGCGGGCCATGCTGATGCTCAATACGGCCGAGGCCGCAGGATTGAAGGTCGAGCAGCCTTACGCCTCTCAACCTACCGGCTAGAAATCACCGATCACCGTATTGCTTTTTCCACTCGCGCGGCTGTGGACGGTCGACTCGTCGTCGCCGGTCGCCCTCGCTTCGACGATCAGAAAGACCTCGTCGTCACCGCAAATGTCCTCGTCCAGCACCTTGGTTTCCACCTCGAAGCTTCGGGCGACCTCGACGGGTCGGTCCGGCGTCCGGCCGGCCAGGCTGATCCGGTGTCCGTCCATGTCCATCGCGAGCAGATCGTCGTCGAGGAGGTCTTCTCCCCACAGACCCGCGGTAACGCTGAATTCGCGCTGCTCGGCGCAGTCCTGTTCGCTCGGATGCAATTCATAGGAATAGGAAATGATGCTGTACCCGGCCTTTTCGGAGTCCGTGATACCCAGCTTGACGTTCTCGACAGTGGCCATGAAACAAACCTCCTCGTCCCTTTGTGGTTTGACCCCGACTAACCCATATGGTCTGCGAAAATGAGTCTGAATACAATGCGCCCCGGGCAATCCCGCGGCCTCAACCCCAGATGTCGGCGGTGATGCTGTGATACCAACCCCGCGCGTACTGCGCTTCCGCGAGGCGAAAAGCGTCGGTTGCTTCCCTGGGGCTCGCACCGCCGGCGCCTTGGACGGCATACATCCCATTCTCGCCGAGCCGATAGACGGCGGCAACGGAAATGCCGTAGTCCGGGCTGACGAGGCTGTAACAGGTGTTCACATACGACGGCTCAGGCATCACCTGTCCGCTCAGGCTGGCGGCGACGGCGGTCGCGCAGACCTTGCCCTGGCTGCTCGCTGCAAATCCCGACTTGGGCATGGGGTTCGCAATCGCCGCATCTCCGATGACATGGATTCCGGGGTGGATTCTGGACTCGAACGTGGCGGGGTCGACAGGGCACCAGCCGCTGTCGTCCGTGAGCCCGCCGAGCCGGGCAATCTCGCCGGCCTGTTGCGGCGGGATCAGGTTGATGACGTCTGCCTTGCGCGGTTCGCCAAAGACCGGATGCACTGTCATCTTGCCGACGTCCACAGCCTCGATGGCGCCGCCATCCGTTTCGCTGATCCAATCGATCATCCCCGGGTAGAGCGCCTGCCAGGCCTGCTCAAACAGCGGCTGCTTGGAGAAGGCGCCCTTGGCATCGTAGATGAGGATTTTCGACCGGGGCTTGGCCTGTTTCAGGTAGTGCGCGATCAGGCTGGCCCGCTCATAGGGGCCCGGAGGGCAGCGAAACGGGTTCTGCGGGGCCGCGATCAGCACAGTGCCGCCGTCTGGCAAAGCTTCGAGCTGCGCCCGGAGAATTCGGGTCTGGCGGCCGGCCTGCCACGCGTGGGGCAGCACCTCGCTCGCAGCCTCGTCATAGCCCTCGATGGCACCCCATCGCATGTCGATACCCGGCGAGACGACGAGCCGGTCGTATTGCAGCTTGCTGCCGCTTGCCAGTTGGACCGACCTGCGTTCGGGGTCAATCGCTACGGCGCGGTCGTGGACGATCTCGGCGCCGTAGCGCCCGCGCAACGCGTCGTATCCCTGCGTGATGAAATCCATGCCGTGCAGCCCGGCCAGCACGGCATTGCTGAAAGGGCAGGTGACATAACTGCGGTTGGCCTCGACCAGCGTGACCCGGGTTTCCGGCATGATGCGGCGCAGGTACTTGGCGCAACTCGCGCCGCCGAAGCCACCCCCGACCACCACGACGTGCGCACCCGAGGCCGCGCGAGCCCAGGCCGGCCAAGCCACCATCGAGGAGGCGGCACCGATCGTGCCGAGCGCCTGGACGAATCTTCTGCGTGTAATGCGGGTCATGTGCTCCTCTCCCCGGTTTTATTGCTGCTTGGCGAAGTGCCTGGCGATCTGTTCGATTTCCTCGTCAGAGTATGCTTTTGCGTGTCTGCCCATGACGGTGGCTTCCCGCTCCCCCGATCGAAACGCGATCAGGGCCTCACGAAGGTAATCGACGGTTTTTCCCGAGATCGACGGTATCGATCCCGAGTTTGCCCCGTTCGTCCCGTGGCAACCTTCGCAGGAAGCGCTCAACATGGCGCCCTGGGTCAGGTCCTGGGCGTCAACCGGCGGCTGCAGGAGCAAACCCGCGACAGCGGCCAGGATCAGGATCAACAGACGGTTCGCTTTTGGCATGACTTCAGTTCCCGTGGCGGATCACTGTGGATGGTTACGGGCAGGGCCCGCGTAATGGCGTGCATCACCAAAAGCCTAGCACACGGCAGATTTTTTTCGCTTGCACCATCGCCGCTGCGGTGCGCGGTCGGGCGACGGGCTGACGGCTCTGGTGAAGGGCGGCGCCGGGTGCTCAGCCCCGGCCGCCGGGGTCATCCTGGATCCGCTGCTTCAGCAAGCGGCGAAGCTGTTCGGCCTGTTCCTCGGCCAGTTCCTCGAGCGGCGGGTAGTCGATGGGCAGAGCGGCGACGGCCTGGTGGACGATCTCCGCCACCTGCCACCGCAGATACCACGAATCGTCCGCCGGTATGCAGAACCAGGGAGCCCAGGGCCTCGAGGTCTCCTCCAGCATGGTCCGCACCGCTTCATCATAAGCCGCGCGATGATTCGACTCCTCTACATCCCCCAAGGAGAATTTCCAACGCTTCTCCGGATCGTCGAGACGCTCGAGAAAGCGTCGGGCCTGCTCCGCCGGCGAGACGTTGAGCCAGAATTTCAGCACCAGGGTATTGGCGCCGGCCAGATGTCGCTCGTGTTCGCGAATTGCGCGGTAGCGGGACGCCCACAGTTCGTCGGCCGAGGGCGGCGAACCGGCATATTGCGCCCGCAGGAATTCAGGGTGAACGCGAACGGTCAGAACCTCTTCATAATAACTGCGGTTGAACACGGCGATTTCTCCGCGTTCCGGCAGGGCGAGGCCGGTACGCCAAAGAAAGTCGTGTCGCAACTCGCGCTCGGTCGGCCGCTTGAACGCGGTGACGTTGACATTGACGGGATCGAGATCTTCGAAGACCTCGCGAATGACCCCGTCCTTGCCGGCAGCGTCCAGGGCCTGAAATATCAGCAGGATGCTGTATTGCTTTCCGGCGTAAAGCTTGCGCTGGAAGGGTCGGATCGCTTTGCGGGTCGCGGTCAGTCGTTCACGGCAGTCGGGAATCGCGGCGGGCGGCGCGTAGGCGCAGGGCAAGTCACCGGCGTCGCCATCGAAAGCGACACGCCAGGGGCTGTCGAGCGAGCCGATGACCGCCTCGAGCCCAACTTCCGGCGGAAGCTTCACCCTTCGCGTTCCATGATCGCGGCCACGCCCATGCCGCCCGCGGTACAGACCGATATCAGGCCGCGCCCTGCGCCCGATTGCTCCAGAATCTGACCCAGAGTGCCGATGATGCGGGCACCGGTCGCCGCAAACGGATGACCCACCGCCACGCTGCTGCCTTTGACGTTCAGGCGGCTGCGGTCGATGGACCCGAGCGGCTGGTCGAGGCCCAGGCGGCCGCGGCAGTACGAT
>JBFFUJ010000104.1:0-8364 GCA_041571375.1 Lysobacterales bacterium | reverse complement strand
GGCCGGGACCTCCAGATGTGCTGATCGTACTGCCGGATCGTGCGGTCGGATGAAAACCAGCCCACATTCGCGGTGTTGAGCACCGCCGAGCGGAACCACCGCCGCTTGTCCCTGAATGCCGCGCCAACCTCTCTCTGGCGGGCCAGATAGTCCGGAAAATCGGCTGCCAGCATGAAGTAGTCACCGTTGTAGATGCCATCCACGAGGGGTCGGAACCGCTCCGTGTCGCCGTCGGAAAAGACGCCATCCGCGACGGCCGCCAGGGCCGCTTTCAGGCGCGGGTTCTGCTCGATCACCTGCATCGGGTCATAGCCCTCGCGGCGCCGGGCCACGACCTGCTCGGCGGTCAGGCCGAAAATGAAGATGTTCTCCTCGCCGACGTGCTGCATGATCTCGATATTGGCGCCGTCCAGCGTGCCGATCGTCAGCGCGCCGTTCAGGGCGAGCTTCATGTTGCCGGTACCCGAGGCCTCCATGCCGGCGGTCGAGATCTGCTCCGACAGATCCGCGGCCGGGATGATGATTTCGGCCTGCGAGACGTTGTAGTTCGGCACGAAGACGACTTTGAGCCGGTCCCCTACTACCGGGTCGCTGTTCACCCTGGCCGCAATGTCGTTGATCAGCTTGATGATGAGCTTGGCGATGGTGTAGCTGGGCGCGGCTTTGCCGCTGAATATCTTGACCACCGGCAGCCAGTCCGCGTCGGGATCGTCCAGAATGGCCTGGTACCGCGCCACGGTCTGCAGTGCATTCAGCAGCTG
Source organism: Lysobacterales bacterium (assembly GCA_041571375.1). Taxonomy (GTDB): domain Bacteria; phylum Pseudomonadota; class Gammaproteobacteria; order Xanthomonadales; family SZUA-36; genus CALKKN01. Next base: position 7,603 of record JBFFUJ010000104.1, on the reverse strand, counting down.
CCGTTTGTACTCATGGATGCGCTTGATCTGAATGTCGAACAAGGCGTCTGTGTCCACTACCATGCCCGTCATCTGCCTGATGCCGGCCGCCAGCCGCTCCTTGTTGGCGCGTTTTGCGCCGGCAAAGGCGTCGATGAACGCAGGGTCGTCGGCATGGTCCGCCAGCCCGGCGATCCGGTCCAGATCGCCGACCCAGGCTTCGCCGATCGTCGCCGTGATCAGGTTGGACAATTTTTCGTTGCAGCTGTAAAGCCAGCGCCGGGGCGTGATGCCGTTGGTCATGTTCACGATGCGTCCGGGATATATCCGGTGCAGGTCACTGAACACGGTTTTCGCCATCAGGTCAGTGTGGAGTTCCGAGACCCCGTTGACCCGGTGACTGCCGATGAAGGCCAGGTTGCCCATGCGCACCGAGCCGCCGTTGCCGTCGTGGTAATCCAGGGCACAGACCGCTTCGGGCTGAACGTCTTCGCCGGACGCTGCGATCTCCGCGATGCAGTGCCGGTCAATCTGCTCGATGATCTGGAGGTGGCGGGGCAAAACGCGGCTGAACATTTCCAGCGGCCAGCGTTCGAGAGCTTCAGGCAGCAGGGTGTGGTTGGTGTAGGAGACACAGTCACGGGCCACTTCGAAGGCCCGCTTGACGGGCATGCCGTGCTGGTCCACCAGGAGGCGCATCAATTCGGGTACGGCGATGGCCGGGTGCGTGTCGTTGAGCTGGATCGCGGCGTGCTCGGGCAGCGCGCTCAGGTCGTCGTGGGTCGCCAGGTAGCGGCGCACGAGATCCTGCAAGGAGGCGGAGGTGAAGAAATATTCTTGTTTCAGCCGGAGTTCGCGGCCCTGCGGTGTCGAGTCGTCGGGGTAGAGCACCCGCGACAGCGTTTCGGCCAGCACCTCGTGAGCCGCGGCTTCGAGGTAATTGCCGACGTTGAACTGGGACAAGTTGAACGTCTGGTGCGGTTTGGCCGACCACAGGCGCAACGTATTGACGTGCCTCGCCTGCCAGCCGGGGATCGCCATGTCGTTGCCGATCGCGATGACCTCCTCGGCCGCCTGCCAGCGCTCGGGGCCCTGTGCGTCAGCGTGGGCGGCGCCGCCGAAGGGCACGACGTAGCGAACCTCCGAGCGGTTCAGCTCCCAGGGGTTCCCGCCCTGGATCAGCCACTCCTCCGCCTCCTCGATCTGCCAGCCCTCCGCGATGTGCTGGCGGAACAGGCCGTGTTCGTAGCGGATGCCGTAGCCGTAGGCGGCGATCCCCAGGGTCGACATGGAATCCATGAAGCAGGCCGCCAGGCGGCCCAGACCGCCGTTGCCCAGGGCGGCGTCGGGCTCTTCCTGCAGGATTTCGTCCAGGTCGATTCCGAGGTCTGCGAGCGCGGCGCGGCACACATCGGTCATGCCGAGGTTGAGCATGGTGTCGGCCAGCAGGCGCCCGATCAGGAATTCCATCGACAGGTAGTAGACGCGCTTCACGTCCTGTTGATAAACGCGTTTGGTGGTGGCCATCCAGCGGTCCAGTACGCGCTCCCTCACAGCCAGAGTCAGCGCCACGCACCAGTCCCGGGGGACCGCGAAATCGGTGTCCTTGCCGACGGAATAGACCAGGCGCTTGAGGATGCTGCGCTTGAGGTCTTCCTTCTCGAGTATGGCGACCATCGGCTCAGTCTTCGAGCATCATGACCGCTTTGAGTACGATGTCCGTGTAGCTGACGAGTCCGATGATCCTGCCGTCCTCGACGACCGGCGCGCGCGACAGGCCGAAGCGATCGAACAGCTTGATGCAGTAGCGCACGTCCATCTGGGGATCGACGGAGACGACCGGTTTGGACATGATCTCGTAAATGTTGATCCGCTCGGGTGAGAGGTCGGGCGCCAGCACGCGCTTGGCGACGTCGCGGAACATGACCACGCCGTACTCGTCGTCTTCGTGCCGCTTGTCGACGATCAGCGTGCGGGTTTCGGGGAATTGCATGTTCCTGAGCGCCGAAGACACGGTCTGCATGCCGTCGACGATGTCGAGCCCGCTTTTCATAACCTCGCGAACCCGCACGATCGGTACCTGGGGTTTCATAGCCTGTCCTCCACGGTTTCTTCGAGGGCCTGAATCTGATGCCTGACGCCGATCGCGTCCTCTACATCGACCTGGAACGCGATGCCGGTGCCGGAAGTCTGGTCGAATTGCCCCACGGATGCAATTTTTTCCAGCACGTGTCGGCTGAGGTGCTCCTCGACCAGCATGAGTATGACGTCCACCTGGTTGCCGACGCTCAACCCGAAGAAGGTCTTGGCCGGGCTCAGGCCCTCACCGCGGGCCTGGTTCAGCACGGTGGCCCCGGTCGCCCCTTCCTCGCGTGCGGCGTCCAGGATTTCATTGGTATGGCGGTCCTCCACCATGACGACGATCAGCTTGAAATGCATCGTTCTACCTCTCTTCAGGTTTGTTCGGGAAAACGGGATTCGCCTCGCGTGCGCGGCGGTTGCGCCACTCGCTGATTTGCGCGTAGGCCATGACAGTGATCATTGGAAACAGGCTGGCGAATGCGATCAGACCGAAGCCGTCCAGCAACGGGCTGCGTCCCGGTATGGTCTCGGCCAGACCGAGGCCGAGCGCAGCGACCAGCGGCACGGTGACTGTGGAAGTGGTGACGCCGCCGGAGTCGTAGGCCAGCGGAATGATGGCTCGCGGGGCCAGGGCCGTCTGGATAATGACGATCACATAGCCCGTGACAATGTACCAGTGCAGCGGGGTGCCGGTGACGATCCGGAACGCGCCGAGCGCGACACCGAGGGCGACGCCGATTGCGACCGCGAAACGGAGGCCGTTGACGGTAATGGTGCCGCCGGAAACGTGGTTGGCTTTGATCGAAACCGCGATGAGAGCGGGTTCTGCCACGGTCGTCGCAAACCCGATGGCGCCTGCGAACAGATACACCCACAGGTAGTCCGACCAGACGTGTTGGAACGCTGCGGCGGTATCCTCGCCGAACAGAAACGCCGGGGCCGTCAATTGCCCCGCCATCAGGCGGCCGAGCGGAAAGAGCGCCAGTTCCAGTCCCTCCAGAAACAGGGCGAGTCCGAGCAGTACCAGGAGCAGGCCGAACCCGACCCGGACCGGATTGAGTATCGGTCGGCGCAGGACCAGCACCTGGAAGCCGATCAGGATGACAGCGATGGGCAGAACATCCCGGATCAGCGTCAGCGTCGTCTGTGCGAAATGAATGATGCCGTCCAATGTCCGCGCCCTCAGAACAGCATGCCGTAGGCCATGACGAACATCATCGGCGTCAGCGATGCGAAGGCGATCAGGCCGAAGCCGTCGACCAGCGGATCGCGGCCCCGGATGCTGCTGGCCAGGCCAATGCCGAGCGCGGCCACCAGCGGCACGGTGACCGTAGATGTGGTGACGCCGCCGGAGTCGTAGGCGATGCCGATGATTTCCGGCGGTGCTAAGGCCGTCATGGCGACCACGCCCATGTATCCGCCGATGATCAGGTATTGAACGGGCCAGCCCTTGAGGATGCGTATGACACCGACCAGAAGGGCCACGCCCACCGCGAAGGCCACCACGAGGCGCAACCCGAGCGCATAGTTGGATCGGGACGTGTCGGTGTTTTCGATCACGCCGCCGGACGCGGCGATTTCGCCGGCCTCCGCCGCGATGGCGATCAGGGCGGGTTCCGCGACTGTGGTGCCGAAGCCGAGAGTGAAGGCGAACAGCAGCAGGAACCAGAGATTACCCTTGCGGACGAAGCTGTAGGCCATGTCCTCGCCCAGCGGGAACAGAGCCAGCTGCAAACCCTGCACGAACAGGCTGAGTCCGACCAGGACCATCAGACCTCCGGTCAGGATCTGGCCAAATTCCGGAACCGGTTGCCGCAGGACCACCAGCTGGAAAAAGCCGATCACCAGGATGATGGGCAAGAGGTCCAGAAAGCTCTGGCGCAATGAGCGTACAAACTGCAGCAGAATCGGGATCATTTTGCTTTCTTGTCCTGCCCCTTCTGCAATTTAAGCTGGCTGCGCGCAATGCGGCGGGTGATGGTGAATACACCATCGAGGATTTCGACCACCTCCACCTCGCGGGCATAGGTCTTCAGCCGGTTGGGTTCGTCCGCGGTCAGGCGGTCCAGGCCGTGCTCGATGAACCGCCGTGACAGCTCGCTGAAGGTCTTTTTGCGCTGGCTTACCTCCCTGGCGAGCTCTGCGTCCTGCTTGGTGACCGCCTGCAGCGCGTCCCGCAGTGCGGAGACCACGAAGGCATGGTACTCGGTGAGTATTTCCGCCGTTTGCGGGGAAACGCTGACGTCTTCCTCGATGCGCTTTTGTGCAGAGGTCACCATGCTGGTGGCGATGCGGTCGCCGATCTGCTCGAGGTCGTTGGCGATCTCGACCAGCTGGATCAACTCGTTCGATTGCCGCGAGGTGAGATTGGCGATGCTTACCTTGCCCAAAAACTCGATGATCGCCATGTGCAACGCATCGACCGTCCGGTCCCCGGCGGCCACGGCCTGCAGCTGCGCGCGGGAACCGCTGATTGCGGCCGGCATGATGGTATTGACCATTTGGCTGACCCGCTTGCCGAGTCGCCCGATCTCCTGCCGTCCTGCTTCCAGGGCGATGGATGGCGTGGGCAGCAGGGAAGTGTCCAGGTACTTCGGCTGCATCGCCTTGTCGGGCTGTATAGGCTTGTCCGGGATCAGCCACTCGACGAACCGCGCCAGCTGGGTCGTGAAGCCGACCAGCAGAAGCGTATTCGCGATGTTGAAGAAGGTATGCACGTTGGCGATCTGACGCGGCGTTTCGGCAGCGAGGTGGTCCATCCCGCTCAGGCCCTCGGCGGTCGGTGAAATCCATTCCGCCAGTTGGGCCAGTTGCGGGACGAAAGAGATCCAGATGAGCACGCCGAGAACGTTGAACACGGTGTGCACGACCGCCGCACGCACGGCCTCGCGCGGCTTGCCGATGGCCGCGAGGCCGGCGGTCACGCAGGTGCCGATGTTGGCACCCAGAGCGATGGCGATGGCCGGCTCCAGGCCGATCAGGCCCTGCGATGCGAGCACGATCAGGATGCCGGTGGTCGCAGACGACGACTGCACCAGCGCTGTGAATGCCGCGCCGACCAGGACGGCGAGCCCGAGGTTGCTCAGCGTGGCCATGGACTGGATGAACGGCTCGTAGGAGCGCAGCGGGTGCAGCCCATCGCTCATGACGCCCATACCGAAAAACACCATGCCGAGCCCGAGGATTCCCATTCCGACCTGGCGCCACTCGTTGCGCTTGGCCATGACGGACACGCCGAAGCCCAGCGCGATGATTGGCAGTGCCAGCTTGGTCACCTTGAAAGCCAGGATCTGCGCCGTGATGGTCGTGCCGATGTTGGCCCCCATGATGACGGCCACGCTCTGCGACATCGACATGAGGCCGGCGGAGATGAAACCCACGAGAATGACCGTGGTGACTGACGAAGACTGGATGACGGCCGTTACGAACGCACCGGTGCCGACCGCGACCAGGCGATTGCGCGTCAGCTTGGCCAGGAGGTCCTTCATGTAATCGCCCGCGGCCGACTTCAGAGCCTCGGTCATGACCTCCATTCCGAAGAGGAACAGGGCCAGGCCGCCGAACAACCCGGCCCAGAGATCGAAACTGGAGAACGGGCTAGCCGCCATCGCCCTCTGGCTCGGGTGCTGCGCGGTCTTTGCTGTTCGCCCCTTTGACTCGCCTCTTTTCCAGCTTTCTTTGTTTTTTCTCTGCTTTTCTTTGCGCCTTTTCCTCTTTCTTTCTGTTGTTCGCGTTCCATGCGCCGCCATGCGCTTTGACCACGACGACCGGGCGATCCGCCAGCTCCACCACCCGCTCCGAGACCGATCCCTGGAGCAGGTGTGGCAAGCCGGACCTACCCCGGCTGCCTATGACGATCAGCTTGGCTCTCATGCGCTCGGCCGCCTCGACGATGCGTCCCGGCGGCAACCCGGTGATCAGCTTCTTCTCCGCCTCCTGCAGGGGGGCGAGGTCTGGATGCCGGTGCTGCAGTTGGGCGAGAAATTCGTCCAGCATGCGTTCAGCCAGTCGCTCCATCGGTTGCAGCGGCCCGCTCGCGTCGCGGCGGTAGTAACCGGGTTCGGCCGCCGGATCGTGCACGATGTGGAGAACGACCAGCTTCCCTCCCGCGCGGACGGCAAACGCGCTGGCCCACAGCACCGCTGCGCGCGAATCCTCGGAAAAATCGACAGCGACGACGGTGGGGCAATCTTCGCTGACCAGGGTTTTAAGGATGTCGCCGTCAGGGGTTTCGCTCATGCCTTGGCCCTCGCCTCCAGGCTTTCACCGCCGCCGGGCCCCTCATCCTGCAGCCGCTCGAAGAGACCGGGGTCCGCCAGGATGGGCCGCAGTGCCGCGGCCAGGATGCCAGCCCATTTTGCGGCCCCGCGGTCATTGCTGACCAGATCCTGCCGGACCTCGATGCCGACATGTGGCCGGCCCGCAGGTTCGGCGTGATGGTCGATCGTGAAATCGTGTGGGTGGCGTCCGGAGTAAGGCTCGTTGTCGCCGATGCAGATGCCGTCGGTGCGCGCGAGGTTGTCCATCAAGGGGCCGGCGATCCGCGGGTCGCGGTCCCACATGATGCCGATGTGCCAGGGCCGCACGATGCGATCGAACACGGGCGTACAGGTGTGGATCGAAATCAGCGCCGGTAACAGCCCCCCAGACGCAAGGCGGTTCAGCCGTTCTTCGATGGCGTCGTGGTAAGGCTTGAAAAAGGACGCGACGCGCAGGGCCCTCTGCTCCTCGTCGAGGTCCATATTGCCCGGGACGCCGATGCCGTCGCTGACTTCAATGAACGCCGTGGGATCGTCCAGCTGGCGGTTGGGGTCGACGATCAAACGCGAGAAACCTGCAAGAACGGCCTGGGCATCCAGTTCGTCCGCGAGGAAGCGCGTCAACTGGTCCGAGCCGATGTCCCAGGCCACGTGGCGTTCCAGTACCCAATCCGCCAGCCCGAGCTGGTTCATCGCTGCCGGAAAATACGGGCTGGCGTGGTCCGCAACCAGCAGCAGCGGCTGCGACCCATGGTCGTTATAGGTCATGTAGGGCGGCGGGTCGCCGGGTCCAATCAGGGGGTAGCGACCGCTGGTCTCGGGAAAATTCTGGTGGTGGGGGTGCCCCGGGAATCTGGCTCTGCTCAAGAATCTACCTCTGGCCCCTGCACCCCGACAGCCTTTTCGAGCGCCTCGCAGATCGCATTCAACGCTTTGATCCGGGCATACATCTTGTTTTCACTCTCGACCAGAATCCAGGGCGACTTCATGACGGAGGTCTGCTGTATCATCTCATGGGCTGCCAGCGAGTAGTCGTCCCACCGCTCGCGGTTGCGCCAGTCCTCCTCGCTGAGCTTCCAGCGCTTGTAGGGGGTCTCTTCGCGCTCCTTGAATCGCCGGAGCTGCTCGTCTTTGCTGATCTGCAGCCAGAATTTGACCAGCACGATACCGTGCTCGATCAACTGGTCCTCGAAGTCGTTGATTTCCGCGAAGGCCCGGCGCCATTCATCGTCTCCGGCGAAGCGCTCGATTCGCTCCACCAGGACCCGGCCGTACCAGCTGCG
>JBFFUJ010000103.1:0-8369 GCA_041571375.1 Lysobacterales bacterium | reverse complement strand
TGCTTGGCTCCCGCTGCCCCAGGCCTTACCATTAAAGGTTCGGGTCCCTGCCGGCGGCCGGGACCGACTGGAGTGATAAACGGCAGAGCAACAATAACCACGGGCCGGACAACCTGGACTTGATTACGAGGACCCTGCATGTGCTCGATATTCGGCGTACTGGAAGTGCGCCAGGACCTCAACACCGTGCGCCGGATGGCGCTGCGGCAGTCACGGCTTTTGCGCCATCGCGGGCCCGACTGGAGCGGGATTTACTCGGCCGAGAAGGCCGTGCTGGCCCACGAGCGCCTGTCGATCGTCGATGTCAACACCGGCGCCCAGCCGATCCTCAGCGAGAGTGGCCGCCAGGCGCTGGCAGTCAACGGCGAAATCTATAACCATCAGGACATCCGGGACCGCTTCGAGGGCCAGTACGGGTTCCGGACCCGCTCGGACTGCGAGGTCATCCTGCCCCTGTATCTGGAGCAGGGTCCGGCATTCCTCGAGGAACTGAGCGGAATGTATGCTTTCTGCCTGTACGACGAAGACCGGGACCGCTGGATGATGGCGCGTGACCCCATCGGCATCATCCCGCTGTATTACGGGCACGACGCGCATGGCCAGCTGTTCGTGGCCTCGGAGATGAAGGCGCTGATGGCGGTCTGCAATCAGGTTCACGAGTTTCCGCCCGGGCACTCCTGGGTTTCAGGGCAGGATGCGCCCCAACGCTGGTATCGCCGTGACTGGGAATCTTTTGAGGCGGTGGAGCATTCCCAGACCGACCCGGTGGCTTTGCGCGACGCGCTGGAAAGCGCTGTCGTCAGCCACCTGATGACCGACGTGCCCTACGGTGTGCTGCTCTCGGGAGGGCTGGATTCGTCGATCACCGCGGCTCTGGCGGCGAAGCACGCGGCGATGCGTATCGAGGACCATGAAGAATCACCCGCCTGGTGGCCGCGTCTGCATTCCTTTGCCATCGGGCTGGAGGGTTCCCCGGATCTGGTGGCGGCGCAGCGTGCCGCGGAGCATATCGGCACGGTGCATCACGGTTTCACCTTCACCATCCAGGAGGGTCTGGATGCACTGGAGGAAGTGATTTACCACCTCGAGACCTACGATGTCACGACCATCAGGGCGGCTACCCCAATGTTCCTGATGGCGCGCAAGATTCGGGCGATGGGCATCAAGATGGTGCTGTCGGGCGAGGGGGCCGACGAGATCTTCGGCGGTTACCTCTACTTCCACAAAGCGCCCGACCCGCGCGCCTTCCACGAGGAAACCGTGCGCAAGCTGTCCCGTCTGCACAGCTACGATTGCCTGCGCGCCAACAAGGCCATGGCTGCCTGGGGTGTCGAGGCCAGGGTGCCGTTCCTCGACAAGGAATTCATCGATGTCGCGATGCGCATCAATCCGGCCGACAAGATGGTTGGTCCAGGCCGCATCGAAAAGCACATTCTGCGTGAGGCGTTCGCCGATCTGCTGCCCGAGTCGATCGCCTGGCGGCAGAAAGAGCAGTTCTCGGATGGCGTCGGTTATGGCTGGATCGACGCGGTGAAAGATCATGCAGACCGGCACGTCAGCGACGCCGAAATGGCACGCGCCGCCGGACGCTTTCCGTTCAACACCCCCGCTTCCAAGGAGGCTTACTGGTTTCGTGGCGTCTTCGAGCGGCATTTCCCGCTGGCTTCGGCTGCGCAGACCGTCCCGGGCGGCCCGACCGTGGCCTGCAGCACGCCGGAAGCGGTGCTCTGGGACAAATCACTGCAGGAGATGAATGACCCATCGGGGCGTGCCGTGCGCAGCGTGCACCAAAACGCCTACCGGGGAGCGGAAAGCGGGAGCGTCACAGGTGAGTAACAGGGAAATTCTCGTTCAGAAGTTCGGCGGCACGTCGCTGGCCGATCTCAGGGGTTTCGAGGCCAGCGCGGCGATCATCGGCCAGTATGCGGCCGAGCGGCAGGTGGTCGTCGTGCTGTCGGCAGTCAAGGGCGTTACCGACCTGCTGTTGGCTGCCATCGACACGGCGGTGGCCGGAGAAGACGGCGCGGTGCATCTCCGCGAGGCGTTCGACCGCCAGCAGGCCATCGTCGACGACCTGGCGCGCCAGGGGGTTGCCACGCCGGAGGCCATCGCGTTCTTCCGGGAACAGGAGGAAATCCTGTTTCGCCGCATCGAGGGCATCCGCCTGCTCGGTCAATGTCCGGACGAGGCCCGGGCGCGGATCCTGGCCAGCGGCGAGGGGTTCAGCAGCCGCCTGATGGTGGATGTCCTGAATCACCGGGGCATCCGGGCCCAGTGGTCGGATACGGATGTGTTGCCGTTGGCGAACGACGACTGGCTGGACTCCCTGGTCGACATCGAGGCGGCCGCGCCAAGGTTGCGTGAACGCCTGGGAGCCGAAAGCCAGGTCATGGTCCTGCCGGGTTTCTATGGCATCAACGCCAGGGGCACGATCCAGTTGCTCGGCCGCAACGGGACCGACTACTCGGCGGCGGCCATCGCCGCGGCGCTCGGCGCCGGCCTGTGCCAGATCTGGAAAGATGTGGACGGTTTCTTCACGGCCGACCCGCGCATCGTCCGGAACGCCCGCTGTCTGGATGAAGTCAGCTACGACGAAGCGATGGAGCTGACCTACTTCGGCGCCAAGGTGATCTCGGCCAAGGCACTGACGCCGCTGGCCGCCAAAGACATCCCCTGCGAGGTGCGCAACACCTACGATCCTTCCCAACCCGGCACCCGGGTGCACGGCGAGGCGAAGCGCAGCCATGTGGTCCGGGGCATTTCACACCTGCACGACGTCTCTTCGATCACGCTGCAGGGCGGCGGCCTGCGCGGCCGGGTCGGCATCGCTCGGCGCGTGATGGATGCGCTTGCCAGGGAAGCGATCTCCATCCTCCTGATCGTCCAGTCCTCATCCGAGTACAGCATCACACTGTGCGTGCGTGCGGCCGATGAGGAGAAGGCGCGCAAAGCGCTGGGGGAGGAGTTCCACTTTGAGCGGCTGCACGGTCTGATCGAGGAAATAGGCGTGCAGAGCGACCGCGCGGTGGTCTCGCTGGTCGGCGATGGCATGAAGCACTATCGCGGCATCGCCGCGCGCTTCCTGACCGCGGTCTCGTCCGCGGGTGTCAACGTGGAAGTCATCGCCCAGGGATCGACCGAGTGTGCCATCGCCCTGGTGGTGCGCGGCGAGGACGCGCAGCCTGCGACCCGCGCCACGCACACCGCTTTCTTCAGCCACTCCTCGCACATCGACGTGGTGCTGCTGGGCTGCGGCAATGTCGGTGCCGAATTGATCGATCAGTTCCAGCGGCAAGCTGAAACGCTGGTCGAGCACCATGTCGATCTGCGGCTACGCGCCATCGCCAACAGCGAGAAGCTGCTCGTCGCGGACGACAAGCTGGAATTGTCCGACTGGCGCCGGGACCTGGAGCAGCGCGGCAAGGCCTGGAACATCGACGACGTCATCGCCATCCGCAAGAACCTCGGCCTGCTGAGCCCGACCATCGTCGACTGCACCACGGACGAAAAACTGGCGGGGCAGTATGTGAATTTCCTGAACAGCGGGTTCAACATCGTGGCGGCCAGCAAGAAGGCCAACACGGCCGACTACGGCTACTATCTGGACATGCGGGAGGCGGCGGCGCGGAATTTCCGCAAGTTCCTCTATGAAACCAATGTCGCGGCCGGCCTGCCCTTCATCGACACCTTGCAGGGGCTGATCCGGTCCGGCGATGAGCTGAACACCTTTGAAGGGATTCTGTCAGGTTCGCTGTCGATGATTTTCGGCCTGCTGGAGGACGGTGAACCCCTGTCGCAAGCCGTGGCCCGGGCCATGGAACTGGGCTACACCGAACCCGACCCGCGTGACGACCTGTCCGGCATGGATGTGGCACGCAAATTATTGATTGTTGCCCGTGAAGTGGGATTGCAGCTGGAGCTGGAAGATATCCACGTGGAGCCCGTGGTGTCGCTGGACGTCGTCGGCCAGGTCAACCGGTCCGAGCTGATCGGCGCCCTGCAGAAACTCGATGCGGCTTTCGCCGAGCGTGTGGCCGCCGCCGGCGCGGAGGACAAAGTGCTGCGTTATGTCGCGCGCCTCGACGACGGTCGCTGCCAGGTCACCATCGAGGAGGTGTCGCGCAGCAAGCCTCTGGGCGCGATTCGGGACGGGGAGAATGCGCTGGTCATTCACACGGAATATTACCAGCCGATCCCGATGGTGCTGCGGGGTTACGGAGCGGGAGCGGCAGTCACGGCGGCGGGGGTCTTTGGCGATCTGCTGCGTACCGTGTGGCGGCCGCTGGACAACTGAGCGGATGGAGATCAGGAGCCCCCATCAGACCACGGTGCGCGCACTGACCGTGTATGGGCCGGCTTCGATCGGCAACATGTCGGTGGGATTTGACGCCCTCGGCCTCGCGCTGGCGCCGATGGATGGTGCGCTGCTGGGCGATCTGGTGCAGTTGACGCCCGGCGAGCCCGGCTCTTCCGACTGGCGCCTCGAGTTAGCCGGGCCATTTGCCGGTGATCTGCCCGAAGATCCCGAGGACAACATCGTGCTGGCCTGCTGTCGCGCTTATCAGGAGGCGGCGGCCGGCTGCGGCGTGGAAGTCGAGCCGCTCAGAGTCCATCTCGACAAACGTCTGCCGATCGGCAGTGGCCTGGGATCCAGCGCGAGTTCGATCGTTGCAACCCTGGAAGCGCTGAACCGCTGGCATGGCAACCTGCTGAATACAATGGAGAATTTTCGCCTGATGGCCAACATGGAAGGGCGTATCAGCGGCGAGGTGCATCTGGACAACATCGCGCCGTGCCTGTTCGGGGGGCTGCGCCTCTGCCCACCCGGCAGCCAGCAGGAATACGCTCTGCCATGGCCGGGTGCCTGGCGGATGGTGGTCTGCTGGCCAGGCACCAAGCTCGTGACCCGGGAGGCGCGCGCCGTGCTGCCGGAATCGGTTCCGCGTGCGGTCGCCGTGCGCCATGGAGCGCAATTCGCCCAATTCGTGCACGCGCTGCATAGCGGCAAGACACGATTGGCGGCCGAATGCATTGTCGATCACATCGCGGAGCCGCATCGCCGCAAGCTGCTGCCCGGGTTCGATGAGGCGCGCGTGGAACTCCGCGGCCTCGGTGCCCTGGCCGTCGGGATCTCCGGTTCCGGACCCACCATCTTTGCGCTGGTGAATGATTCGGACATCGCCCGGCGCATCGCGGACTGGATGGAAGCGCATTACAAGCGGAGCGAGCGCGGCTTCGTGCACGTCTGCCGTGCAGATCTCGGCGGGGCCCGCAGCATACCGGCGTAGACGCTTAACGTGAAACTGGTCAATATCAAGGATGCCGGCGAGCAGTTGAACTTCCGCGAGGCCGTGCTGCGCGGGCTGGGCCGCCATCAGGGCCTGTATTTTCCGGAGCGCTTCGAGTCGCTGGCCGATGTGGATGGCTTGCTGCAGCGGCCGTTCGTGGAGCGCAGCGCGGCCGTCATGCGGCACTTCCTGGCCGATGAAATCGATGAAGCGATCGTGAACCGCATGGTCGCCTCGGCGTTCGACTTTCCCATTGCAACGAAGCCGGTCGATACGCGTATCAGCGCGCTGGAGCTTTTCCACGGCCCGTCACTGGCATTCAAGGATTTCGGGGCGCGGTTCATGGCCCGCTGCCTGGCCGAATTCCATGATGGCGGGCCCATGACGATCCTGACGGCGACCTCCGGGGATACCGGGGCGGCGGTGGCGCATGCCTATCACGGGCAGCCGGGCATCCAGGCCGTGATCCTCTATCCGAAGGGCCGCATTTCGCGGCTGCAGGAGAAGTTGTTTTGCACGCTGGGCGGCAATGTCCGCACGGTGGCGGTTGAAGCGGATTTCGATACCTGTCAACAATTGGTCAAGCAGTGCTTCGAGGATACGGAGCTGAAGCGGGGTCTGGGGCTGAATTCGGCCAATTCAATCAACATTGCCCGGCTGCTGGCGCAGGTCTGCTACTACTTTGAGGCTGTGGCCGCGGTGCCGGACCGCCGCCGCACGGTTCTTTGTGTGCCCAGCGGCAATTTCGGCAATGTCACCGCGGGCCTGATCGCCTACCGTATCGGTCTGGACTACAAGCGCATGATCGCCGCGACCAACGTCAATGACACCGTGCCCCGCTTTCTGGCGTCGGGCCGCTGGGAACCCAACCCCACGGTGGAAACGATCACCAACGCGATGGACATCTCTCTGCCGAACAATTTCCCGCGCGTGCTGGTGCTCGCAGAGCGGCACGGGCTGCCCCTGGAATCGCTTCTGTCATCGATGGCGCTGACGGACGGGGAGACGCGCCAGGCGCTACGGGATCTTTATCGGGGCGGCTACCTGGCCGACCCCCACAGCGCCCTGGCCTGGGCGGCCCTGAATGGTTCGCTGACGCCGGACGAACAGGGTGTCTTCCTGTGCACGGCCCACCCGGCAAAATTCCTCGAGGTCATCGAAGACACGCTGGACATCGAGGTCGAATTGCCGGAGGAACTGGCGGCGGTGCGCGACAAGCCGCTCCTGTCCACGACCATTCCCGGGCACTTCGAGGAATTGAGGCGGGAACTGATCGCCCTGGGCTAGACTGGGACCGGGTCCCGGCGATCCCCTGGTCTGCGGTGGGCGGCGAAAGTCGGGGGGTCGGCGATCCGGCGCAACTTCTGGGAGTGATCTGACATGAGAAAAACGGCAGCATGGCTGGTCCGGCAGGCGCTGGAGCAACTCGAAGTGCCCTACACCTTCGGCATACCGGGGGTACACAACATCGAGCTCTACGACGAGTTGCAACAGTCCGAGAGCATGCGGCCGATCCTGGTGACGCACGAGTGCGGCGCGGCGTTCATGGCCGACGCATTCAGCCGCGTGTCGGATCAGATCGGCGTGTTGGCCGTGGTTCCGGCAGCCGGCCTCACACACGCCATGAGCGGTATCGGAGAGGCTTTCCTGGACGGCATACCGATGCTGATCCTCTCCGGCGGTGTGCGGACCGACATGCGCCAGGGTTTCCAGCTGCACGATGTCGATCAGCAAGCGCTGATGGCGACCCTGACCAAAGCGACTTTCAAGATCGAGAGTTACGAAACGGTTGTGGCAACCGTGTATCGCGCGGTCCGCTGCGCCCTCGAGGGCGAACCTGGCCCGGTGTATATCGAATTGCCGGCCAACCTCCAGCTGCTGGCCGGCGAGGTCGGTGAGCTGCCGCCCTGGGAAGGTCAGTCAGAGCGTCCGCCGGTCGATGACGAGGCGCTGAGCCAGGCTGCAGACCTGCTGGCAGCGGCGAACAAGCCGGCCATTTTTGTCGGCTGGGGCGCGCGGCATGTCGCCGATGACATCCGGCGCATCGCCGAGCATCTCGCGGCACCCGTTGCAACGACCCTGCAGGGTCTGTCCGCGTTTCCGGCGGATCACCCGCTGCATACCGGGATGGGCTTCGGGCCTTCGGCGGTTCCGGCCGCGCAGAACGCTTTCCGGCAATGTGATGCCATGCTGGCCGTTGGGACCCGGTTCGCCGAAATCTGCACGGGAAGCTACGGCGCGATACCGCCCGAGAACCTCGTGCATATCGACATCAATCCGGACGCCATCGGCCGCAACCATCCGGCTCGCGTCGGGATCGCCGCCGACGCTCGGGATGCGGTTCCCGCACTGGCGAAAGTCATTCTGGAGCGGGCGACGGCACGGGATTCCGGTACGCTCCAGTCGGCCATCGCGGCCGACAAGGCGGCGTGGCTGCAGGAATGGCTGGAGCATGACTCCGGGGATCGCGTCAATCCCGGCCGGTTTTTCGAGTCCCTGCGCCGGCGGATCGACGCGACCGCCATCGTGGTCGCCGACGACGGCAACCATACCTTCCTGACGGCCGAGCTCATGCCGATGTGGAAGGGCGGCATGTACCTGTCGCCGACCGATTTCAACTGCATGGGGTACTGCGTGCCGGGTGCGGTCGGGGCCAAGCTGGCACGGCCCGGATCGCAGGTCATCGGCATCGTCGGCGACGGCGCCTTTCTCATGACCGGGCTCGAGACGGTGACTGCGGCCAGAGAGGGCCTGGGTATTGCCTGGTTCGTTTTCAACGACGGCGAGTTGTCCCAGATCGCACAGGCCCAGGAGACGCCGTATCAGCGCAAAACCTGCACGGTCATCGGGTCTCTCGACTATGCTGCGTTCGCGGCCGCGACCGGCTGTGAGTTCGTGGCGATTGAGAACAACGCGATGATCGACGCGGGGATCGAGTTTGCGCTCGAGGCAACGGCCCGTGGGCGTCCGGTGATCGCCGACGTGCGCATCGACTACTCCAAGCGCACCCAGTTCACCGTTGGCACCATGAAAACGAATATCCGCCGGCTGGACACCCGCAACAAGTTGCGCATCATCGGC
>JBFFUJ010000102.1:0-8401 GCA_041571375.1 Lysobacterales bacterium | reverse complement strand
GCCGCATTGTCGGGGAAGAAAACGCACTGGACATACTCAGCCGCCACGACACCAAGGCGCTGGTGTTGGTGGTGATCATGCCGTTCTATGCCAAACCCGGCACCTTCGCCACTCCGGCGACAGCCGATGTGGGCCGTATTTTCCTCGAAGCCCGCCATCGATTGCCGGATCGCCAGGTGCTTCTGGGCTGCGCACGGCCCGCGGGCATGCACAAGCGGGTTACCGATGCCTACGCGGTGATGGCCGGACTCGACGGCATCGCGTTTCCGGCGGACGGCGCGGTGGCGGTCGCCGGGGTGACCGGGCGGCCTTTTCACCAGGCACATGCCTGTTGTTCGATCAAACTGGGCGAGAACCCGGCCAGCCGGGGTCTCGCCATGCTGGGCCGCTCGAGTTGCGCGGCCTGAACCGGACCGCCGGGAGAAGCATATGAGTTGTGTCAAGAGTCAGGGCGCCCAGCCGGCCGATGCAGGCCGCGGAGGGCTGGATTACAACCCGTTCGATACGATGGCGCCACGGGCACCGGGGAAGACTCCGAAAAACCGGCGCAACGGCGCCTGGGTCAAGTCCAGCGACATAGCCCCCGAGGGCGTGTACCGTCCGGACTACAACATTCTGACCCCCCACATGCGGTCACCCGACTATGTGCAGATGTCTACGGCGGCGGCGATCACGCTCGGCGTGACCGATGGCCGCATGTACCGCTGTGCCTGCACGCGGTGCCTCAATTTGCTGCTGACCTATCCTGAGGGTTGCCGAGCCAATTGCGCATACTGCGGGCTGGCCCGGCATCGGGAAGCGGAGCGTGACTACGCCGATCGAAATTTCATCCGGGTCGATTGGCCGGCCGTGCCCATGGACGCGGTCGTCGACAAGGTTGCTGCAGACGGCGAAGACTCGCCGTTCCACCGGATGTGCATCTCGATGATCACGCATCCGCGCTCGGACGACGACACCGTGGCCGTGCTGAAAAAATGGACCTCACGCATCGATCCGGACTCAATACCGGTGTCCATCCTGTCCAACCCGACGACGATGGGCCGCGCAGACGTCCAGCGCCTGAAGGATCTCGGGGCCGAGATTTTCACGGTCGCGCTCGATGCAGCCACCCCCGAGATCTTCGACCGCACCCGCGGCAAGGGCGTGCAGTCGCCGCACAAGTGGAGCACCTACTGGGACGTGTTGATGCATGCGCGTGACATTTTCGGTCCGGAGAAATTTGGCGTTCACATCATCGTCGGCATGGGCGAAACGGAGTACGACGTGCTGCGGTTGGTGCAGCGCATCGTCGATCTCGGGGGGCACAGCCACATGTTTTGTTTTTTCCCCGAGGCCGGCTCGCTGATGGATCATCTGCCGGCGACGCCGCGCGACCAGTGGCGGCGCGTTCAATTGGGGCGTTACCTGATCGACTACCGTGACGTCCGGGTCGAACAGATGAAATTCGACGAGCAGGGGCGCCTGGTCGATTTCGGGCTGCCGGGCGGCGAGCTCGACAACATCATCGATTCGGGCCTGCCATTCCGTACCTCCGGTTGTCCGGGCAAGGAAGCCGAGGACATTTCAGCCTGCGACCGACCCTACGGTGATTCGCCACCGAGCAACATCGCCAGCTACCCGTTTGCCCTGGGGAAAAAGGACGTCAAAAAGGTCCGCAAGCAGCTCGGCATACCCCACCGACTGGCCTAGGGGGCGCATGGTCTGCGACCGGGCCGTCTGTCACGGCCACCAATGTGATTTCTGGGAAACACGATCGCCATGAAAACCTTCCGCGTGATCGACACCGGTGTACTCGAGGGGCGACTGAACATCGCCATCGGGCAGGCGATCGTCGAGGCACGCCAGGCCGCGGCGGTGCCCGATACGCTGCGCTTCCTGCGCTTTCCGCCGACGGCACTGGTCGGCCGCCACCAGGCACTGGGCCAGGAAATCGACCTCGACTATTGCAGGCGGCACGGAATCGGTGTGGCCAGGCGGATCACCGGCGGTGGAGCCATCTTCATGGAGCCCGGCCTGTTGGGCTGGGAGCTGGCTTTCGATCGGCAGACCCTCGGAATCGCGTCGCTGACGGAAATCACGCGCGAGATCTGCGAGGCGGCAGCCGAGGGCATCAGCCGGCTCGGAGTCGAGGCGTGCTACCGGCCGCGCAACGACATCGAGGTCGATGGGCG
The DNA here is from genome assembly GCA_041571375.1 of Lysobacterales bacterium. Classification (GTDB taxonomy): domain Bacteria; phylum Pseudomonadota; class Gammaproteobacteria; order Xanthomonadales; family SZUA-36; genus CALKKN01. The sequence goes on along the minus strand of JBFFUJ010000102.1, from coordinate 6,230 downwards.
CAAGATCAGCGGCACCGGCGGGTTTTTCGACGGCAACGTGCTGTTTTTCCAGGGCACGGTGCTGATGGACATGGATCCTGAAGTGATGGTCGCCGCGTTGCGCGTGCCCCGCGCCAAGCTCGCCAGGCGCGAACTGGATTCGGCGGCCCAGCGGGTCGTCACGCTGCGCGAGCTGCTCGGGGAGCGGGCTCCCGGGTTGGACGAGATACAGGCCGGGCTGACCGCGGCCTTTGCCGGGCGATTCGGCCTGCAGCCGGTTCCCGGACCGTTGAGCGAGGCGGAACACAGCCACGCTGAGACCATCCTGCGCGAGGAAATCGGTACCGAGGAGTTCGTCTCCGGTATCGACGAGCCAGCGGCTGCCCGCGGCGATCTCAAGGGTCAACAGGTCACCCCGGGCGGGACCATCACCAGCTACCTGCGCCTGGAAGGGCCGGCACAGAACCGGGTGCGGGCCGCGCTGATTACCGGTGACTTTTTCGTTGCGCCGCCGCGTATCATCTACGACCTCGAGTCGAAGCTGCGGGGCGTCTACCTTGCGGATGTCCCCTCGACCGTTCGAACCTTCTTCGAAGCCACCCGGGCAGAGGTTCTGTCGGTCACGGCCGAAGATTTCGTGGCCTCCATCCAGAACGCGTTGGCCTCAGCGTGAATCTGCTGCACGTCATCCAGCACACCTCGGCCGACTACCTCGGCCTGATGGAGGATCACCTGGAGGGTCGTCGGATCCGTTTTCGGTATTTCCGCCCGTTCACCGAGCAGGGCGCCGTGCCCGGGCCGGGCGAGAGCTGCGACGGGTTGGTCCTGCTGGGCGGCGGGCCCTGGGGCAGTGCCGGCGGGCGCGACGTGCCCACCTTGAAACAGGAGATCGAGTTGACCGCAGCGATGCTGAACATGGCCCGGCCCGTGATCGGCATCGGGCTGGGCGCGCAGATCCTGGCGATCGCCGCCGGGGGCGGATCGACCCCAGCGCCCCTGATTTTTGAGGCGGGCTATGCCACGCGGGCGGCGCCGGGCGCCCTGGCGGGATTTCTGCCCGAACGCTTCCCGCACGTAATCTATATGCGGGATCGGCCCGCGCCGCCGAAAGACGCGCGCATCCTGGCCGAGGACGGCGAAGGGCGTCCGGCCCTGTTCCAGGTCGGACCGAATGCGCTGGGTTTTTGCGGGCACCCCGGGTTCAAGACGGCCATGGCGGAAGACCTCATCATGGAATTCGAGGAGGGACCGGATGATCCCGCGCCCCAGCTCGAGCGTCTGCAACTGATGGCGCGCGAAATCGAGGATGCGCTGGTGCGCATCATGACCGGAATCGTCAAGGTCACCGGACTGATGCAGCCACGCCACCGAATACCAATCAGCCTGAAAACCTAGGTCGGGACCTTCGCGAAATGGCGCCATGGAACTCCACCCGCCCGTCCTCGCTCGCGCGGCAACTGAAGCCGGCCGGCTTCGATTGCTTTGCCGACCTCGCCGCCTGGCGCAGCTGGCAGGCTGACAACCGGGACCGGCTGGAGGCGCGCTGGCTCATCGCGCAGCAGCTTCGTGGTGCTCTGGATGGCCCGGAGTACCAGGGGTGGTGTGAAGTGTGCGGCTCTGCGGTGCGGTTCCGGGTCAGCGATGTGCCGCAGCTGGCAGGGGTCTGGTACTTTCGAGACGACGCGGTCTGCGGCTCCTGCAGGCTGATGGGGCGACTGCGTCTGGGGGCGTTACTCCTGCGCCAGCTGTTGCCGTCTCCCGACGCCGAGATCTACGTCAATGAACAGCTGTCGGGTCTGTACGTCTGGCTGTTGAAGAACTATCCGCGAGTGGCGGGCAGCGAATATCTGCCCGATGGTGCCCTGACCTCAGGGCTGCGGCGGTGGAAGCTGCAAAGAAGACTGAACTGGCTGTTGGGCGAACTGGGATCGCGCGACCTGCTCCACGAGGATGCGACAGCCCTCAGTTTTTCCGATGCTCGTTTCAGCGCCCTGATGTCTTTCGACGTGCTCGAGCACATCCCCGACTATCCGGCGGCCTTGCGCGAGTTCGCGCGGGTTTTGAAGCCGGGCGGCGTGGCCATCCTGACGGCACCGTTCCTCGACAACGATCAGCAGACCCGCGTGCGCGCACGGCAGCTCGCGGACGGCACGATCGAACACCTGCTGCCGGCGGAATATCACGGCGACCCCGCTGCGGGCGGCAATCAGATCCTGTGTTACCAGGATTTCGGTTGGGATATCCTGGAATCGCTGCGCGGTGCCGGGTTCAGCGAAGCTTGCACGGTCAGCTACTGGAATGTGGCCACCGGATTCCCGAGCCAGGTGACCGCATGGGTGGCCCGACGCTGATGCATGCGGAGTCGCGGGCTTCACGGTGTGAGCCCCGGGCGGGCGATTTAATTAAGCAAGGGCTAATATTGCACAATTACATTAGAATAACGTAATATTGAGAATCCACCTTCGAAAAGAGCAGGCATGGCAATGGCAGAGAAACTCATCATCGTGATGGCCAACACCGACACGCGGAATGGCGAAGAGCTCGGGGCGCCGATTTTTCAGGCGACCGTTGCAGCGGCCATGGAGTACGAGGTCGACGTGATTTGCACCGCGACGTCGGGCCGCCTGATGAAGAAAGGCGTGGCGGAAAATCTGTTCGTCAAGGAAGGTTCACCCAAATCGGTTTATGATTTCATCAAGGATGCGCACGAAGCGGGTGTAAAATTCTACTGCTGTTCGCCGAATCTCGATCTGTTCGACATGACCACCGACGATCTGATCCCCGAATGCGAGGGCATCGTCGGCGGAGCGCATCTGATCGAGGAGGTAATGGAGGAAGACTGCAGGATTCTGACCTACTGATTCACTGAAGACCGGCCTGGTTGGAAGCAACCGGCGGCACAGGAGCGACATGGCGCACGCGCACTCGACACGCATTCAGGAACACATCGGGGACCCGGTTTCCGACAGCCCCGCGGTCGACCGGGAAAAACTGGAAGAGATCTTTCAGGATATCCAGCAGGACATCCGCTTCGACCATGAATTGAACGGCTGCCTGAACTGCGGCATCTGCACCGCGACCTGCCCGGCAGCGCATTATTACGACTTCAGCCCCCGCGAAATCGTGCAGTTGCTCTGGACCGAGAACCTCGAGGGCATCTACGACGCGATGCAGGAGAAAATCTGGGCCTGCGCCCAGTGCTACACTTGCGCGGCCCGCTGCCCCTTCTCGAATTCGCCGGGAGGGCTGGTCATGCTGATGCGCGAGGCCGCGATCAAGCACGGCATGGAGTCGGCCAAGAACGTGCTGCGCCCCTTCAGCCGCGTGATGCTGAAGCTGATCTCGACCGGGAACCAGCTGTCTCCGGACATGATCAATGCGGATGGATTTCCCGATTGGGGCCCGAACATTTCCAAGGTCGACGCACCGCTGAAGGTCCTGCGCCAGGCCATTCCGATGCCGACCCTCAACACCACGGAGACCGCCTGGGAGGTCAACCTCACCACCTCCGTTGAGTTGTACACCATCTGGGAGGAAACCGGGGTGCTCGATCAGCTCGAAACGATCGACGAAAACCTGTACGACGTGATCCTCGACATCATGGACGAAAAGCGCGAAGACCTGGAGGACTGGGAGGACGCGCAGGAAGATGAAAACGACTAGACCCCGTTGAGCCGGGGCACGCGGGGAGGCCGTTCGCGGCCGAGCAGGGCCGCGATTCGTGCGCCAGGCGCCCTCCCGCAGCCAACGAGAAACTTGGAGACAGGAATATGAACAACCCCACCGACAAGCCCGGCAACCTGCCCGGAGAGCGCTTTACCGGACACGGTCCCGAGTGGCGCGATGCCAAGCTGAATACCGCGGACGCGCGCACGGCCACTGCCTGGGTCGAGCAGGTCATCAACAAGCGTTCCATGGAGGTCAACAAGGACCGTGTCGAGGACGTGCGCGATGCCATGTGGGAACTGGAGAAAGACGGCGAAATCGTCGTTCATCGGATCACCGAACAGCATGCGCCGCGCATGGCCAAGACCATCTACGGTTGGGACAAGAAGGTGCCGACCAACCAGCTGTGGCACCACAAGTCCTGCGGGCAGTGCGGCAACATCCCGGGCTACCCGGCCTCGCTGCTGTGGCTGATGAACGAGATGGAGATCAGCTACCTCGATGAAACGGACCAGACCTCGTGCACCGCATGGAATTACCATGGTTCCGGCATCGGCAACATTGTCAGCCTCGCGGCGGTGTTTCTGCGCAACTTCCACCAGGCTTACGTTTCGGCCCGGGCCCAGGGGCTGCCTGCCGGCCATTTTTATCCGCTGGTGCATTGCGGCACCTCGTTCGGCAACTACAAGGAGGTGCGGGCCTACCTGCTGCACTCCGCCGAATTGCGGGAACAGGTCAAGAAGATTCTCGGCAAGCTGGGCCGACTGGTGGATGGCAAGCTGCTGATCCCCGAGGAAATCGTTCACTACTCCGAATGGGTGCACATGGTGCGCGACGACATCGCCGAGCGTCAGACCATCGACGTCAGCAACATCCGCGCGACCATCCATCCGGCCTGCCACGTCTACAAGATGGTCCCGCAGGACGCGATCTATGACGACAACATCCTGGGGGGCAATCGCGTGGCCGTGTCGACCGGCGTCATGGAGTCCCTGGGGGCACAGGTGATCGATTATTCTACGTGGTACGACTGCTGCGGTTTCGGCTTTCGGCATATCATCTCGGAACGGGAATTCACGCGCTCGTTTGCGATCGACCGCAAGATCAAGGTCGCGGTCGAGGAAGCGCAGGCCGATGTGATGATCGGCCACGACACCGGGTGCATCACCACCCTGGACAAGAACCAGTGGATCGGCAAGGCCGCCGGCAAGGACTACAGCCTGCCGGTGCTGGCGGACGTGCAGTTCGCCGCTCTGGCGTGCGGCGCGCATCCCTACAAGATCGTGCAGTCGCACTGGCATGCCTCGGCCACCGAGTCCCTGATGGAGAAGATGGGTATCGACTGGGAGGCCAAGAAGGCCGAGTTCGAGGCCTATCTGAAGGAAGTGGAGGCCGGCAAGATCGAGAGTCTCTACGATCCGCGGCTGGCGATTACCTCGGGCCCCGGTTACAAACCGATCAAACAGATCGCCGCCGGCGACGGCTGAACGCGTTCAGGCGGGAGATCCGGCAGATTCGGTAGACGACTCACAAGAGCAAGGTTGAACACCATGACTAAACCCATTCTCATCGTAGGTGGCGGTCCCGCGGGGTTGGCCGCGGCGCATTCGCTGGCCACATTCGGTCAGGCCTGCATTCTGGTGGAGAAGGAGGACCGCCTCGGCGGCGCCCCCATTCTCGAGGGTTACGCCAAGCTGGTTCCCTCCGGCGAATGGGCCAGGGACGCCATAGGCGGCATGGTCGATCGCGCCGCCAACCATGAACTGGTCGATGTGCGGGCCGGGACCACCGTTACGGCCTTCAGCGGGGAGGCGGGTGATTTCAGCGCGGAGCTGTCCAGTGGCGAGACCGTCGGCGTATCGGCGGCGATCCTGTGCACGGGCTTCACTCATTTCGATTCCGCCAACAAGCCGGAATGGGGCTTCGGGACCTACCCCGACGTCGTGACGACTACCCAGGTCGAGCAGATGATTTCTTCCGGGCAGGGGGTGCGCTGTCCTTCGGACGGGCGCAAGCCGCAGCGCGTGGCGATCCTGCTGTGCGTTGGTTCGCGGGACCGACAGATCGGTCGCGAATGGTGTTCCAAGATCTGCTGCACGGTGTCGGCCAACATGGCCATGGAGATCCGCGAGGAGTTGCCGGACTGCCATGTGTACATCTACTACATGGACATCCGCACCTTCGGCCTGTACGAGACCAAGTACTACTGGAAGAGCCAGGAGGAGTTCAAGGTCAAGTACATCAAGGCCCGCATTGCCGAAGTGACCTCGGACGGCGAAAAACTCATCGTCAAGGGCGAAGACACGCTGGTCAAGCGGCCGATCACCATCCCCTTCGACATGGTGGTCCATGCCATCGGGATGGATCCGAATGTCGACAACAAGGATCTCTCCTCGCTATTCGGCGTCGATCTCGAGCCGCATGGTTTTATCGACAAGGCCAACAGCTATTCCGCCTCCGGCCTGACCAACCGCAGCGGCGTGTTCGTCGCCGGCGCCGCGACGGGTCCCGAAACCATCGACGACTCCATCGCGCAGGGCAAGGCAGCGGCGATGGCGGCGCTGGAGCAGCGGCAACTGGCGGCG
>JBFFUJ010000101.1:0-8474 GCA_041571375.1 Lysobacterales bacterium | reverse complement strand
GCAATCCGGGTGCCGGTTCCATGCGATTGTCCCGGGGCATGTCGCTGCGGTGAAAGGCCTCGATACGGTCACTGGCGTCGCGTACGGCTTGCAGAAGTGCCTCGTCCGCCCGCTCGGAAGCCGCCCTCCAATCGCCGGGCGCCACCTCGAGAGCCTTCGCCTCGATACGGTCGAATTCCTGCGTCAGCCGCGCGAGCGCCTCATCCCCTCCGGCCCGCACCTGACGGAGAATTCCCGATACGGAATCGGCCAGGCCCGGTTGCTCGATTGCCGGCCGCCGCAACAGCTGCCGCTGCCGTTCCGGGCCGAGGCCTGACCAGCGCACCGTATTCAATTCAAGCTTCTGCTCCATGGTTGTTCCACTCTGCTCTTCAGGCGAGCATCTTCTCCACCGGCAGGACCAGGATGGCCGATGCGCCGGCCGCCTTGAGTGCCTCGAGGTGCTCCCAGAAAACGGTTTCGCCGCAAACGGCGTGCACGGCGATGCGGTCCGATCCCTCCAGCGGCATGACCGAGGGGTGCTCCACCCCAGGCAGTAATTCGGTGATTTTCGCCAGCGCATTGCGCGGCGCGTGCAGCATCACGTACTTGCTCTCCGCGGCTTGCATCACGCCCTCCAGGCGTGCCAGCAGTCGGTCCAGCAGTTCGCGCTTGGCTGCCGAGATTCCATCGACGCGCCCGTACAATGCGGCCTCGCTGCGGAACAGCACGTCCAGTTCGCGCAGGTGATTGGCCCGCAGCGTGGTCCCGGTCGACACCAGGTCGGAGATGGCGTCGGCCGTGCCCAGGCCCGGGGCGATCTCCACCGAGCCGGACAGCTCCACGATGGTCGCATCGATCTTTCGCTCCGCGAGCAGGTGACGCGTGAGTTTCGGGTAGCTGGTGGCTACCCTGAGTCCCGACAGTTGTTCCGCGGACGTCAGCCGTTCGTCTTCCGGAACGGCGATCGACAGGCGGCAATGGCCGAAACCCAATCGGCGAAGTCGGTCGAGTTGTCCCGAACCGTTGCGCTCCAGCATCACTTCCATCGCGATGTTCTCGCCAACGATGCCGAGTTCGCAGACCCCGTCGAGCAGCAGCCGTGGGATGTCGTCATCCCGCACCAGCAGCAGATCCACGGGAAAGTCCTGGCCATACCAGAACAGCTTGTCCTTGCTGCGCGCGAATTTCAGGCCGCAGCTCTTCAGCAGTTCCTGCGAACGTTCCGCCAGGCGCCCCGACTTCTGTATCGCAACCCGCAGACGACTCATGTCAACTCCTTCCGGATGCGCTCAAGCGCGGTGCGGTAGCCTCCGGCGCCCCGTTCCATGAACCGGGCCACGCGACCGATGGTCGTGACGCTGACCTCGGTGAGGTCCCGGATATCGCGATAGGTGTAACCCTGGTCAAGCAACTGCGCGACACGCCAGCGGTCGACCATGGCCTCGAGTTCCGCGGGCGTGCACAGGTCTTCCAGGAACTCCCGGACCTCCCGGGTCGTTTGCAGGGAGAGCAGGGCCTCGGACAGCGTGCGCGCCGCATTGCGCAATTCGGGCTGTTGGGTTTTGTCATGATGTTTCATCGTGTTTTATTGTATTAACGCATTAATACAGTGGAATGATACGCCAGGTTTCACGGCTGCGCAAGGGCTGACCCGCGGCCGATATGCGGGCCAGGCCGGTTATCGTGGGCCTGGCCCCTGCCGGTGGGCATTTAAACCCTCTGCCTGCGGAATGCGTCCAACGGTCAGGACGGAAACAATTCAAAGCAATGAGGAGCGGTCGATGAAAGCAGTGTTTTGGATCGGGGCAGGCTTGCTGTTCTTGTCTGTCAACGTATTCGGGGATGTGAAAGCGACGGAGGAGATGGCCTTCGAGGTCGATCCGGGCGCGCGCGTCAGCCTGGAAAACATCAATGGTGACATCCGTGTCGGAGCGGGTCCCGAGGGTCAGGTTACGGTGGTTGCGCACAAGCAGGCCGGGGAGCAGCAGTATTTGGATGACCTGAAGATCGTCGCGGAGGCGGAGAAAGGCTATGTCCGCATCGAGACGCGCCATCCGGAACGGGATTCCGGCTGGTTCAGCTGGGGTAAAGACAGCAGCGGCAGCGTCAGTTACGAGTTAACGGTTCCGGCGGACGTATCCCTGGATGCCATCGAGACGGTCAACGGCGATGTAACCATCCGCTCGGTGGGCGGCACCGTGAGAGCGGGTACCGTCAACGGCAACCTGGACATCGACAATCTCGCCGGCGACGTGAGTCTGGAGACGGTCAATGGAAACATTTCGGCCCACTTCGATGTGCTGGCGGGCAGTCAGAGGGTCGAGGCTGAAGCCGTCAACGGAAAGATCATGATCGCCTTGCCGGCCAGCGCCAGCGCCCGGGTCACCGCGGAGACCGTCAACGGCAGCATCGATGCCGACGACTTCGGCCTGGAGCCCGAGAAAGGCTTTGTCGGCCGTGACCTTGCCGGTGATATCGGTGGCGGTGATGCGCGCATTTCGCTCGATACCGTCAACGGATCGATTCACCTGAAGAAAAACTAGCCCGCCCTGTGGCGACGGCTTGACGCGAGCCCGGCTCAAGGCCGGGCTCTCTGTTTTCCGGGTGGGCGGTTCATTCCGGGCGGGATTCGATCCGCAGCAATCGCTTAAATTTTTCCGCGCCCTGATATATCATCGATTGATCCTTCACGTGCGGAATCGACAGCATGTCCAGCATTCAGTGGCGCGGCGTGTTTCCAGCGCTGACCACCAAGTTCACCGCCAACGACGAGCTCGACTGGCAGGCAATGGAGAAGCACCTCGCTTTTCAGCTCGATGCCGGTGTTCATGGCCTGATCATCCTCGGTTCGCTGGGTGAAAATGCCAGCCTGTCGGCGGAGGAAAAGCTGGAGATGGTCCGGTTTTTCGCGCGTGCCGATCGCGGCGGACGCCCTCTGGTGGTTTGTGTCGCCGAGTGCTCGACCCGGGCTGCCCGCGAATTTGTCCGCGCCGCGGAGGATGGCGGTGCGGAAGGCTTCATGCTGCTGCCGCCCATGCGCTACCCCAGTGACCGCCGGGAAACCCTGACCTATCTCCAGGACGTGGCCGCGGCTGCCAGCCGTCCGATCATGCTGTACAACAACCCGGTGGCATACGGTACCGACCTGGTTGCGGCGGATTTCGCGCGACTGGCGGACAACCCGCGGTTCGAGGCGATCAAGGAGTCTTCGGAGGACACGCGGCGCATCCCGGACATCCGGCGCCTGGCGGGGGAGCGCTTCGCTTTGTTCTGCGGTGTCGACGATCTCGCCCTGGAGTGCTTTGCCCTGGGTGCCGTGGGGTGGGTGGCCGGCCTGGTTGCCGCTTTCCCTCGCGAAACGGTTCGCCTGTGGGAATTGTGCCAGGCGGATCGCTGGGGCGAAGCCCGCGAGCTGTATGACTGGTTCCTGCCTCTGCTGCACCTCGACGTGGGGCCGAAGTTCGTGCAGCAGATCAAGTTGGTCGAGTCCCTCATGGGTGTTGGCAGTGCCCGTGTGCGGGCCCCGCGCCTGCAACTGAACGAGGCGGACGCCTCGCGGGTCGAGCAGGTCCTGGCCGAGGCGCTAGGGGCACGGCCGCGGGCATGAATTCAGAGGCCGCCACGATGCCCGGCGCCGTGAGCCTCGCGGAGCAGGCATACCTGCTGCTCGAGCGGAAGCTCGTGACGCTGGAGCTGCCGCCCGGAGCGATGGTTTCGGAAGGTCAGCTGATCGCGATGACCGGCCTGGGCCGCACGCCCGTTCGCGAGGCCATGCAGCGGCTGGCCCAGCAGGACCTGATCCACGTGATGCCGCGAAAGGGCTTGCGGGTGGCGTGGATCACGGCCCCGCAGATGTCGCACATCCTCGAAACCCGGCGGCCGCTGGAGCGTGTCATCGTCTACCGCGCGGCGCTGAATGCGCGGGACGAGCAGCGCGGCGCACTTGCCGCAATCGCCCGCGACATGGCGATCGCCCACGACAGTTTCGACAGGTTCATGGCGCTCGAAGCCGAGCTCTTCCAGTTGCTCGATACCTGCGCCGGAAACCCGTTCACGAATGCGGCGGTCGCGCCACTTCGCAGCCACTGCCGTCGCTTTCTGCATCTGAACCGTGGTCGCCTGCAGTTGGCCGACTCCATTTCCGTTCACTCCAAGCTGGCTCGACTGGTTGCGCGCCGTGATTTCAACGGGGCGCGGAAAGCGGCGGACAACATGATATCGGTGCAGGAACGTCTGGTCGCCGGCATCGACCGCTCCGTTTGATATGGCCGGAGGCGGACCGGACTGCATCGTCGTCGGCTCCGGGATCGTCGGTTCGTGCTGCGCCTGGCATCTCCAGAGCCGCGGGGCCTCGGTGACGCTGATCGATTCCGAGCTCCCGGGGCAATCCACGAGCTTTGGTAACGCAGGCTGTATTTCAGACACTTCCGTGTTTCCGTTTTCCTACCCCGGCGTGATTCGCAAGCTGCCGCGCTGGTTGCTGCAGGAGGACGGTCCGGTCCGCATTCGCTGGTCTCAGCTGCCTGGCATGGCGCCCTGGTTGTACCGGTTCTGGCGTGCGGGCTCCTGGCCGCGGGTCGCCAGGATCGTTGCGGCGCAATGCGCGCTGATGGAGCCGGTCATCGCGGATTTTGACCACATCCTCGAGGGGACCGCGAGTTCCGGGTTCCGCCAGGCAAAGGGCGTGATCCTGTTATACGACAGCGAAGAAGATTTCGCCGGTGACGCATGGAAATACCAGGAGCGCGAACGCCTTGGGCTCGATTGGCGCCGCCTTGATGAGGGGGCGCTTGGGGCCATGGAGCCCCAGCTCCGTCTGGGCGCGGGTGTCGCGCTGTTCGAGCCTTCCTGGCAGCATATCGTGGACCCCGGCGGGCTGACTGCGCGCATTGCAGATGCTGCATTGGAGCTCGGCGCAACGTGGATCCGGGACCGGGTGACCGCCATCTCGCCGGCTCGATCCGCGGTGAGGTTGCGGACGGCCGCGGGACGCGATCTGAGCGCCGACAGCGTGGTCCTGGCGGCCGGCGTGTGGTCGAATCAGCTGCTGGGCCCGCTGGGCTACCGCGTGCCGCTGGCAGCCAAGCGCGGTTATCATTGCATGTTCTCCAGGCCATCGGTCAGGCTGTCCTATCCCGTGATGTCGGCTTCGCGCCATGTGCTGTTGACACCGATGCGCGCCGGCCTGAGGATCAGCGGTACTGCGGAGTTTGCGGCCCTGGACAGCCCGCCGGACTACAGGCGCGCGCGGGCCCTGCTCACCAGCGCTCGCCACTTCATGCCGGATTTATCCGGTGAAGGCGTGAGCGAGTGGATGGGGCAGCGCCCGATGGTGGCGGACTCCCTGCCGGTCCTGGGACCGTTGCCGGATGAGCGGCGCATCCTCTGTGCCTTCGGCCACGGCCACTACGGGCTGACACAGGGGCCGACCACTGGCCGGCTCATCGCCGGGCTGGCCCTTGGGGAAGCGCCGGGGATCGACCTGACACCATTCTCTGTGGAGCGTTTCTGAGGAACCAAGGATGCCGCGACCCGTCGCCACGAGATTTCACTGCATTGACGCCCACACCTGCGGCAACCCGGTTCGGCTGGTCTATCGGGGCGCGCCGCGGCTCGACGGGGAATCGATGCTCGACCGCCAGCAGCACTTCGTGGCGGAGTTCGATTGGATCCGTACCGCGCTGATGTATGAACCGCGCGGGCACGCCATGATGTCCGGCAGCATCCTCTATCCGACCTGTCGGGACGACTGCGACGCGGGTGTGCTGTTCATCGAAACCTCCGGATGCCTGCCGATGTGCGGCCACGGCACCATCGGCACGGTCACCATCGCCATCGAGAACCGGCTGATCGAACCACGTACACCGGGTATCGTCCACCTGGAAACGCCGGCCGGGAGGGTTTCGGCGCAGTACCGCGAGGAGCTCGGCAAGGTCCGTTCCGTGCGCCTGACCAATGTGCCCTCCTTCCTGCATTCAACGGGTCTCGAAGTCGATTGCCCGGAACTCGGCGGTCCCCTGACCTTCGACATCGCTTACGGGGGCAATTTCTACGCCATCATCGAGCCGCAACGTCACTACGAGGACCTCGAGCAGCTGTCAGCCGCCGACATCCTCCGCCTGAGCCCCCTGCTGCGCGAAAGGATCAACCGGCGCTACCGCTTTGCCCATCCGGACGACGACCGCTTGTCGCACATGCGCCATATCATGTGGGCCGGCCGATCCCGGCTGGCCGACTCCGATGCGCGGAACGCAGTTTTCTATGGCGATGCGGCGATCGACCGCTCGCCCTGTGGGACTGGTACCTCGGCGCGCATGGCCCAACTGGCGGCGCGCGGCCACCTGGGCGCGGGTGATTCATTCATCCATGAGAGCTATATCGGAAGCCAATTCACTGGCCGGGTCGAAGCGCTGACACAGGTCGGGGAGTTTTCGGCTATCGTGCCCAGCATCGAGGGCTGGGCTCGGACTTACGGCCACAACCTGATCACCGTCGACCCGGAGGATGATCCCTTCTGGGATGGCTTTACGGTGGTCTGAACCGGTACCGGGGAAACCATTATGCGGGTCCAACTCTGTCGTATCCTTACCAGCTTCCTGATCCTGCTTCCCGCGCTGGCGAGCGCCGCCGCTGACAGCGACCGCTTCAGGGCGATCTGGGAGTCCGAGTGGGCGTTTCGCCTCCAGGAACATCCCCTTTTTGCCTCCTCCATCGGCGTGCATGATTTCGACGATCGAATGGAGCGTGTCAGTGAAGCGGACCAGGCCCGGCGCCACGCATTCTGGCAAGACATCCGCGCACAGCTGGAAGACATCAGCTGTACCCGGCTGGGGCGCGAGGAATGCGTCGACTACCGCATCTATGCGCGGCAGATCGAGCACTTTCTGGCTGAGTATGAAACGCGTGCCTATCTGATTCCTTTCAACAGCGATTCAGGATTTTTCACGGCATGGGGCCGGCTACCGGAAGAGACGGACTTCAGGGCCCCGCAGGACTACCGGAACTACCTGTCCCGGTTGCACGATCTGCCCCGGGCGATGGATGAATACATTGCCCTGATGCGTGCGGGTGTCCAACAGGGATTTACCCAACCCCGCGTCGTCCTGGCTGGACGTGACGCCCCGATCGAGGCCCAACTGACCGAACGCCCCGAGGACAGCCCCTTCTTCGCTCCGTTCCGGGCGTTGCCCGAGAGCGTCGCGGGGGGTGCCCGAAGCGAGCTGTTGGCGACAGCCAGGGCAGTGATTGGCCAGGATGTCTTGCCGGCTTTTCAGCGGCTCCATACATTCTTTCTCGAAGAGTACGTCCCCGGTGCCCGGGCAACGCTTGGCGCAGCCGGGCTGCCGGGGGGGGGGCGTTTTTATCAGTCACAGATCCGGCACTACGCCACGGTAGACATGAGCCCGCAGGAAATCCACCGGATCGGGCTGGAGCAGGTCGCGCGCATCCGCAGCGAGATGGATGCCATCATCGAACAGGTCGGGTTTGAAGGGGATTTCAAGGCCTTCATCGCTTACCTGCGGTCCGACCCGCAGTTCTATGCAAAGACGCCGAAGGAACTGCTGGCACACGCCTCGTACTATGCCAAGAAAATCGATGGGCGGCTGCCGATGCTGTTCGGGCACCTGCCGCGGCAGCCCTACGGCGTCGCGCCGGTGCCGGAGGACATTGCGCCTTTCTACACCGCCGGGCGATACGTGTCGGCGCGGTTCGATGCGGACCGAGGCGGATATTACTGGGTCAATACCTATGCCCTGGAGAGCCGCCCGCTGTACGCCATACCGGCGCTGACCCTGCACGAGGGGGCGCCTGGGCACCACACCCAGATCGCTCTGGCCCAGGAACAGTCGGGCCGCCCCCCGTTCCGACGTTACGACTATATCTCCGCTTTTGGTGAAGGCTGGGCTTTGTACGCTGAGAAGCTGGGTCTGGAAATGGACATCTACGAGACGCCTTACGAGCACTTCGGGCGCCTGACCTATGAAATGTGGCGCGCGTGCCGACTGGTCATCGACACCGGCGTTCACGCCATGGGCTGGAGCCGCGAGCAGGCGATTGACTACCTTGCGACCCGGACGGCGCTCTCCTTGCACGAGGTGACGACCGAGGTGGACCGCTACATTTCATGGCCTGCGCAGGCGCTGAGCTACAAGCTCGGCGAGTACACCCTGATGCGGCTGCGTGCGAGGGCGGAGGCCGCCCTGGGCCCGGACTTCGATGTCCGGACTTTTCATGATCACATCCTGGGCCTCGGCTCGGTCCCGCTGGACATCCTCACCGAGGAAGTGGACCGATGGCTGACGGAGCAGTAGCCTCGATTCCGTTATCGCGCCATAATCGCCGGAAAGTGGGAGGTTCCCGATGAAAGTCATACCGTTACTCTGCGCCAGCTTTCTGGTGCTCTCGGCCGCAGCGGCCGCTCAGGCCCAGGAAGGAGATGAAGCTCCGCTTGCGGCGCCGCGGTCCCCATCGGCCGAGGGTGCGAAAGTCGG
>JBFFUJ010000100.1:0-8512 GCA_041571375.1 Lysobacterales bacterium | reverse complement strand
TTATGCCGCACAGCACCTGATTCCGGTTACCGGCTGGGGGGCGGGATCGAGCCTGGAAGGCAATCCGATTCCAGTTCAAAAAGGTGTGGTGCTCGATTTTTCTCAAATGAACCGCATCCTTTCTGTCCGCGAGGAGGATTTCCAGGTGGGTCAGGTTTATGGCCTGCCGGTCAACAATCCGGTCGGCGGGGACGGCCGCTTCCTGGAGCATGTCGAACGGTTCGCCGGCGAGATGGTGTGGGCTGCGAACGAGCACATTGTCGAGGTCATGGAGCAGGCTGGAACGCTGCTGCACGTGGAGCCCTTCGAGCACAGCTATCCGCACTGCTGGCGGCACAAGTCGCCCACCGCGTTTCGTGTCACGCCCCAATGGTTCATCTCCATGGAGCAAAGCGGCCTGCGAAGCCGTGCACTGGAGGCCATCAGGTCGGTCCGGTGGGTCCCGGTCTGGGGCGAGGAACGCATCGCCGGGATGGTCGGGAACCGGCCCGACTGGTGTATTTCCCGCCAGCGCACCTGGGGCGTGCCGATCACGCTGTTCGTCGACCGCCAGACCGGCGCATTGCACCCGGACACGCAGGAGTTGATGGGCCGCACGGCCGAACTGGTCGAGTCCGAGGGCGTCGACTGCTGGTACCGCGATGACATCTACCAGCGACTGGGGGTCGAGGAAGAGCGATACGAAAAAGTGACCGACATCCTGGATGTCTGGTTCGACTCGGGCGTGTCGCACCGCTGTGTGCTGGACGAGCGGGCTGAACTGGCGCGGCCCGCGCAGATGTACCTGGAGGGTTCGGACCAGCATCGTGGCTGGTTCCAGTCGTCGCTTCTGACCTCGGTTGCCATGCACGGCGCGGCGCCGTACGAGCAGGTGCTGACCCACGGATTCGTGGTCGATGCCGAGGGCCGCAAGATGGCGAAATCCCTGGGCAACGTCATCTCGCCAAGCAAGGTGATGGACACGCTGGGTGCGGACGTATTGAGGCTGTGGGTCGCCGCGGCGGACTACCGGGGCGAAATGAGCGTGTCCGACGAGATCCTGAAGCGCGTCTCGGATGCTTACCGGCGCATCCGGAATACCGCACGTTTCCTGCTCGGCAACCTGCACGGATTCGAGCCCGGGCAGGCCCTGGAACCTGCCCGGTTGCTGCCGCTGGACCGCTGGGCGGTCGACCGTGCCGCCCAGCTGCAGGGCCAGGTCACCCAGGCCTACGATGACTACCAGTTCCTGCAGATCTACCAGAAAGTGCACCACTTCTGTGCGGTCGACATGGGTGCTTTCTATCTGGACGTGCTGAAGGACCGCCTGTATACCATGGGTCGCGACAGCCTGCCGCGGAAATCGGCGCAGACGGCGATGTTCCATATTCTGGAAGCGCTGGTGCGCTGGATTGCGCCGATGCTCAGCTTCACCGCCGAGGAGATCCACCAGCAGGTTCCGGGCACTCGCAGTGGCAGCATCTTCTACGAGACCTGGTATGAAGGGCTGTACGAGCTGGATGAGGCTGAAGCCGAGCGCGAGCGCTGGCAGCGCGTCATGAAAGTCCGGGACGAGGTCAGCAAGTCCATCGAGGCCCTGCGCCGTGACGGCCAGGTGGGTTCCTCCCTCGCCGTAGAAGCCGACCTGTGGCTGGATGGCGGCTTGCGCGAGGCCATCGATTCAATGGGAGACGAATTGCGGTTTGTGCTGCTGACTTCCGCGGCGCGCGTTGCTGCGCTCGCCGAGGCGCCGGCCGACGCGCAGCGCGTGGGTCTGGACGAGGGTGAAATCGCCCTGCGCGTGACGCCGTCGGAGCATCCGAAGTGCGTGCGTTGCTGGCATTACCGGGCCGATGTCGGTTCCGACCCGGAACACCCGGAACTCTGCGGGCGCTGCATCGAGAATGTTTCGGGCGCCGGTGAGACGCGCCGCGTGGCCTGAATGCACCCGGTGAAGGATTCTTCGGACCGCGCGGCCAGGGGAGGCTTCCCGCCCTATCCCTGGGCCTGGCTTGGCGTGACGGCATTGGTCATCCTGCTGGACTGGTTCAGCAAGCAGCGCGTCAGTGAAGCGCTCGAACTCTACCGGCCGCAGGAGATTTTCTCCTGGCTGAACATCACGCTGGCCCATAATTACGGCGCGGCGTTCAGTTTTCTGGCCGATGCCGGCGGCTGGCAGCGCACTTTTTTCATCGTCCTGGCCTCGGTGGTCAGCGTGGTGCTGCTCGTCTGGCTGCTGCGCCTGCCGCGGCATGAGTGGCGGACTGCCCTCGGCCTGTCTTTGGTGCTTGGGGGCGCTGTCGGTAACCTCGCGGACCGCATTCGGTTGGGTTACGTCGTCGACTTCATCGACGTCCATTTCAGCGGCTGGCATTATCCCGCTTTCAACGTGGCCGACTCGGCCATAACGTGTGGAGTCGCGCTGCTGCTGCTCGACGCCCTGTGGTTCGGACGGACGGTGAAAAAGGAAGCCTGATGGAAATACTGCTGGCAAATCCCCGTGGCTTTTGCGCCGGGGTGGACCGCGCGATCGAGATCGTCGAGCGCGCATTGAAGCTGTTCGGCGCGCCCATCTACGTCCGCCACGAGGTCGTGCACAATCGTTTCGTGGTCGATCGCCTGACGCGGGACGGCGCCGTGTTCGTCGATGAGCTCGACGAGGTGCCGGACCATGCCACGGTCATTTTTTCGGCGCATGGGGTTTCGAAAGCCGTCCGGAGCGCGGGAAGGGAGCGCGGCCTGACCGTATTCGACGCCACCTGCCCGCTCGTCACCAAGGTGCACATGGAAGTCGCCCGCCACTGCAAGGCCGGACGGGATGTGATCCTGATCGGTCATGCCGGGCATCCCGAGGTGGAAGGCACGCTCGGCCAGTGGATCAACCATTCGCCGCTGGGGAACGACATTTACCTGGTCGAGGAAGTCGGGGACGTGGCGAACCTCGAGGTCCGTTTCCCCCAGGACATCGCATTCGTGACCCAAACCACGTTATCCGTAGAGGACACGCAGGCGGTCATTGACGCCCTCCGAGAGCGGTTCCCTGCTATCCAGGGACCGAAACACGACGACATCTGCTATGCGACGCAGAACCGCCAGGATGCGGTCAAGGAACTGGCTCAGCAGGTGGGTGCCGTGCTCGTTGTGGGTTCGGTCAACAGTTCGAACTCGAACCGACTGCGCGAAATTGCGGAAAAACAGGGCGTGTCCGCATACCTGATCGATGGCGCCGAAGACATCAATTCCGAGTGGCTAGCAGGCCTGACGCGCGTGGGCGTCACCGCAGGGGCGTCGGCACCGGAGAGCCTGGTGCAGGGTGTGGTGAGCCGCCTGCGTGATCTCGGTGGGGCGGAGGTGCGCGAGCTGCGCGGCATTCCTGAAACCATCGAGTTCGCGCTGCCCAAAGAACTGCGCGTCATTGTGCAAGGCTGATTCAGCGGCCACCCCAGCAGGCGCTCGTCAGCGATTCCTCACCCTCGATCGATCGGTGGCCGGACTGATCGATGGTCAGGGTGCCGCAGCGGTCTGCCGGATGGTTTGAGCGGGGTTCGGCGATCAGGGTATAGCCCGCAGTCAACGGCTCAGCTGTCGGCTCGATGCGTAGATCGTAGGTGCTGCCCGATCGGTCATCGACGCATTGAGTGGCGTCGTACCTGCCCGTCCTGCTCCTCAGCCGCTCCTGACACGCAGCGGCCGACAGCAGCATGCGCACGGCCTCTGCGCGCTGCGCCCTGATGGCATGATTGCCATAGGAAGCAACCGCCAGTGCGACCAGAACAGCAACAACGGCCAGGGCAACGAGCATTTCCAGCAACGTGAAAGCGGAAACGGCACGGCAGCACGGCCCTTCAGTGGGCAGCTTCCTCGGCACGCTCACCGGCGCAGCCGCCATGCCTGCATGCCGCAGGGGACGGTGGGTTCGAACTGCCGGCAGAAACTGCCCTCAGAGGCACCGCGCGGATATTCCAATGGTTCGAATTCGCCCTCCCATGGCCGCGCCACGATGGATTCCGTGATGGCGGCGCTGCCGGGCGAAGGCCCGGTACCCCTGGCATAGATCCGGTAATACCCGACGCCGGCGGCGGCCGGCGCGCGAGCCGTGTCCGGCAGCGGCAAATAGCGCAATTCTTCCATGATCCACCACGATGCCTCCGGATAGTCCAGTGCGGGGCCCAGAGACTCCCTCGTCTCCGGGTGGGTTCCTGCGCGTACCGCCTGCGCCTGCCACCACGCCAGGCTCTCGAATTCCGGGTGCTGCGGCAGTTCCCCGGGACCGTGGATCGCGGGAGGCAGCAGGCAGTCGGCGCTGCAGCCCGCTTCGCGCTCGACGTCAGCGCGGCTGTCCAGCCAGGCACGGGCGGCCGCCGCGGCCCGGTCTGCGCTGGTCAGGGCCTGCGCCTGGTGGCTGCTGTTGGCGGTCATTCGTCGTTGCATCACCATGTCGTTCATCGACGCCAGGGCCAGCGCGCTGAGCGCGGCCAGCAGCAGCAGCCCGAGAATCAGAGCCATCCCGTGGCACTTCATCCGCTCCGGCTCCTGATCGCCAGCGCAAATTCGAAGACGCGCCGGAGCCTGCCGTCCGCCGGCGCAGTCTGAGTCCGGCCCAGCACCGAGAATGTCGCGGCCACGGGTTCGGCCACCGGCTCGTCGCTGGCCAGCAGCAGGCCCACGCGAGTTCCGAGAATATTGCGTGGATCCGACCAGGCGCCGGCAGGCACCCAGCGGTCGATCTGGGCATCCCGGTCGGCGTCGTCGCCGTACAGGACCTGAAACGACTCGACGCCCGGGACGATACCCTGATTGACCTGCACCACGAGTTTGTCCGGGCCGGATCCATAGCGGCAGGTCAGGATCAGGTTCCGGTCGGCATTGACGCGGAATTCCGATTCGCGCAGGAAGAAGGCTGGCCGGCCTTCCGCGTCCTCGACGGGGTTACGGTTGTCGAAGCAGTTGAGGTTGGACCAACCCCGGATGGCGACGCGATCGCCCGCCGGGGTGAAGCCGTCCCGCGACGCGTTGTCCAGCGCCTCAATATCGAACGCCTCATTCCAGGGTTCGGGGCGATAGCCGGCCTGCCTGATGGCGGCGGCGAAATAGCCGCGGGCGAAGCGGGCACGGTCCTGCAGCTGTGCCAGATTGCGTTGCAGGGCGCTGGCCGTCGAGGTTGCGGCAGCGATCTGAACCAGGCCAAGGATCAGCACGGCACCGAGTGCGACCGCGAGCAGCACTTCGGCCAGGGTCAATCCGCTGCTTCGGCTGATTGCAGTGAGGGCCGGCGGACTGTTCACGGCGCAGACAGGGAAAAGACCTGGCGATCGCTGATGCGGTTCCCGTCCACCATAGTGTCCGGATCGCTCCAGAAGATCTTGACCACGTAGCCGCCTGTCCCGTCGCAGGCAGGATCCTGGATTGCGCCGTCGTGAGGCGTGCTGTCCCGGCACACCAGGCCGTGACCCCCCGGAAGGTCGTCAGCCAGCTTCTGTTGCCACAAGTGCAACTGCCAGGCGGCCATTTCCTCCGCGGAGCACCCTTCGAGTCCGTCGCAGGAGACAGCCGGGTTTTCCGATGGCAGGGCGTAATGACCGATGGCATCAGAATGCATCAGGATCATTTCGGCAAGCGAGCTGCCGTGGAATGTCGCGGCGGCCTCGTCGCCCGCCGTTCCGGTTCCCCGGACAGCCAGCAGCATCATCAGCGAGAGGCTCCCGAGGCCCAGCGCGTAAATCGCCGTCGCCACGGAGAGCTCAACGAGTGAAAAACCGTCCTGGCGGGAAGTGAGGGAGAGATTCATGGCGGCCTCCGGACACGGGATGAAGAATTACGGTCACCGGATAATTGTGGGCGGGCCGGTGCTGCGGGCGCAGCCTGCAAGCGCCTCGATACGTGTCGGAATTCGCCGCGGAACGGGTGGAGAAATCAGCGCACTCGTTGTACGCAGAGGGGCTTTTGAATATACTGGCCGGCCTTCCAAGTGCCGGCATAGCTCAGCTGGTAGAGCAACGCATTCGTAATGCGTGGGTCGGGTGTTCGAGTCACCCTGCCGGCACCATCTTTTCACCCACGTAGCGTCGACCTTCAGCTGTCTGAGGGGCCCAGTTGTGCACGGGTTGCGCAAAGGACCCGAATATGGCGGTTTTTGGGTAGGTATTTGGCGGTCCCGCCGCGCTTGCTTGCGTCAGCGATTCCTGCTCTCCTGCGCAGCGCTGCCTGCGGCAATCTCCTCGCGTCGAGTTGCTTACGAGAGACGGGAAAACCGTGAGGCGGCTCTGCAGCAGGGTCACCAGGGCAGGGCATAACCCTCCTGGTGCCAGAACGTGCCGCTATCGTCCGGGCCGAGCCCATCCATCATGCGAACGAGTCCTTCGGCAGACTGGGTAACCGGTATGCCGGTGCCCCCGGTCATTTCGGTGGAAACCCAGCCGGGGTGCAGCAGAAACACGGAAATGCCATCGTCCTTCAGGTCGATGGCCAGGCTGCGCCCGGCGATATTCACGGCCGCCTTGGACATGCGGTAGCCGTAGGAGCCCCCGGAGGTATTGTCCTCGATCGACCCCATTCGGCTGGTGATTATGAATACTTTTGATCCTGCCGCAAGACGGGAGCGCAGCGCTGCCGTTACGCGCAGCGGACCCAGCGAATTGACACGGAACTGACGCTCCATTGCCTCGAAATCGAGGTTGCCCAGCGAAGTGCTTTGGAGGATGCCGGCGTTGTTGACCAGCCAGTCGATACTGCGGCCCTCGAGCCGGGTGGCCAGGGCCGCAACCGACTCGTCAGAGCCCACGTCAACAGCCTCGACGATCTCGGCTCCGGTGTGCTCGAGTTCAGGCGACGCCTTACGGCAGGTCGCGATGACAGTATCCCCCCGCGCGCACAGCAGCCGGGTCAACTCCAGGCCGATGCCGCGATTTGCTCCGGTAATCAGTGCTGTCAGCATGAATCCCGCTCCTCAGTCCCGGTGGAATGTTATTGCTGTATGGGGGCGGGGCAGGGGCTTATCCAGCGCTGAGCTCCTGTAGCAATATCGCCGGATGAGGAGGATTACCATCCTTGAGTTCATTGCAGTTCATGCCTGCAGCTTCTTTGCAGAACCGCATGTCGCGCTGCCATGGACACCTCCGCAGTTTGGTGCCGACTGCAGGTTCCGGGACGCATACGCCCGTCGCCATGCTTTTCCAGGCTCCGCTCGCTCCTGTCCTGTTGCTACCGCTTTTCTGCCCGTTCACTGAGTTATGCTATCGCCGTGAACAACCCAGGATCGAAGACCCGGCTCAGGCCGCAAAGCCCTCTTCCCGAAAAGGCCACTACCCAATGTCCGGTGGGCCGCTGGTCCAGGGATTCAGACCGAGGGCTCCGCTTGAGGCGGGCCGGCTGTGCGACGGAAGTCGGATAGACTGATCGTTGG
This sequence comes from Lysobacterales bacterium, assembly GCA_041571375.1. Taxonomy (GTDB): domain Bacteria; phylum Pseudomonadota; class Gammaproteobacteria; order Xanthomonadales; family SZUA-36; genus CALKKN01. The sequence continues at coordinate 1,131 of JBFFUJ010000100.1, read as the reverse complement.
CTTGGAGGACCGTACAACAATGCCCAAACACAGTCATCGCCGTCGCGGTCCGTTAGCGGACTCCCTGAAACAATGGCTGCGTCATGGATCCGGTGCTGCCGGGATCGCAATCCTGTCCGGATTCTGCCTGGTGCTCTCCGAATGGCTGTTTTTTGTAACCAAACCCTCTTTCCTAATGTCCGCGGACCTCGCGCAGCATGTTCGGATTCTCACGCTAACGCCCTGGGTCATCGCGTTGCCGCTACTCGTGATTGGTCTGGCCGGCTCACTCTCAGTTCGGTTTTTCTCGATGCGTCTGGCGGACTATGTGATGGCCCTGGCCGCGGCCGCACTGCTGACCGTGCTGGCGATGCTGATGCTCGATAACTTCACCTACACGGTCTTCGGCGTGCGCAGCTTCGATCTGACGGGCCCGGGCCGGTACACGTACCTGGCCGGCTGCATGCTGTTGCTGGCGTTTTTCGTCGTAAGAATAGCCCGCGCGCTCGATAACGTGCGGGTTCGGAAAGCTGTTGTCGGCTTCTCCCTGGTGTTGGCGCTCGTCGCGGGCGTAGGCGTTGCCTTGACGAGGATGAATGGTGAGCCAGGAGAGCTTGAAGTCGACCGCGCGCAACGCCAGGATCTGCCCAACATCATCATCTTCTCGGCCGATGGGCTGGATGCCCGCCGCCTTTCGGCGTTCGGTTACCAACGCAAGACTTCGCCTTTCCTCGAGCGAATTCTCGACCGTGGGCTTGTGTTCGAAAATTCTTTTTCCAATTCACACACGAGCACGGGTTCGATCGGCGCACTGCTGACGGGCCGCTTACCGACCACCACGCGGGTCAATTTTCGCCCGGATCTCTTTCGTGAAGAGGATGCATACCGGCATCTGCCTGGAATATTGAGGACCCTCGGTTACTTCAATGCGGAGATAACGGTCCGCTATTACCTCGATGCCGATGATTTCAATCTTCGCCAGGCCTTTCACTGGGCAAACCGCCGCGAGTTGGAGAGCCCGGTTCCCATCAACTTGCCACCGGGACTGCTCAAGGCATGGAATTTCGAACTGTACTTTCTGCGACAGGTCAGCGACCGGGTGTTCAATCGCCTGCAATACATCGCACTTGCAAAACACTACACCGATCCCTA
>JBFFUJ010000099.1:0-8528 GCA_041571375.1 Lysobacterales bacterium | reverse complement strand
CCTGTTCCGTCATGCCCGCCATCATGCCGAAAAAGAAAGCCGCATTAGCGATCTCGTCGAGCACGGTCGGGCCGGATGGGATCACCCGGTTCTCGATTCGCAGGTGCGCCACGTTGTCATGCACCCCGTAACAGGGACGGTTCCACCGGTACACCGTCCCATTGTGCAGCCGCAGCGCGTTCAGCGAAGGCATCACCCCCTGCTCGATCATGCCCAGAGGGTCCTTCTCCGTGTCGGTGGTCAGCACGATCCGGAAGCGTGCGATGTCCTCCTTGAAGATCTCGGTGACCGACTCCTCCAGCCAGCGATCGCCGAAATGCACCCTTGGCTTCAGTCCCCTCTCCTGGAAGACTTCGGAACGCGTGTCGATTGAATACTCGAACACCGCGATCCGGGTTTCGTGCCAGAGGCGCTTGCCGAGCAATATCGGCGAATTTACCGCCGCCGCCAGCAACGGCGCCGTGACGGTCTGTGCAATGTTGTAATTCCTGGCGAAATGCTCGGGGCTGACCTGAAAATGAACCTGGAAACTGGTATTGCAGGCTTCCAGCATGACGTTGTCGTGCTTCATCGACAGCTGGTCGATGCCGTTGATGGTGAATTCGAAATCGGTGCCGCGCAGCGCGCAGATCGCGTCGTTCAGTGCGTGATACCTGGCCGTCGGCACCATCGAATCCAGACCCAGATCGGATTTGGCGATTGTCGGCAGGATTCCAACCAGGGCGATATCGCAGCCGAATCCGGCCGCGGTCTCTCGCGCCCGCCGGTAGATGCCCTGTGCTTCGGCCTCGAGTTTGCTCAGGCAGTCGCCGGTCAGAAGACGCGGCGCCAGGTTCGCCTCCAGGTTGAACAGGCCGAGTTCGTGGGTGAACCGCTCGTCACCGATGGACTCGAGGATTTCGAGCGACCTCGCGGCGGGCTTGTGCGCGCCATCGATCAGGAACATCTCCTGCTCCGCCCCGATCCGGTGCACCCCCGACTCCAGCAAGCCGGAATTCAGCATGGTCTCCAGGGCGTGCACCTCGGCCAGCAACGATTTCATGAACGCCTGGTGCCCGCCCTCGTCTTTGTTCAGCCTGACGTTCTGTTCGCCCATGCAATCGGTCCAGCCGGCGCTGAATAGACCAAGGATAGTACACAGCCCGGCGGGCAACTGCCAATGTCCCCGGGTTGCGCGTCCCGCGGATTCGCCAGGCTGCGACCATCATACGCGGACTGATCGGCTGGGGCGGTGACCTCCGTCAAGCGGTTCTTCTGGGTTTAGAGCATCATATAGACTTATGGGAATGCCGTTCGGAGAAAGTCTCGTGACCAAACCCTGGCTTGAGAGGTACCCGGAAGGGGTGCCCGTAGAAATCGACCTCGAAGATTACCGGTCCATCCTCGACATATTCGACCAGAGCTGTGCCAATTACCGGGATCGCACGGCCTACATCAATTTCGACCGGAGCCTGAGCTACGCCGAACTCGATCGCCTGAGCCGGAACTTTGCCGCCTGGCTGCAGAGCAAAGGCATGCGCAAAGGTGACCGCATCGCCCTGATGATGCCCAACATCCTGCAGTATCCCGTCGCATTGTTCGGTGCCATGCGCGCCGGGATGGTCATCGTCAACACCAACCCGATGTACACCGCCCGCGAGCTGCGTCACCAGCTGCGCGACTCAGGCGCCCGGGCCATCGTCATCGTCGAGAACTTTGCCAACGTGCTGCAGGCGGTCCGGGAGGAGGTCCCGGTTGAACTGGTTGTGACCACGCGCACCGGCGACCTGCTCGGGTTCCCCAAGGGCCTGCTCTTGAACCTGGCGCTCAAGTACGTCAAAAAGGCGATTCCGGATTTCAGTCTGCCCGGGGCGACGCGCTTCAACGACGCCCTCTCGGCCGGCGCCGGGCTGCAGCTCGAGCCTGCCGGTCTGAACCTCGACGACCTCGCCTTCCTGCAATACACGGGGGGTACCACGGGAGTCGCCAAGGGCGCCATGCTGACCCATCGCAACCTGGTGGCCAACATGCTTCAGGCCAAGGCCTGGATGATTCCGGCCGGCGTCGGTCAGGACATCGAGGTCGTTATTTCCGCCCTGCCCCTCTATCACATCTTCGCGCTCACGGCGAACTGCCTCGTGTACATGGCGCTGGGCGGGGTCAACGTGCTGATCACCAATCCCCGCGATATGTCGGGCTTCATCAAGGAATTGAAGAAAGTGCCGTTCACCTTCATACCGGGCGTCAACACGCTGTTCAACGGCTTGCTCAATACGCCCGGATTCGAGGATCTGGACTTCAGCACGCTGAAAGGCGCCCTGGGTGGCGGCATGGCCGTGCAGCGGGCAGTCGCGGAACGCTGGCGCGAGGTCACAGGAACCCCGCTGGTCGAGGCCTATGGACTGACGGAAACCTCCCCCGCCGCCTGCATCAACCCGATGGACCTCGAAAGCTTCAACGGCTGCATCGGCCTGCCTATCTCCTCCACCGAATGCGCGATCATGGGTGACGACGGCAGCCTCTTGCCGCAGGGCGAGACCGGCGAACTGGTCATCCGTGGCCCGCAAGTCATGAAGGGATACTGGCAGCGTCCCGAGGAGACCTCCAAGGTCATCACCGAGGAGGGCTGGTTGCGCACCGGTGACATCGCCATGATGACCGAGGACGGCTTCTTCAAGATCGTGGACCGCAAGAAGGACATGATTCTGGTGTCCGGTTTCAACGTCTATCCGAACGAAATCGAGGAGGTGATCGCACTGCATCCCAAGGTCCTGGAAGTCGCCGTCATCGGCGTTCCCGATGCCAAGTCCACCGAGGCGGTCAAGGCCTTCATCGTGAAGTCGGACCCCAGCCTGACCGAGGAGGAAGTGCGGGCCTACTGCGGTGAGCAGCTGACCGGTTACAAGCGTCCGCGGCACATCGAATTCCTTGACGAGCTGCCCAAATCGAACGTGGGCAAGATTCTTCGCCGGGAACTGCGCGACGCGGAATTGAAAAAACAGGGCGACTAGCGCGGCCGGGGCTTACGCCGCTTCAGCGTCTGCGCATGTACCAGCCGTGCCGTTCCGTCGAAGCGGCGATTGATCTCGTCCGCGACGCAGTCGAGCCCGCGGTCCGCGCGGCCGCCCGGGCGATCGGCCCGGGCCTCGGGGTCTGATCCCGCCGGCTCGAGCAACGTCACCCCGACGCCCAGCAGGCGAACCGGGGTGTTGCGATGCTCGTCACGCCACTTGTGGAAGAGGGCCCGCGCCATGCGGTAGATCGTCCGTGTGCTGTCGGAGCCGGCTCGCAGGCTTCGGCTGCGCGTGACGGTTCGGAAGTCCCGGTCGCGGATTTTGACGACCACCGTTCGCGCCGTCAGGCCCTCACCCCGCAACCTGGCGGCCACGGCTTCGACCTGCCGCTGCAGTTCAGCCATGAGCTCCTCCCGACTGGTGAGGTCGGTATCGAAAGTCACCTCGTGACTCAGGGACTTGTCCTCGCGAAAGGGCTCCACCCTGCGCCCATCTTCGCCGCGCGCCAATGCCTGGAAATGCGCGGCCCGGTTGCCCAGCACCGGATGCAGTACGGAGGGGTCGGCCCGTCGCAACTGGCCGATCGTCAGAATCCCCTGCGTTTTCAGGCGTGGCGTCGTTCGCCGGCCGATGCCCCACAGCGCGGAAACCGGCATCGGGTCCAGAAAGGCCCGGACCTCGGAAGAGCGAACCCAGAGCAGCCCATCAGGTTTCCGGGCGTCGGAGGCGAGCTTGGCCAGGAACTTGTTGTGGGCCACCCCGACCGATGCCGTCAGCCCGGTCTCACTGGCGACGCGATCCTTGATCCGCTGAGCCAGCGTCAGCGCGCCGCCGAACAGCTTCAGACTCGCGGTGACGTCGAGGAACGCCTCGTCCAGTGACAGCCCCTCGACCAGCGGCGTGAAGGACTCGAAGACCGAGAACACTTCCCCGGATTTCTCGCGGTAGCGCGACATGCGGGGACGAATGAAATGTGCGTGCGGGCAGAGGCGTCGCGCACGACCCATGGGCATTGCGGAGTGGACGCCGGATTTACGGGCTTCGTAACTGGCCGTGGCGACAACGCCCCGCGGCCCCAGACCACCGACGATGACCGCCGCCCCGGCCAGGCGGGGGTCGTCCAGCTGTTCCACTGCAGCATAGAAGGCGTCCATATCGACATGGACGATCAGCTGGTTTTCGGTTGTGCTCAATGTTAACCCTCGGGCGTCACGGGTCCGTGCGGGCTGTATTTGCCCGCGCGCTGCCGGGGCTTCATTATAGGCGCCATGCCCGAAGACGAAAGACAGGTCCGGCCCCGCGCCCAGCGGCAGGAAATGTTTCCCATACTGGCCGAGGGGCCTTATCTGAACCACGCCGCCGTGGGTCCCTGGCCCCGCTGCACCGCGCAGGCGGTGCAGGAATTTGCTGAAGAGAATACCCGGTTCGGGCCGGCCAACTATCCGGCCTGGATTCAGCGCGAGGCCAAACTGCGACGGGGGCTCGCCGCTCTGATCGGAGCGGAGAGGGCCGATGACATCGCCCTGCTGAAAAACACCACCGAGGGCATTTCTGCGGTCGCCTGGGGTCTGGACTGGCGATCCGGCGATAACGTCGTGTTGCCCTCGGCTGAATTCCCGTCCAACCGTCTGCCCTGGCTGGCGCAGGCGGCACAGGGCGTCGAAGTCCGGGAGGTCGACATTCGCGGTGTACAGAACCCGGAAGCGGCGCTCATCGACGCCATGGATGATCACACCCGATTGCTGACCGTCAGCGCCGTGGCATGGTCGGACGGATTCCGGCTCGATCTCGAGCCTCTCGGCGCAGCCTGCCGCCAACGCGGCGTATTGTTCTTCGTTGATGCCATCCAGCAGCTGGGGGCCTTGCCGATCGATGTCACCGCCGCGCGGGTGGATTTCCTGGCGGCGGATGCCCACAAGTGGCTGCTGGCCCCGGAAGGAATCGCCGTGTTTTACTGCCGGCAGGCGCTACGACCCGAATTGGCTCTGCGGCAGCGCGGATGGCACATGTTCGACGACCCCTGGAACTTCGATCGCCGCGACTGGACCCCATCCGAATCTGCGCGCCGCTTCGAGGCGGGAAGTCCGAACTCTTGCGGTCAGGCGGCGCTGCTGGCGTCGCTGCAGCTGCTGCTGGAGTTTGGGCTGGACCGCGTCGGACATCGCGTGCTCGAGAATACGGCCCACCTGATCGAGCGACTGCAGGGATTACCGCGCATCCGACTGGTCAGCCGCACGGAATCCCCGCGTCGATCCGGAATCGTCAGTTTTCATTGTGACTCGATGGAGCCGCGCGAAATCTACCGGCGCCTGCGCACGATCGGCGTCACCTGCGCCGTGCGCGGCGATGCGATCCGGCTCTCGCCGCACTTCTATCAGGACCAGTCGGTGCTGGACGACGCGCTGGACGCGCTGGAAATTATCATCAGGGGCTGAGTCCGCGGGGGCGCGCGGTCAGGGTCGGAACCTTACATGGTGTGCGTAGCGACGTTGCTCTTCAGCATGCTGGCGAGATGCGACTCGATCACGGTTCGGGCGTGCGCGCCATCCTGAGTGTCCGCGAACTGAACGCCGATTCCGGCCTTGCGGTTTCCCGCCGCACCCTGTGGCGTGATCCAGATGACCTTTCCCGGGATAGGCAGCCGTTCCTCGAATTCCATCACGGTCAGCAGCAGGAACACTTCATCGCCGAGATTGAACCGCTTGGTGCTGGGGACGAACAGGCCACCGCCGGATACGAACGGCATGTAGGATTTGTACAGCGCCTGCCGGTCCTTGATCGCGAGAGACAGAATTCCCTGTTGTGCCATGGTTCCTTCCTAAGCAGACAAGCGCGCCCATTGTATCAGCCAATCCTGCAGAAGTAAGTCTTTTCGGACCGGCGTCGAGAGCAGGAAGCGATTGCGGTCGGCTTCCGATTGAAGGTTGGCAAGCGCGGGCTCCAGCGTCGTGCGGGTTTCCTGCGCCGCCCGCAGGGACAGCCAGGTCCACAGGTGCTCCGGCTCGACTTCCAGAAGCTCCGACAAGGCAGCGCTGAGTTCACACCGCCCTTCCCGCAAACGGTCGAGAGTGCTCCCGACGGTCCGGAAGGTCTCAACCGCCCCCTCCTGAAGCATCTGCTTGGCGCGCAGTGGGCTGCCGGCCGCTGCCTCCAGCGCGGCGTTTGCATCTTCCTCTTCCGAACCGGTGGCTTCAGCCAGCCAGATGCGCACGGAATCGAGGTCCGCGATTCGGACATGCAGGGTCTGGCAGCGGCTGCGGATGGTTGCCGGCAGTCTGCTGGGCCGGTGTGCCACGAGCAGGAGCACGGCATCGCCCGGCGGCTCCTCGAGGGTCTTCAGCAGCGCGTTCGCAGCATTCCGGTTCATGGCTTCGGCCGGGAACACCAGTGCTGCCTTGCGGCGGCTGATGGTGTTGGTCAGCTGAAGCGAAGCATTCAGGCGCCGGATCTGGTCCACGCGAATTTCTTTGCTCACGCCCTCACGGCCGGGCTGAGCCTCGAATGTCACGATGTGTCCGTCGGGATGCGCACCGGACTCGAGCAAGCGGCAGGAACGGCAGGACCCGCAGGCCGGAAAGCGTTCCTCCAGGCAAAGCAGGCCCGCCATCATGCGACGGCCGAGTTCGCTCTTGCCCGTGCCGGCCTCCCCCGACAGCAAAATGGCGTGCGGGACGCGCTCGCCCCGGAATGTGCTGCCGAATTCCGACTCCAGGGCGCTCAGCCAGGGGTAGGTCATGATCGAATCCGCTGGTTCAGCACCTGCTCGACCCTTGACCACACCGACTCTACGGGTCCCGAAGCATCCACCACCGCGAACCGATCCGGTGACTCGGCGGCGCGTTCCAGGTAGGCCGCGCGCACCCGCTCAAAAAATGCCACGGGCTCCTCTTCAAAGCGGTCCGAGGCACTGCGCAGCGAGGCTCTGGACAGCCCCAGCTCGACCGGCAGGTCCAGCAATACGGTCAAATCGGGCTGCAGGTCCCCGTGCACCAGTTGTTCCAGTGCTGCGATATCCTGTTTCGGCAGACCGCGTCCGCCTCCCTGGTAAGCCCAGGTCGCATCGGTGAAGCGGTCGCAGACCACCGTGTCGCCCCGGGCCAGGGCCGGGCGGATCAATTCGGCGAGGTGCTGCGCGCGCGACGCGAACATCAGCAGTAACTCGGCCTGATCACTCAGACCTGCGGATTGGGTGTCCAGAAGGATGTCCCGCAGTTTCTCGGCCAGCTCGGTGCCACCGGGCTCCCGCGTCTGCGCGACCCGCTGTCCACGGGCCGTCAGCCAATCGACCATGCGTTCGATCATGGTGGTCTTGCCAGCGCCCTCGCCGCCTTCGACCGTAATGAATGTTCCGGGCTTCATTCCTTTCCGAGCAGCCGCCTGACGGCCGCCTGATGTTCCTCGAGCGTTTCCGAGAAGGTGTGCCCGCCATTCCCGTCAGCTACGAAATACAATGTGTCGCCGTCCTCGGGCTGTGCGGCTGCGTGCAGCGATGCCCGGCTGGGCATGGCGATCGGCGTGGGCGGCAGACCTTTGCGGGTGTAGGTATTGTAAGGTGTATCGGTCTGCAAATCCCGCCGTCTCAGGTCGCCGTCGAAAGCTGCACCCAGCCCGTAGATCACCGTCGGGTCCGTCTGCAGTTTCATGCCCCGCTGCAGCCGCCGGGTGAACACCCCGGCGATCTGCCCGCGCTCCGAGTCGAGCGCGGTTTCCTTTTCGATGATCGAAGCCAGGATCAGCAATTCGTACGGCGATTCGACCGGCAACCCGATGGCACGCGCAGCCCAGGCCCTCTGCAGCTCGGCCTGCATCGCGCGGTGGGCGCGCTCGAGCACGTCGAAATCGGTATCCCCGCGCGTGTATTGGTAGGTTTCCGGCAGGAACCACCCCTCGGGGCCAGGGGCCTCGAGTCGGAGTTCTTCCAGCAGCGAAGTCCACTGCCCGGCTTCCGTCAGATCGTAGCGGTGCTGCAGAACCGGATCGGCATCGATCTGTGCAGCCACCTGGGCGAAGGTCCAGCCCTCGACCAGGGTCAGCCGGTACTGGAGGACCCGGCCGCTGGCCAGCAGTTCGAGCACCTCCCGGGGCCCCATGCCGTAGTTCAGCTGATATTCTCCGGAGCGGTAAACCCGCGGCTCCAGTCGCATCAGCAGCCGCCACTGCCAGCCAACGCGGGTATAGCCCCGCTCCGACAGGGTGCGGACGATATCCTGCCCTGATCTGCCGGGTGCCAGCGTGAACACCGTGCCGGCCGGGGGCAAATCCAGAGGCTCGGCAAGAAACAGCTGATATCGCGACCAGCCGAACCACCCGGCAAGCCCTGCCGCCAGCAGGACCAGGGCGATGACTTTCAGATAGACGGACCGCGCCACGGCCTCAAGCTTGCCGCCCGATGTTCATTGCCCTTCCAGCCACTCCTGGACCTCGCGCGTGACCGGACCGATGGAATACTCCCAATGGTCTATCCGGGTGACCGGAAAGATCCCACGAACCGCATTGCAGACAAAGATCTCGTCGGCATCGGGAAGCATGTCGATG
>JBFFUJ010000098.1:0-8550 GCA_041571375.1 Lysobacterales bacterium | reverse complement strand
GCGGGGTTTTTGCATCTGCCAGAGCGGAGCCGGATGAGAGGCCTGCCCACCCCGCTCGGGGGCGGGTGTCCGAAATCAGGCCGCGGCGGAGCGCCAGTCACGGCTTTTCGAGCCGTTGCCGCTGCGGGACGGCGCTCGCGAGCGTTTTGCCGGTGCCGACCTGGCCGAAGCGTTGCGTCCGCGCCGCTGACCGCCGCCGTTCCGGCCGCGGCTGTTGCCGCCGCCCCGGTTGATCGGTTCCGGCCGCACGCTCGGGTCGGGCTCATAGCCCGGGACGACCACGCGGTCGATGGTCCGCTGCAGCAGGCGCTCGATATCCGCCAGGTGGGCGTGTTCGTCGACGCACACCAGCGACAGCGCGGCGCCGTCCTGGCCGGCGCGGCCGGTGCGGCCGATGCGGTGCACGTAATCCTCCGGCACGTTCGGCAGTTCATAATTCACCACGTGGGGCAGCTCGACGATGTCCAGGCCGCGGGCCGCGATGTCGGTTGCAACCAGCACCCGGACCTTGCCCTGCTTGAAATCGGACAGGGCCTTGGTGCGTGCGCCCTGTGACTTGTTGCCGTGGATCGAAGCGGCCGCCAGGCCGTCCCTTTCCAACTGCCTGGTCAGGCGGTTGGCGCCGTGCTTGGTGCGCGTGAATACCAGCACCTGCTGCCAGTCACCCTTGCCGATCATGTGCGACAGCAGCTCACGCTTGCGGTTCCTGTCGACCGGGTGCACGACCTGGCTGATCAGTGCGGTGGTCTGGTGGCGCGGGGTCACCCGGATTTCTTCCGGTTGGTTGAGCAGGCCGGCGGCGAGCTGCCGGATTTCTCTCGAAAACGTGGCCGAGAACAGCAGGTTCTGTCGCTGCGCGGGCATCACTTCGAGGATTTTGCGAATGTCGCGGATGAAGCCCATGTCCAGCATGCGATCGGCCTCGTCCAGCACCAGCATCTCGACTTCGTCGAGCCGTACCGTGCGCCGCTGCATGTGGTCGAGCAGGCGGCCCGGCGTGGCGATGACGATGTCGACGCCGTGGCGCAGTCTAGAGATCTGCGGGTTGATGCTGACCCCGCCGTAGATCACGGCCGACTTGTAGGCCAGGTGGCGCCCGTAATTGAGGACGCTTTCGGCCACCTGGGCCGCCAGTTCGCGCGTGGGCACCAGGATCAGCGCGCGGACGCGCCGCGGCCTTTGCTGTCCGGCATCTGCCTGCTGCAGGCGCTGCAGCATCGGCAGGGTAAAGCCAGCGGTCTTGCCGGTGCCGGTCTGCGCGCCGGCCAGGATATCGCGGCCTGCCAGGATGGGTGGGATGGCCCGCGTTTGAACAGGGGTTGCTTCCTGGTAACCCTGTTCTTCGACTGCGCGCAGCAATTCGGCCGAAAGGCCGAGCTTTGAAAATGACATGAGATTGAGTACTCCGGATCGCCAGGCCCGTGCGCGACGAATCGTTCGCCATTACGGGTCGGTCAAGGCTGAATCTGTGGGGTTTCTCTACCCGCGGAACTGCGGGATGGAGGGGTTGGCGCAGACCGATCGCGCCACGATGGAGCGCACTATAGCAGAAGCCGGCGCAAAGATACGATTTGTTTTGCGCCGGCCTGGCCCCCCGCCGATCCTGGCTTGCTTAATGCAACAAGTGCTTAATACTTCACGTCCTCTAAGCAAAGCTCTTGATCGCACAGCATGACCGCAAACTGGGTTCCCCGCACCCCCATGAGCGCCACGGGAGTCTTGACCTTGTAGCTTTCCGGATGCTGTTTCGTCATGGCACCGGTGATGACGCGCAAGCCGCCCTCGACCAGGCCCAGGACCGCGACGTCGTTCTCGTCCCCGTTATAAACGTAGTTCTCGATGATCATCGCCGAATTTGGCCGCACAGTGACTTTGGCCCCGTCACTGAATTGCAGCACGGCGAAGCTCCTGTCACCCGACACAATCTTATCCTTGACAAAAATATGGTCTCCCTGCTTCAAGGGTCTTTGCACCCCTTGTGCCTCAGCATTCACCGTCCCCCGTGCGGCTACGACCAGGCCCGTGGCGTCCGCGGCCACCGTGGATCCGTAGACCAACGCACACAGCCCAAGCAACCATGTCGCCACCAGTCTCCTGCAGAATTTTTTGCTGCTCACCTTGGTTGTACCTCCCCCTTGCCCTCTTGATTTCAGCGCTCGGTTTCGCCGTTTCGGTCTTGCAACCGACGGTCCCAGGCCCGTTCGCTTTACTACCTGTCGTTCCCCGTGCAATTCGGTTCTTTTACGAGTGGCGATCGATGACTCAAGTCTATGGAAAGACGGTCGGGGGGAAAATCGGGAGCGCCCCTAAAATCACCGCGAATTCTTAAGGGTTTTTCCTCAAATCGGTCCAAAAAGCCGGATTTGCTGCCGATTGCAGACGTTTCGGACAGAAATACCAAAGGACAAACCGTTACCGTGTGACTGCGGGGGACAGCGGCTCCGCCGGCCGCTGCGAAGCCCGCGGCGCGCGTGCTTTACTTTGCAGCCGAACGAGGGTGGTTCACGAACGGGCCGCGCAACGGGTCCGCAGCAGGCCGGTCCGTGGAAGACAAACCAGATGGGTTTAGGCAGGGTTCCAGGAATTGGGTCTCAGTCGGTGATCCGGGCCACCCTTCCAATTCTCAGGGCAACGGCCGGCACCTCTCGTGGATCGCCTTCTGGCGCTTCTCGGGGTCCGCTGCAATCTCGAAAAACCCCGCGATGAAGCCCCACATGCCGTTGCGTCGCCTCTCCGAGGCGGCCGGCTCTTCGAGTACCAGGCGGCGGATGTCATTTTCGAGGCCTCGCACCTCTTCAAGCGTTTGATCGATCAAGTCCCCATCCCAGCATCTGCCGCGATAACGTCGTTGCTTCCAGGACCGGAGATTCAGCGGCGGAACCCCATACGGCGGATTGACCGAACCGCTGAGGTCGAAATCGTAGCCGACCGGCACGACCTCACCCAGCGCGCCCTCCCACCCCGGCGGCGCGAACAGGTGCGCGTTGTGGCAGCAGTCGTCGCCTCTGGTTCCCTTGACGATCGACCAGTCCGTGTGGCTGACCATGTAGGCGAAGACTTCGAAACGGACGGCCCATTCGGGGTCAAGCTGTCCCGGCTGGATCTCGGGGGAGTCGACCGGTTGCAGGCCGGTCCTGGCACTGAAGCCGTGCTTGTGTTCGATGACAAAGCCGAAGTACGGTCCGCGAACGTAGCCATAGTCGCTGTCGATGTACGTCATTCTCGCCGACCGCACCCGGTAACTCATGTCGCTGATGAGGTTGAGAATCCGGTAATTGAGGTACTCGGAAACCACGAGTTGTTCGTAGCTGCGGGAATCCTTGCATGGACTGACCAGCTTCAGCCTCTGCTGACCCTCGAAAACGCTGCCCTCGGTATCGCCACCTGCCAGGTTCATCCAGAGGGGCGGCATGTCACAACTCTCGAGCCGCGAATGGCCCCGCTTGGCGAACCTGGCTTGAAGTCGTGTGCCATCAGCGATCCGCAGCGCTCCGGCATGCTCGACCCCGCGGTCCGAGCGACGCATGGCGCTGAATGGGAGTTCCAGCGTCAATTCCAGCGGGGCCGCTGCCGCGAACAGAGGCGCTTCCCCGGCAGCGGATGCAGAACTGATGAGCAGGAGCAGGACGGCGAGGGGCGGGTGCTGGCTTATACGCGGCATTTGCATGAGGTGTACCAGGTCTTCGGGCTGCAGCCCCGAGCCGCTGCGGTGCCGTCCTCGAGCTCGCAACTGCCGCATTCATTGCAGCGGGGGCCGCTGATCCGTTTGCTTCGTTCCGCGGGATCGCTGCGGAATTTGCCGCCACGGAGCGTCTTCTCGTGGACGACGCCGCTGTAGCGCCTGCCCAGCATGAGCGCGGGCTGCTTTCGGCAGCCTCCGCATTGGGCACCGATGAATTCGACCATGCGTCGGCGGCCAGCCGCTGCCAGACGATCTCCCGAGCGCACGGCGCACGCGCGGCGGCCGCGCGTGCGCCGTGACGGAGAACCCAATTCGACGCTCAGTCGGTCAGCGGCTTGAAGTTGAATGTCTGACCGCCGATCGAGGCTTCGTACATCAGGCCGCCCTTGGCCAGCGTGAACACGGCCATGCCGCGTTTCCAGCCCGCAACGCCCTTGGTATCGCCGGCTGTGGCGGAGGCACCCTTGGTCGAGGCACCGGCCTGGGCGCCGTAGGTCAGGGCGACCGCGGTCGCGTCCGCGCCGAACTCGAAATTGCCCTGCGTGAAGTCCTTGTACGTGTCGGCATTCTTGAACAGGATCAGCTGGCTGTAGGCCTGGCCGCCAAGCTGCCAGCCCACGGTCAGCTGGCCCATGGACACGTTGCCGCTGTGACTGCCCCCGGCAAAGACGCAGCCGGTGCCGCCGGCCCCGCCGATACCCACGCCGCCCTTGCCGATGGTGGGCAGCACCGCATAGCCATAGGACTCGGCCAACAGCTGGTTCACGTTACCGAGTTCCTTGAACTTGGCCATGGTTTCCTGGCATTCCTGCAGCGTGGCAGCGGCCTGCGCTGAAGTGGCGCCGATCATGAGCAAGGCGGCAAAGCCGATTACGATTCTGAATTTCATGCGTTCTCCTCCTTAAAGGCTGTTGACGGTCTATCTGAAGATGAGCAGCTGCTGGCAGGTCACCGGAAGCTGGTCAAAATCGTTACTGTAAAGCGTTCGGATATCCCATTTAGTTTAACCGACCTTGATGGCATGGCGGTTGGCGAATGCTACCCGGCTTGAGCCGGGCAGCCGCGTGACTGCCGCCAACATGGATCAATCGGCCCTCCTCGGAGCGCCTGTTGAACTGTTCGATTATCCGGGAATGGATTTCGCCATCGCACCGGTTCACTCTCAACGTTGATTTCGCGTACCATGGCACATCCAGGGCGCACCCCGCCAGGCGGTGTGCAGGACATGCGGGCCGGAACAACGCGCAATGATAAAAATCCGAACCAACGGCTTTAGCTCCCAATCGATGTTCGCGGACATCTCGCTCGGCATCTTCGACGGGCTGGACAACGCGCTGTGGTGCTATGCCTTCGCCACGGTCATCTTTGCCGGGGCATTGGCGCCGTTCCTTCCGTTACTGGTCGTGATCCTGCTGTGCGGCTGGGCGATGCTCGGCGTCTACATCGCCCTGACCTCCGAAAAACGGCTGCACATCGTCAGCCTGGACGAGCAGGCCGTGGTCATCCTGGCCTCGATCGCGGGCCTGATGGTCCTGCACATGGGCAGCGGCGCCCACACGCCGCGGGGCCTGGCGACGATGCTGGCGGTCATGTCGCTGTCCTCGCTCGCAGTGGCCTTCTTTTTCTACGTGATCGGGCATTACCGCCTGACCCGGCTGCTCGAACTGATGCCGTACCCGGTCATCTGCGGTTTCATGGCGGGTATCGGCTGGCTGTTGCTGGAGGCGGGCGTGGGCGTGGCGCTCGATGCGCCGATCTCAGAATTCCGGGAGGCGATCAAGGACCCCCAAAGCGCATCCCGCCTGCTGATTTTCGTTGCCGGTGCGATCGGGCTGCTGGCGGCGGTGACGCACATCAAGCGCGCCTGGGCGCTGCCGGTCGCCTCGCTGGTGCTGGTGGCGACTTTCTACGCGGTTGCCTGGATCAAGGGTTTCGGGCGGGAGGAACTGGTCGACGCGGGTTGGTTGTTCAACATTCCCGTAAATACCGGAGGCGCGTTGGGTCTGCTGCGGGAGCTGTCCTTCAGCCTGGTCGACACCCAGTTCGTGCTCGCCGTGGTGCCGCAGATCCTGACCATCGCGTTCCTGGCGCTGCTGACCCAGTCCATGTCGCTTTCGGCCCTGATGGCATCGGGCAGCCAGGACCTCGACACCTCGTCCGAGATCGCCGACATGGGCGCGGGCAACATTCTGTGCGCGGCGATCGCGAGCCCGCCGGGGTCCACGGACGTAATTGCCTCGACCCTGTACGAGGAATTCGGCGCCTCCAGCCGCTGGATGCCGCTGGTCGCCAGCGCCGTGTGCGTGGTGATGGCCTTTTTCGGCAGCCAGATCATCCCCTGGATGCCCAAGCTGCTGGTCGGCTCGACGGTTCTGCTGTTCGCCTACCAGCTGTTCTGCGAGTGGATGTACGAGAACGTCCGCGGCTTCCAGCCGATCGACTTCGCCATCGTGCTGATCATCCTGGGCACCGTGATCTTCGTCGGCTTCATGGCCGGCATTCTGGTGGGCATTTTGCTGGCCCTGCTGCTGTTCGTGCTCCGCTACAGCATGATCAGCGCGGTACAGGGACAGCACTCCCTGGCCACGTATCGCAGCTCGGTCGAGCGCGCCCAGTCCAGCAACCAGATTTTGGACACCCATGGCGACGAGGCGCTGGTGTACACGCTGCGCGGTTTCCTGTTCTTCGGCACGGCGAACGCCGTGCTGGACACCATCCGTGACGAGGCGCGGGTGCGCAGCGGCCATTACAAGGTCATCCTGCTCGACATGAAGCGCGTCACCGGCATGGACATCTCGGCGCTGAATACTTTCGTGCAGATACGGACGCTGTGCGAACGCTCCGGCGTGAAGCTGATCTACTCCGGGGTCGGGCCGGAGACGAGGGAAAGCCTGCTGATGCTCGAGGCGGTCAGCACGGAACATGGCGAGCCCCTGCTGTTCCCCGAGGCGGACTACGCGGCCGAGTACATGGAGGATGTGCTGCTGTCGCTGTACCAGTCCGAGGCGGAGTCGATGACCATCTACGACCATCTGAACCGCATCTTCGACGACCTGTCCAAGGTCCGCATCCTGATCGAGCACATGACGCGCGTCGAGATCGGGGCCAGCGAGATCCTGTTCGAGCAGGGCGACGAGGACAATGGGCTGTACATGCTCGAGCACGGCTCGATGACGGCCCTGATCGGCACCGAGCACAACGGCTTCAAACGCGTGAAGAAGTTCCGGCCCGGTGCCTTGATCGGCGAGATGTCGGCCTACACGCCCGACCGCCGGAGGACGGCGACCATCGTGGCGGACGAGGATTCGGTGCTCTACCACCTGACCGCGGAAAAGCTGAAGCGGCTCGACGTGGAAGACCTGAAGCTGGCCGCCTCGATCCACGAGCTGGTCGCCCGCACCTTGGGTGGCCGCATCACCTACATGAACCGCCGGCTGTTCATGGAGATCAAGTAGGCCGGCCCCGGCGGCGCCTACCAATTGCCGGTCGAAATCTTTATGCTAGGCGGCGGTTTCACACGATCGACACGGGACGGAATCACATGAGCCGAAACACCGGCATAGCCACCACCCCGATCAGGACCTCGTGGCTGGCGTTCGGATTGATGTTGCTGTCGCCGGCAGCCTGGGCGGCCGGCGGCGACATGCCCTCGCTGGTGCACGACATCGGTATCAGCCTGCTGGCGGCGGGCGCTCTGGGGGTGATTTTCACCCGCCTGAAGATCCCGAGCATCGCGGCCTTCCTGCTGGCCGGCGTGCTGGTCGGACCGCTGGGCCTCAAGCAGGTCACCGACCCAGTCAATGTCGACACCATCGCGCAACTGGGTTTCATCCTGCTGCTGTTCCTGATCGGCCTGGAACTCGAGTTCAAGAAGATCCTGGCCAGCGGCAAGCCGATCATCGTCTCCGGCCTGCTGCAGTTCCCGTTGACCATTGTCTTCGGCATCGCGGTGGTCAAGGCCATGCTGTTCTTCGGCATCGGCGGCAGCCTGCTGGCGGAGAACTCCTACGCACCGCTCTATTTCGGTTTGATCATGGCCTGTTCGTCCACCCTTCTGGTGGTCAAGCTGTTCCAGGAGAATTTCGAACTCGACACCGTGCCGGGGCGCCTGTCGCTGGGTATCCTGATCTTCCAGGACATCTGGGTCATCATCGCCATCCTGATCCAGCCCAATCTGCAGAACCCGGAGCTGGGCATGATCGCGATGTCCTTCCTGGGCATCCTGCTGCTGACGCTGTTTACGGTCATCACCTCGATAACGATCGTGGGGCGGGCCTTCAGCTGGATCGCCAAGACGCCCGAGATGACCCTGCTGGGGGCGCTGGCCTGGTGTTTCGTCGTCGTGTTCGTCGGCACCAACCTCGATAACTTTTTCCTCGCGGCGTACGGCAAGAGCTTCCACATGTCCGTCGGGCCCGGCATGGCCGCGCTGATCGCCGGCGCCAGCATCGCCAACCTGCCGTCGTCCACCGAGATCATCACCAAGGTCGCGACGGTGAAGGACTTCTTCATCACGCTGTTCTTCGTCGCCCTGGGTATCAGCATCCCGATGCCGGAAAGCGTCAATGTCCTGATCCTCGCGGTGGCGCTGGCGGCGGCCGCCATCCTGGCGCGCCAGCTGATTTTCTTCCCGTTGTTCTATTTTTCCGGGGTCGACCAGCGCAACGCGCAGGTCAGCTCGATCCGGCTGGCGCAGATCTCCGAATTCGGGCTCGTCATCACTTTCCTCGGCGTCAAGCTGGGCCACCTGAGCCCCAGCCTGACCAGTGCCGTTATTTTCGCCTTCGTCATCACCGCCCTGGTAACGCCGCTGTTGTATGGCAACGCCTACGAGATTCACGGCTGGGTCCGGCCGTTGCTGGAGAAAT
>JBFFUJ010000097.1:0-8607 GCA_041571375.1 Lysobacterales bacterium | reverse complement strand
GGGTTTTCAGTCTTCGATGTCGGGGTTCAGCTTGGCCATGGCTTTCGACAGCAACTCTCTCGCGTACAGCTTGTCCGAGTAGTTGAGCTTGTCGAAGTCGATTGAGAGGTTGAAGCCCTTCAACTGGGCCTCGATGTGCTCCCGCTTGTCGCGCAGCGCCTCCACCAGGTCCAGAACGCTGTAGGTCATGACGGGATAGGCGATACCCTTCGCCTTGATCCGGTTTTTCTGCTCGCAGGCAATCACATCCTTGATCAGCGAGAAAGTCTCTTCCGAAATCAGGATTTCGTCGGAATCCGCTGCCGATTCGAGCCGGCTGGCCAGGTTCACCGCACCGCCGACGATGGTGTAATCGAGGCGCTCCTCCGAGCCGAAATTGCCGACCGTGCAGAATCCGGTGTTGATGCCCATGCGCACACTGAGCGGGGTGGTGACGCCCAGGACATCCCATTCGCGACGCATTTCGGTCAGCTTCTTCCGCATGGCGATCGCCATTTTGACGCAGGCAATGGCGTCTTCCTTCTCGCCCAGGGTCTCCGGGTCACCGAAGAAGATCATGATCGCGTCCCCGATGTACTTGTCGATCGTCCCGCCATGGTCCAGGGCGATCTTGGACATCTCGTTCAGGTACTTGTTGAGTGCACCCGTCAGCACTTCCGATTCCACCCGGTCGGTCAGCTCGGTGAAGCCCTGGATGTCCGAGAAGAAAATCGTAAGCTTCTTCCTGTACGACTCGATCTTCACATCGGATTTTCCCTCGAAGATGTTCTTGTACACCTGGTGCGAAAGATATTTGGCCAGTTTGTTGGAGAGGGCCTGCAGCTGTTCGTTCTTGGACCTGACATCTTCATTGAGCTTCTTCAACGAGCGCGCACGGTTCTGCAACTTCCTGCTCTGCGCCTGCAATTTCTCCTCGTTCTTCTTGCGTTCGGAGATATCCCGGATGATGCCGCCGAAGTAGCGTTCCTCGCCAATCAGCCAGGTCGACAGGGACAGCTCCACGGGGATCGATTTGCCGTTCTTGTGCAGGCCGGCGAGTTCCACGGTTTTACCAATGACATGGTGCTCGCCGCCCGATGCCACCCGCTCGATGCCCCGGTCGTGCGCTTCCTTGAATTCGTCGGGGATGATCAGGGTCAGCGACCGTCCTATGGTCTCGTCCGCCATGTAACCGAAGATCGCCGTGGCCGCCGCGTTCCAGGTTCGGACGATCCCCCTGGAGTCCGCCATGATGATGGCGTCGTGCGCGGTCTCCAGAATCGCCCGCATGCGGGCTTCGGAGGTGCGCAGCTCTTCCTCGGGGCGCGCCTGCTCGGACACGTCCCGTATGATCCCACCGTAATACCTTCGCCGATTCGATTTCCAGGTGGAAAGCGTCAGTTCGATCGGAAATTCGCTGCCGTCCCTGCGGCAGCCGGCCAATCGAACCGAATGGCCGATGACATGCTGATCGCCGCCCGAATTGACCCGCTTCAGCCCCTGGTCGTGGGCTTCGCGGAAGCGCTCGGGGATCACGGCATTCAGTGACTGGCCGACCATTTCGTCCGCGGCGAAGCCGAATACGGCCTCGGCCGCGCGGTTCCACGCCATGACCTTGCCCCTCGCGTCGATAGCGACGAGGGCGTCGGTGGTGCTGTCCGCGATGGCTTCGAGGTGATCCGCATAGCGCCCCGAGCGAGTCTTGTTGGTCATCAATCCGAACCCGTTTGCAGCGTGCTTGTTACAGTATAGACAGGCGGGCGCTCACTGCCCGAAACGGGGTGTCTCCCCGGCCAGGTAGGCTTCCTCTTCCGCCGTGCTCTGGCGTGCGAGCACGGCGTTGCGATGCGGCAACCGCCCGAAGCGGGCGATGATGTCCCGGTGAACCTTCGCAAAAGCCAGGAACTCCTCGGCAAAAACCGGCCACTCGGCGTTTTCGCGCGCCAACCTCTGGTACAGCCGAACGCCCGTTTCCTGGGCCTGGAGGTCCTCGAAATGCTGCAGGGGCATGTACAGAAATACTCTCTGAATCGGTTTCAGCAGTTGATCCTGGCCGCTGTGCACAGCAGCCAGGCACCAGGCCGCTGTCAGCGAATCGTAGGCGAAGGCCCTGGGCGTCCCGCGAAACAGATTACGCGGCAACTGATCCAGGGCGAGGATCAGCGCCAGGCGCCCTTCCGCCCGGTCGAGCCAGCGGTACAGGTGACCCGAAGCGCACTCTTCGAGGAGTTTGCCGTACTTCGTGGCGAGATCCGCGTCGCGCTCCGAATTCGCTTTGAACCACCAGTCGAGGCGGTGCGGAATGCCCAGCGGGCTCTCCAGGCTGTCAGCGAACCAGTCCGCAATCAGCTCCGACCAGGCCCAGTGCGCCATCAGCGACTCCTGCGGACTTCGAAACCGAATGGCAGCAGTGCCAGGCGGGTCATTTTCAAATGCTGCGCGGCAATCGGCAGTCCGATGATGGTGATGGCGAATGCCAGCGCGAGCAGCAGGTGCAGGACAGCCAACTCGAGACCGGGCAGGATGATCCAGATGATGTTCATGATCACCGCCAACGCCCCGCCGGGAGGCTCCTTTTCGAAAACCTCCCGACCGAAAGGTGCCAGCGCCAGACCGGCCAGTTTGAAACACTGAATGCCGAACGGGATGCCGATCAGCGTGATGCAGAGCAGCAGAGCACCGAGCAGATAGCCCAGACAGGCGATGAAGCCGCCGAAGATCAGCCAGATCAGATTGAGCAGCAGGTTCATGGTTCACTCCCGGAGCGCGTGGGTCGGGGCGGCCGCATCGTGCCCCACGCCTCTGGCTATTCTAACGCAGGGGGATTTGCGATGGTGCCGAGCAGCACGGGCGCGTGCGCCCCCGTGATCGAGCGGGTATCCTGCGGCCGCCCCGCCAGGCGTTCGCGCGCCAGCCAGGCAAACAGAACAGCCTCCACCCAATCGGGGTTCAGTCCGAGACGCGACGTAGAACGGATCGATAGGCCCGGCAGCCGCCGCTGGAGACGGGAAATCAGATCGGGGTTGTGCACGCCTCCCCCGCAGATCAGGACTTCTTCGGCGCCCGCGGGTTCGACGGCCGCCGCGACGGAGGCCGCCGTGAGTTCGGCCAGCGTCGCCTGTACGTCGCAGTCCGTCAACTGGCGGTCGTTCAGTGCCTTCCGCAGCCAGCCGAGGTTGAAATACTCGATGCCGGTGCTCTTTGGTGCCGCGCGTGCAAACCAGGGGTCCTGCAGCAGGTCGCGCAGCAACCCCGGATCGCTTTGACCGGAGGCCGCCCAGGCCCCGGCGCGGTCGAAAGGACGCCCCTGCTGCGTCTGGACCCAGGCGTCCAGCAGGCAATTGGCCGGTCCCGTGTCGAAGCCGCGAACGCTGCCGTCGGCATCGATCACCGAGATGTTGGCGATTCCTCCCAGGTTCAGCACCACGCGGCATCCGGTCGCCGGGCGAAACAGCGCCGCGTGCAGCAACGGCGCCAGCGGTGCCCCCTGGCCTCCCATCTCGATATCGGCCCGACGAAAGTCGCCGACGGTCGTGATGCCGGTCCGTTCGGCGATCACCGCCGGGTCGCCGAGCTGGATCGACTCCGGCCGTGGCCCCTGCGGCTCATGCCACACCGTCTGACCGTGCGAACCGATCGCGCGGACGGAGGCAGCGGTCACGGCGGAGCCTGCCAGGAGCTGATCCGCGGTATCGGCGAAATGCCGGGACACGGTCGCGTCCAGTTTGGCCAGGGCGCTGTCCGAAGGACGCCGGCCGCAGCTCAGGAGGTCTGAAAGCTGCCGCGCGAGCTGATCGGGATACGGCAGGCACAGCGAAGCTTGCAGCAGCGGCCGGCTTTGCTCGAACCGGACCAGCGCCGCGTCGACGCCGTCCCGGCTGGTGCCGGAGATCAGGCCGATATAAAAGGGCGCTTCATTCACGGCTCGCATACAGCGAGGCCGATTCCATGCGGCTGAGCTGGGTCAGAAGGGGGGCGGCGCGCGCCTGGAACGCCACCAGCGCGTCGCCCCGCAACGGTTCCACCTTCGGCAGCGGAACCGTGCGCGGATTGCGATGGACGCCGTTGACCACGAATTCATAGTGCAGATGCGGGCCGGTGGCGAGGCCGGTGGAGCCGACCGTCCCGATCGTCTGGCCCTGTTTGACCTTCTGGCCCTGTTTGACCAGGCGCTTGGTGAAGTGCAGATACTTCGTTTCGATGCTGCCCTCGTGCCTGATGAAAACGTGGTGGCCGTTGGCGGCCGAGTAGGCTGAGCGGGTGATGGTGCCGTCACCCGCCGCGTAGACCGGCGTGCCGCGGGGCGCAAAGTAGTCGATGCCGTTGTGCGGGCGCAGGCGCTTCAGCACCGGGTGCATGCGCCGCGGATTGAACCCCGAGCTGATGTAGGAGAAGTTCAGCGGCGCCCGCAGGAATGCCTTCCGCACGTTGCGTCCGTCCGGCGCGTAATAGCCGGTGTCGTCGCCGTTTTCGAAGCGTATCGCCTGGAAGCGCTCCTGCTGATTGATGAAGGTCGCCGCGAGGATTTCGCCTTCCCGCAGGAACTCACCCTCGCGATACAGGTTTTGATAAACCACGATGAAGCGGTCACCCTTGCGGATATCCAGCACGAAATCGATATCCCAGGCGAATATGCCGGCCAGTTTCATGACCATGGCGTCGCTCAGACCAGCCTGTTTGCCGGCGACGAACAGCGACGAATTGATGACGCCCTCGGCTTCAGCGATTTCCGGGAAAATCTCGCGTACCTGGAGCTCGCTGGACAGCTCTCCGTCGACGTGCCGCAGCAGCAGATACCGCGACTCGTCCAGCGCATAACGCATCTCCCGCAGCTCGCCGTTCACGTCCGATCTGAATTCGAAGACGTCGCCGGGCCGGATCCGGGTCAGGCCGCGGGTTTCGCCGTTCAGCGCGAGGATGCGATGCAGCAACGGGATGCTGTAGCCCTGCTGCCGAAAGATGGCATCGAGGGTCTGCCCGGACCGGACGCTGACGCGGTCCCACGGCTCTTCCGTCCGCGGGCTCTCCACGCTGTTCGCTCCGGCGACGGCCTCGGGGCCCGGTTCAGGCGCGGCGCGCTCCGGAAGGGACAGGTCGATGACCTGGGAATAGTCCTGGCGAGTGGGCGCCGGTTCGGACTCGAACAGGCCCCACAACAGCCCGGTGAGGATCAGGGTGACCCCGAAAAGAACCAGCTTGCGCCGGGTCAGCCAGTGTCCGTCGTCTGCGATCTTGGCCCGTATGTTTCCTGTGAAGCCAGGCAATTCCATGACCCTCTGGCACCCCGGTTGTCCATGCCGGTCTCGGTGAGCCTACGATACTGAGGGTGGCCCGGTGGGTCAATCGACGGCGATGCCGGCCGCCTCTTCCAGTTCCTGCAACGATTCCTCCAGGTGGTCGAGCAGTCGCTGGACATGCGGCAACGAGCGCCGGCAGGCGATGATGCCGAAGTCCAGCTGTCCGGAGTAGCTGACCAGGGTGATGTTCAGCGCCTGCCCGTGCAGCACGATGCTGGCGGGATAGATGCCCTCGAGCCGGGCGCCGTTCCAGTACAGGTGCTTGCGGGGCCCGGGCACGTTGGAGATCACCAGATTGTACGCGGGCAGCTTCTCGCCCAGGCCCAGCAGCGTGGTGATGACCATGGGTGACGACGTCAGCTGGGTGAAGAGCGCCGCCTCGCCGGCCGACAGGCCCGAGTAGACCTGCTTGCCGGCCAGCACGGACCCGCGGATCTGCCTGAATCGATCGCCCGGGTCGGCCACATGGGTCGCCAGGTTGGCGGATATCATGCCGACGGCATTCGCTGATTCGAGGTCGCCCTCGACACGGAGCGAGACGGGGACCATCGCCTTGAGCGGTTTCTCCGGCAGCTCGCCAAGCTGATCGAGGTAGCGGCGCAGGCCGCCGGCGCACATCGCCAGTACCGCGTCGTTCAGGGTTCCGCCCAGGGCTTTGGCGACCGCGCGGATGCGCTCGTAGGGCCAGGTCTGGGCAACGAAGCGTCGGGAACCGCTGACGCGGCTGCTCACCTTGGCATGCGGCACGGCATGCCACGGCACGCTCAGCGGCCGGCCTCCGCCGATCCAGACATTGGCGTACTTCAACAGCGCGCCCGCCAGATTCACGCCGCTGTCGAACTGCTCGGCGATCCGCGTCGAGATCGAGCGGGCATCCGCCCGGCTGATGGTGACGTCCTTGCGGGTTGGCGGCAGGGCCTTCTTGTAGCGCTCCCAGGCCTGCCGGGACAGTGGCGAGCAGTCCGTGCGGCCCTCGGTGGTCGGCGACAGCATGCTCTGCGTCGCGTGCATGGCGCCGACACCGTCCATCATGCAATGGTGGATTTTCAGGTACGTCGCGAATTGGTTGCCGGACAGGCCCTCGATCAGGTGCATTTCCCACAGCGGGCGGTTGCGGTCCAGCAAGGTGCTGTGCAGCCGGGAGATCAGCGTGAACAGTTCGCGGTAGCGGCCGGGCTTGGGCAGGGCGGAGTGCCGCACGTGGTAATCCAGATCGATATCCTCGTCGGCCTCCCAGGAAAATGACACATTCGCCCAGCTCAGAATGCCGCTGGCGAGGCGCTGGTTGAACGGCGGCCGGAGATCATTCCCTTCGAGGAGAATCTCCTTCAGGCCTGAGAGGAACTGACGCTTGTTGACTCCGTCCGGGTAGCTGTAGAGGCTGACTCCACCGACGTGCATGGGCGTCTCGCGGTTTTCTGCCATCAGAAAGTTGGCGTCCAGCAGGCTCAGGCGGCTCACGGTCGTTTCCCGTTCGGTGGTTTCGCTTCGGCAAGCCTCATCGTACCGCGAATCAGGGTTCTGTGCGCGGCCGTCCCGCTCATGGGATCTGGCGGCCCGCCGGGACAACCCGGGGTGGAGCCGGAGGCGCCAAAGCCATAAAATGCAACGGATTCCCTGACGGACAACGAAATGACCGATTTGGAAGCGGCGGTCGGCCTGATCGCCCGCGGTACGGACGAGATCACCAAGCTGGAAGAGCTGGAGGAACGACTCCAGCTGGGGCGCCCCCTGCGCGTCAAGGTCGGCTTCGACCCCACGGCGCCCGACCTGCACCTGGGGCACACCGTGATCATCAACAAAATGCGCCAGTTCCAGGACCTGGGCCACACGGTGATCTTTCTGATCGGCGACTTCACCGGGCTGATCGGCGACCCGACCGGCAAGAATGTGACGCGCCAGCCGCTGACGCCCGAACAGGTCCAGGAAAACGCCAGGACCTACGAAAAGCAGGTCTTCAAGATCCTCGACCCCGAGCGGACGGAGATCCGCTTCAATTCCGAGTGGCTGAATGCCCTGGGCGCGGCCGGGATGGTCAGGCTGGCCGCGAAATACACCGTGGCGCGAATGCTGGAGCGTGACGACTTCGAGGCCCGCTATCGCAGCAATCAGCCCATTGCCATCCACGAGTTCCTCTATCCGCTGGCGCAGGGGTATGACTCGGTCGAGCTCGAGTGCGACGTCGAGATGGGCGGCACCGATCAGAAGTTCAACCTGCATGTCGGGCGGCACCTCCAGCAGCACTACGGCCAGCCGCCGCAGGTCATCATCACGCTGCCTTTGCTGGAAGGGCTGGACGGTGTCCAGAAGATGTCCAAGTCCCTGGACAATTACGTGGGCATCACGGAGCCGCCCGGCGAGATGTTCGGCAAGCTGATGTCCGTGAGCGACGAATTGATGTGGCGCTACTACGACCTGCTCAGCTTCCGGAGCAACGAGGCGATCGCGAAGCTGAGGTCGGAGGCGGCCGCCGGGCGGAATCCGCGGGACATCAAGTTCCTGTTGTGCGAGGAGATCGTCGAGCGCTTCCACAGCGGCGCGGACGCCGAGGCCGCGCGGGAGGAGTTCATCGCCCGCTTCCGGCAGGGCGAAATGCCGGATGA
The DNA here is from genome assembly GCA_041571375.1 of Lysobacterales bacterium. Taxonomy (GTDB): domain Bacteria; phylum Pseudomonadota; class Gammaproteobacteria; order Xanthomonadales; family SZUA-36; genus CALKKN01. The sequence continues at coordinate 728 of JBFFUJ010000097.1, read as the reverse complement.
TATCCCCGAGAAAACCCTCGCAACCGGCGGTGACGGCATCGGCATCGCCGCCGCCCTGAGTCAGTGCGGACTCACCTCGAGCAATTCGGAGGCCTTCCGCATGATCCAGCAGGGCGGCGTGAAGATCGACGGCGCGAGGATCGAGGATCGGAGCCTGCAGCTCGAACCCGGCTTCAGGGGCATATTGCAGGTCGGTAAGCGCAAGTTCTGCAGGGTTTCGGTCACCTGACGTGCCCGCCCGCGCCACAGCATGAAGCGGCTGGACGACATCGACTGGGAGCGGTGGCAGGCCAAGGATCCAGCCACGCTGGTGTTCGTCTTCCGCAGCGAAGAGGTGTTGCTCATCGACAAGAAGACCGGGCTCGGCCGGGGCAAGATCAATGCGCCCGGCGGCAAGGTGCACGCCGGGGAGACCCCCGAGGCCGCGGCGATCCGCGAGTGCCGCGAGGAGCTGCACATCACGGTCCGCAACCTCGAGTACTGCGGCCAGCACCGCTTCCAGTTCGTCGACGGCTATTCGATTCACGTCTGGGTCTACCGGACCCGTGATTTCGACGGGGTGCCGACCGAGACCCGCGAGGCGGCGCCGCTGTGGACCCCCATCGGGCAGATTCCTTTCGAGGCCATGTGGGAGGACGACCGGTACTGGGTCCCGATGATGATTCGGGGCGAGCGCTTCCAGACGCGCTGGATCTTCGACGGCGACCACATGCTGGACTATTCGATCG
>JBFFUJ010000096.1:0-8766 GCA_041571375.1 Lysobacterales bacterium | reverse complement strand
TTGGCGGGCTTTGAGCAGGTCTATCGTTGTGAGCACATAGCTATAACCGGCACCGATTTTGAATGGCACTGGGCGCAATTTGAAAAGGACTACCCCGAAGACGATGCGGTGACTGGCCCCGAGGATGTAACGGCAGTCGCGGGCTTTGTTCCGGTTCAGGATTTCCCTGATTCTACTAGCTGCCTCCTAAGTAGAACTAATGCAGGCGAAGACTATTCCTTTTCATTTGCCACTAATGATGAGCAGGATGATAACTGTCGAAGGATTTTGTTGGAGGTGCTCTGCCAGTAGAGCCCACTAGATACACGGTTAGCAACTTAAGCTCTGTGAATTGACAATTGAAATCGATTAAAGCAGAGCGCTCAAAAAGGTCGCATTGAGGTAACAAGGAGGTTACACCGATGATCAGGATGATCACGAACCACGACGCAGCGCTCGCTGCGTCCACAAAAACCGATACGAAGGTTGACCGCCGCTGCGCCGTCAAGGGCAGCGGCACGGGCTGACCTGTTCGCGATTTTCTAGGAGCCAGCCCTCCCTGGCTGAAAAGCACAGGCGCTGCGCGACTCGCCAAGTTCTACGCGCAGCATTTGGCTCCTACAGGTCCGCCTCCTCACTTTCCCTGTGCCGGCGGGCCTGCAGCGAGACGATCCGAACTCCCTTCTTATCGGGTCGTTTTAGAGCCGGGAGAGCTGCTACTCCCGGCTCTTTTTATTTAGGGCCTCGACATGGGGTGGTTTATCGGGCGCTGGCTTGCTCAGGAACGCCTGGACGCCGATCTTCACTCGTCACATAGCGAAGGCTATGCTCCTCGTTCCAGCCCGGCATCCAGACGCTCCTGCTCGGCGCCATCATCCCGGCAAACCACCCCATGTCGAGGCCACACGCAACGCAGCTTCGCTCAGGCTATGCTCCTCGCTCCAGCCCGGCATTCAGACGCAGCTGTTCGGCGCCAGCATCACGCATTCCGGGGTCATCTCGTGGTTCAGAGTTACTCCGACTCCGCATCATCCATACGACACCGCGACTGACTGCCCGCGGCATTTCTTTCGGCTGCGCCGAAAACCACTCCGCAGGCAGCCAGTCGCTGGCATACCGATTCGCCGGGACGGCGGCGGGGTGGCCCTTGCCGCCGCGTTGCGCCTGCCCATGACCTTGGAAGCGACGTCATCGGCCGTCCGCTGGATGGTATGATTCCCGACACCGCAAACTGACCCATGGGTATCGACCATGTCCCGCAAGTGGATTTCCTTTCCCCGCTCCGAAGGCCAGGCCTCGCGACAGGCGCACTGCGACCTGCCCGAGGGCACCTACGAGCGCGAACTGGGCCGCGAAGGGTTTTTCGGCCCCGCCACGCACATGTACCATCGCCACCGCCCCACCGACTGGCTGCGCTTCGAGGGCGAGCTCAAGCCGCGCGCCTTCGACACCACGCACCTGGGCGCCTCGGGGCCGACCCCCTGGCACGCCAGCGGCCTGCTGCACAACGCGCACGTCAAACTGCGGCTGTGGCAGATGGATCAGTCCATGGAAGTGCTGGCGCGCAACGCCGACGGCGACGAGTTGCTGTTCATCCACCAGGGCTCGGGCCGGCTGTTCTGCGACTACGGGCATCTGGCCGTGGGGGAAGGCGACTACGTGGTGCTGCCGCGCAGCACCATGTGGCGCCTGGAGTCGGCCGAACCGATGCGGATGCTGCTGATCGAGGCGACCGGCGGCAGCTACCTGCTGCCGGACAAGGGCCTGGTCGGGCCGCACGCGATCTTCGACCCGGCCGTGCTCGACACGCCGAAGCTCGACGAGGCCTTCCTGGCCCAGCAGGACGAGAGCGAGTGGGCGGTGGACGTGAAGGCCCGCGGCAAGCTGACCCGCATCTATTACCCCTTCAACCCGCTGGACGCCGTGGGCTGGAAGGGCGACCTGGCGCCGGTCCGCGTCAACTGGCGCGACATCCGGCCCCTTTTGAGCGACCGCTACCACCTGCCGCCCTCGGCGCACACGACTTTCGTCGCCAATCGCTTCGTCGTCTGCACCTTCGCCCCGCGGCCGTTCGAGAGCGACCCCGGCGCATTGAAAGTGCCGTTCTTCCACAACAACGACGATTACGACGAGGTCATCTTTTACCACCGCGGCGAGTTCTTCAGCCGCGACAACATCCATCCGGGCATGATCACCTACCACCCCGTGGGCTTCACCCACGGCCCGCATCCGAAGGCGATGCAGAATGCGTTCGAGCCGAAGTCCAGGGGCACCGACGAGGTGGCCGTGATGATCGACACGCGCGACCCGCTCACGGTGGACGAGCGCGCCGAGCCGACCGAGTGGGAGGGCTATGCCGATTCCTGGAATTCCGGGGGTGAGCGATGAAGCTGGCGTCGCTGAAAGCCGGTGGCCGCGACGGCACGCTGATCGTGGTCGACCGTTCGCTGGAACGCTTCGTGCCGGTTCCCGAAATCGCCGCGACGCTGCAGCAGGCCCTGGACGGCTGGTCGAACTGCGCGCCGCGCCTCAATGCGGTGAGCGGGGAACTGAATGCCGGGCAGCGCGCCGACGCCCAGCGCCTCGATTACACCGCACTGGCCTCGCCGTTTCCCCGCGCTTACGAGTTCGTCGACGGCAGTGCCTACCTGCCGCACGTCGAGCGCGTGCGGCGGGCGCGCGGCGCCGAGGTGCCCGAATCGTTCTACTCCGATCCATTGATGTACCAGGCGACCTCGGCCGGATTCCTCGGTCCGCGCGATCCGGTGTACGCGGTCAGCGAGGACTATGGCATCGATTTCGAAGCGGAAGTCGTGGTCGTGACCGATGACGTACCCATGGCGGTGAATGCGCAGCAGGCGGCCGGGCACATCCAGCTGATCGGGCTGATCAACGACGTCAGCCTGCGCAACCTGATTCCGGCCGAGCTGGCCAAGGGCTTCGGCTTCCTGCAGTCCAAGCCGCGCTCGGCGCTGTCGCCGGTGCTGGTCACGCCCGACGAGCTCGGTGAGTCCTGGCGCGACTGCGTGGTGCACCGGCCGCTGCGCTCCTGGCTCAACGGCGAGCGGTTCGGCGAACCCGAGGCCGGCGTCGACATGCAGTTCAGTTTCGCCGAACTGGTTGCGCACGCCGCGAAGACGCGCCCGCTGGCGGCCGGCACCGTGGTCGGATCCGGCACGGTGGCCAACCAGGACGAAGGCGTCGGCGCCTCCTGCCTGGCGGAGAAGCGCATGCTGGAGATCATCGCCGACGGCAAGCCCAGCACGCCGTTCATGAGCTTCGGTGACACCATCCGGATCGAGATGCTGGATGCGGACGGCGCCACGATCTTCGGCGCCATCGAGCAGGAAATCCGACGTTATGACGGTTGAGCCGCTGCTGCTCTACGGTTACTGGCGCAGTTCCTCCTCCTACCGCGTCCGCATTGCCCTCAACCTGAAAGGGCTCGACTACCGGCAACAGCCGGTCCACCTCGTGCGCGGGGGTGGCGAGCAGAACCTGCCGGAATACCGCGCGGTCAACCCGCTCGGCCTGGTGCCGGCCCTGCGCCACGGCGAACGGGTGATCGTGCAGTCCGTGGCGATCTGCGAGTACCTGGAGGAGGCTTTTCCGGAACCGGCATTGTTGCCGGACGATGCGGCCGGCCGTGCCCGGGTGCGGGCCATGGTCCAGACCATCACCAGCGAAATTCAGCCGCTGAACAACCTTGGCGTCCTGGGTTACCTCAAGGATGAGCTGCAGCAGGCGGAAGCGGCCATCGGACACTGGTACCGGCACTGGGTCGCCCGCGGATTCGCGGCGCTGGAGCATTGGCTCTCGGAGGCGGCGAGCGGGTCCTTCTGCCACGGGGATCGGCCCACGCTGGCCGACTGCTATCTGGTTCCGCAGGTTTACAACGCCGAGCGCTTCGATTGCGATCTCGATCCCTATCCGCGGCTGATGGAGGTGGCGGGCCGCTGCCGACAGCTGCCGGCTTTTCGCGATGCCGCGCCGGAATGCCAGCCGGACGCCGCCTGATCCTGGAACGGGCCATTGATAATCCGGCCGAATACACGGCAGGGACTTAACTCATCCCTCCGCTTGCGTCATAATCAGTCGCATACCCGATTTGGCTGTTGATCCCATGCGCTATCCCCTGCAACTCTCCGGCTTGCTGCTCGCCATGCTGCTGGCCTCCTGCGTCACGCCAAAGCCGGCGCCCGATGCTTTCGCCAACGCCGAACAGGCGATCGAAGCGGCCGTCCGCGCCGGTGCCGAGGAGCACTCGCCGGTCGAATTGCGCTTCGCGCGCGAAAAGCTGGCCGAGGCGCAGAAAGGCATGGAACTGAAGCAGTACGATAAATCGATTTTCCTGATCGAACAGTCCGAGATCAATTCCGAACTGGCCATCGAGAAATCACGCGCCGCCGCCGCCCGCGCCCGGGTCGCCGAAATGTCCCGCGAGAATGAAATCCTGCTGGAGGACTTCCGGGCCACCTATGGGGAGGACGCCCGGTGATGTGCCGGCAAGCCCGCATCGGCCTCGTGGCCCTGGCGGTCCTGCTCGCCACGGCCTGCACGACCGCCCCCAAGAAAGACCTGGCGCTGGAGCAGGTCCGCTCGCAGCTGGCCGAATTGAAAGCCGACGAGACGCTGTCCGGTTACGCGCCGCTGGCGCTGGGTGAGGCCGATCGCGCGCTGCGCCAGGCCGAGAACGCCACCGGCAAGACCCAGCGTATCCACCTGATCTACATGGCGGACCGCCGGATCCAGATCGCCCGGGCGATCGCCCAGCGGGAGCAGTTGGACCAGGAGATCGCGCGCCTGGGCAGCGAACGCCAGGACCTGCTGGTGCGTGCCAGCCAGCTCGAAGCTGAGCGGGCGCGCCTGGAGGCCGAGCGCGCACGCCTGATGTCCCAGGCCACGGCCGAGGACGCGCAGCGCGCCCGGGCGGAAGCGCAGCAGGCCCAGCAGCGCGAGGAACAGTCCGAGCGCTCCGCACAGCAGGCCCGCGAGGAAGCGGAACAGGCCAAGGCGCTGGCTGCCTCCAGCGCTACGGCGGCCCAGCTGGCCCGTCGCGAGGCCGACCTGGCCATGGAACAGGCCGACACCCTGCGGCGCCAGTTGGAGAACCTGCAGCTGCGCCAGACCGAAAGCGGCGTGGTCGTCACCCTGGGTGACGTGTTGTTCGAGTCCGGCCAGACGGAACTTCGCCAGGAGGCGATGGCCAGCCTGGTCGAGGTCGTGGACCTGTTGCAGAGCGAGCCGGACAAGGATATCCGCATCGAGGGTCACACCGACTCCACCGGCGACTCGGTGACCAACCTCGAGATTTCGGGCAAGCGCGCCGAAGCGGTATTCGAGGCGCTGGTCTCCCTGGGCGTCGCCGCGGAGCGGGTGACCACCCAGGGAATGGGCGAAGACTTTCCGATTGCCAGCAACGACACCGAAGAGGGACGCGCGCAGAATCGCAGGGTGGACGTGATCCTGCTCGACGAATAGTCCGCAACGTCTTGCCCAGCGCTCCGGATTGCGCTAGATTTAGGGCGTCAAAATGGTTTACCCAATCCACAACGGAGTTCGCGGTTAATGGCTGTCTCGCCTGTAACCGGCCGTATGGCAAGTACAGAACTCCGTCGATTTTCAATCATTCCCACAACGAATTATTGCAGCGAAGCCACGAAAGGGCCGCACGGAGCGGTGGGGCTTCGCTGTTTTCGTCTAGACAACGAGAAGGAGGATTCCGATGTTTGAACACCGCCAGGCGGAAATGGAGCGGCTGATGAAGGAGAACGAAGAATTTCTTCGGATCTACAACCGTCATCAGGAACTGGACAAACGGGTCACTGCCGCGGAAATGGGGACGGCACCGATGGAAGACCTGGCGCTCACCCGACTGAAGAAAGAAAAACTGCTGGCCAAGGACAAGCTGGCCCGGATCATGGACATGGCGGGAGCCTGACCCAGACGCGATCGATTGGTGAACGGCCGGGCATACCTCCCGGCCGTTTCTTTTTGTTTCCATCTTCGACGGCCCGCGTGGCCTGACTGTTCGCGACATGCCTCTCTTCAACAACGTACTGGAACTCATCGGCAACACACCCGTCGTGCGGGTCAACCAGCTCGACACCGGGCCCTGCACGCTGTTCATCAAGCTCGAAAGCCAGAATCCGGCGGGGTCGGTCAAGGACCGCATCGGCCTGCGCATGGTCGAGGAAGCCGAGGCCGCCGGCAAAATCGGTCCCGGCACGACCCTGGTCGAGGGCACTGCCGGCAATACCGGCCTCGGACTGGCCCTGGTGGCGGCGCAGAAAGGGTACCGGCTGATCCTGGTGATACCGGACAAGATGAGCCGGGAGAAAATCTCCAACCTCAAGGCCATGGGGGCTGAAGTCGTCCTGACCCGTTCCGATGTCGCCAAGGGCCACCCCGAGTACTACCAGGACCTGGCCAAGCGCATCGCCTCTGAAATGGACGATGCGTATTTCATCAATCAGTTCGGCAACCCGGCCAATCCAAAGGCCCACGAGGAGGTCACGGGGCCCGAGATCTGGGCGCAGATGGAGGGCGACCTGGACGCCATCGTCCTGGGCGTCGGGTCCAGCGGCACGGTGACCGGCTTGTCGCGGTACTTCGCGCGCGAGGCGCCTGAGCTTGAACTGGTGCTGGCCGACCCGGAGGGATCCATCCTCGCCGAGTACATCAACCATGGCACCCTCGCCACCAAGACCAGCAGCTGGCTGGTGGAGGGCATCGGCGAGGACTTCCTGCCGACCATCAGCGATTTCACGCGCATCAGCAAGGCTTATGCGATCAGCGACCGCGAGAGCTTTCTCGTTGGCCGCGAACTGCTGGTGCGTGAGGGCATTCTCGGGGGCTCATCCACGGGCACCCTGGTTGCGGCGGCGCTTCGGTATTGCCGCGAGCAGGACCGGCCCAAGCGCGTCCTGACCTTCGCCTGCGACACCGGCAACCGTTATCTGTCCAAGATGTACAACGACTTCTGGATGCGCGAGCAGGGTTTCCTCGAGGTACAGAGCCATGGCGACCTGCGTGACCTGATCGCGCGGCCGTTCGAGTCGCACGACACGGTGACCGTCGGGCCGGACGAGCCGCTGGCGAATGCGTATTCGCGGATGAAGCTCTACGATGTCTCGCAACTGCCGGTGATCGAGGGCGATCGCCTGGTGGGCATCCTCGACGAATCGGACCTGCTGCTGGCCGTCTCCGATTCGTCCCGTCATTTTGCCGACCCGGTGCGGGCGGCAATGGTCACCGACCTGACCGAGATCGACCGCCGCGCGCCGATCAGGGACCTGATGCCGATCTTCGAACGGGATTTCGTCGCCATCGTGAAAGATGGGGAGCGCTTCCTGGGGCTGATCACCCGGGTCGACCTGCTGCACTACCTGCGCCGCAAGGCCGACTTCCAATGAGCGAGGGGACAGGCAAGGGCCGGTCGATGGCCACGCGGGTAATCCACGCCGGACAGCAGCCGGATCCCTCGACCGGCGCCATCATGACCCCGATATTCGCGAGCTCGACCTACGTCCAGCGAAGCCCCGGCGAACACCAGGGGTGGGAATACTCGCGCAGCCACAATCCGACCCGCGACGCGTACGAGAAGTGCGTGGCCGATCTCGAGGGCGGCATCCGTGGTTTTGCTTTTGCCTCCGGCATGGCGGCGACGGCAACGCTGCTGGAGCTGCTGGACAGCGGTGCGCACGTGGTGGCCGGCGACGACCTGTACGGCGGGACCTTTCGACTGTTCCGCCGGGTGCGGGAGCGATCCGCCGGGCTGCGGTTCAGCTTCGTGCCCATCGAGCAGCCGGGGGCGCTGGAGCAGGCCATGGGCCCCGAGACACGCCTGGTCTGGGTCGAGACGCCGACCAACCCGATGCTGAAAATCGTCGACATCCGGGCGGCCGCCGAGGCGGCCCACGCGCACGGAGCGCTGCTGGTCGTGGACAACACCTTCGCCTCGCCGGTGCTGACGCGGCCGCTGGAGCTCGGCGCCGACATCGTGATGCACTCTGCGACCAAGTACCTGGGCGGCCATTCCGACCTGATCGGTGGCGTGGCGGTCGTGCGGGATGACGTCGATCTCGCCGATCGCCTGGGCTTCCTGCAGAACTCGGCGGGCGCGATCCAGGGGCCGTTCGACAGTTTCCTCGCCTTGCGCGGCCTGAAGACCCTGGCCCTGCGCATGCGCGCACATTGCGACAACGCACTGCAGATCGCGCGCTGGCTTCAAGGGCATCCGGCTATTGGCCGGGTCATCTATCCCGGATTGACGGAGCACCCCCAGCACGATCTCGCCATGCGCCAGATGAGCGCGGCCGGGGGCGGGATCATCAGCGTCGACGTCGAGGGCGGGCTGGCCGCGGCGCGCCGCATGCTCGAGCGCTGCCGCCTGTTTTCACTGGCGGAAAGCCTCGGCGGCGTGGAGAGCCTGATCAACCACCCGGCCATCATGACGCATGCCTCGGTGCCGCCGGAAATGCGCCAACGGCTCGGCATCGGCGACACGCTCGTGCGCCTGTCCGTCGGGGTCGAGGACGTCGACGACCTGATCGAGGATCTGGATCAGGCGCTCTCCGAGAACCCGTAGGAGCGAGCTTGCTCGCGACGGGTTGCCCTGACGGGGAAGGTGTCGGGGGTACCCGCTCAGGACACGCTCAAGACGTCCCTGTGCGCTAATCGACTGTTCCCGACAGCTCGATTGTCCTGAATAAAGGTATCCGGCGCCTCCTATACCAATTCCTGCAATCTGATTATTCTTCGAACCAGCGGTAGACAAATCCTGCG
>JBFFUJ010000095.1:0-8840 GCA_041571375.1 Lysobacterales bacterium | reverse complement strand
GCAGTGCCGTGCGCACGACCTTGGTCGGGTCCAGGATGCCGGCCTTGATCATGTCCTCGTACACGCCGGTTTGGGCGTTGTAACCGAAGTTGCCCTTGCCGTCACGCACCTTGTTCAGCACCACGGAGCCTTCCTCGCCGGCATTGATGACGATCTGGCGCAGCGGCTCCTGCATGGCGCGAACGGCGATCGCGATACCGACGTTCTGGTCCTCGTTGTCGCCCTTCAGCTTGGACACCTTCTCGAGGGTCCGGACCAGGGCGACGCCGCCGCCCGGCACCACGCCTTCTTCGACGGCGGCACGGGTCGCGTGCAGCGCGTCCTCGACGCGGGCCTTCTTCTCCTTCATCTCGACCTCGGTCGCGGCGCCGACCTTGATGACGGCAACACCGCCGGCCAGCTTGGCCACGCGCTCCTGCAGCTTCTCACGGTCGTAATCGGAGGTGGATTCCTCGATCTGCGCGCGGATCTGCTTGACCCGGCCTTCGATCTGCTCGCTGGAACCCGCACCGTCGATGAGGGTGGTGTTCTCCTTGGTGATGGAGATCTTCTTGGCCGAACCCAGTTCGTTCAGCGTGGCCTTCTCGAGACTCAGGCCGACTTCCTCGGAAATCACGGTACCGCCGGTCAGGATGGCGATGTCTTCCAGCATGGCCTTGCGGCGGTCACCGAAGCCCGGCGCCTTGACGGCGGCAACCTTGACGATGCCGCGGATGGTGTTGACCACCAGGGTGGCCAGCGCCTCGCCTTCGACATCCTCGGCCACGATCAGCAGCGACTTGCCCGACTTGGCAACGGCTTCCAGCAGCGGCAACATTTCGCGCACATTGCTGATCTTCTTGTCGTGCAGCAGGATGTAGGGCTCTTCCAGTTCGACGCTCATGGTCTGCTGGTCGTTGATGAAATACGGCGACAGGTAGCCGCGATCGAACTGCATACCCTCGACCACGTCCAGCTCGTTGTTCAGGCCGGTGGCGTCCTCGACGGTGATCACGCCTACCTTGCCCACCTTCTCCATCGCGTCGGCAATGATCTGGCCGACCTCGGTGTCGGAGTTGGCGGAGATGGAACCGACCTGCGCAATGGCGCTGCTGTCGGTGCAGGGCGTGGACTGGGCCTTGAGGCCCTCGACCGCCGTCAGCACGGCCTTGTCGATGCCGCGCTTGAGGTCCATCGGGTTCATGCCGGCGGCCACGGCCTTGATGCCCTCGCGCAGCAGCGCCTGGGCCAGAACCGTTGCGGTGGTCGTGCCGTCGCCGGCCACGTCTGAGGTCTTGGACGCGACCTCCTTCAACATCTGCGCGCCCATGTTCTCGAACTTGTTTTCCAGCTCGATTTCCTTGGCCACGGACACACCGTCCTTGGTCACGGTCGGCGCACCGAAGGCCTTGTCCAGGACGACGTTGCGGCCCTTCGGGCCCAGCGTTACCTTGACGGCATCGGCCAGGATGTTAACTCCGGCGAGCATCCGGTTACGGGCGCTTTCACCAAATTTTACGTCTTTTGCACTCATGATTTATTCCTCATAATTCCAATTCTTCGTGGGCAAACCGGGTTACTTTTCGATGATGGCCATGATGTCGTCTTCACGCATCACCAGCAGCTCTTCACCTTCAACCTTGACCTCGGTGCCCGAGTACTTGCCGAACAGGACGGTGTCGCCAACCTTGACGTCCAGGCTGCGCTGTTCTCCGTTATCCAGTATTTTGCCGTTGCCGACGGCCAGGATCTTGCCGCGGATCGGCTTTTCCGCCACGTTGTCGGGGATCACGATCCCGCCGGCGGACACTTTTTCTTCCTCTAAGCGCTTCACGATCACGCGATCATGCAAAGGACGAAGTTTCATTTTCAGAATCTCCCAATTTCACTAGTTGTCTGAATGACTGCGGGCGGGGCATTTCCCCGTCGCTGCATCTGGTGCCTGTATCCGGCCTATGGCTCTCTGTACAGTCTGTCCAGCCAAATGGGGACCGGCGAAAATCATTTCAAGGGCCTTCCTGGCTTTGTGTTCGTGCGCCGTTCACGGGGCGTCGACCCCGCTGATCTGTAACCAATTCCGGTTTGGCACGTCTATGCTGGTGGAATGAGCAGGAAATTCCATCGGTGGGTCGATGAGTACCAGGACCAGGCGTGGACCCTGGCCCGCTACCTGCTGAAGGATCCTGCCGAGGCCGAGGACGCCTGCCAGGAGGCATTTGTGAAGCTGTGGCAGAACCAGGACCGCATCGATCCGACGCGCATCCGGCCGTGGCTGATGCGGGTCACGCGCAACCTGTGCCTCGACCGGCTGCGCCGCCGCCATCCCTCCCAGGAATGGCAGGAATGGCAGCAAGCGGACGACGCCCCGGGACCGGCTCAGGAACTGCACCGGCGCGAACTGGGACAGTGGCTGCAGCATTCCATCAATGGACTGACCGAACCCTACCGGTCGCTGGTGGTGTTACGGGATGTCCAGCAGCACAGCTACGAGGAAGTCGCCAGCGTGCTGGATCTGAGCATGTCGCAGGTGAAGGTGTATCTGCACCGGGCGCGCAGGCAGTTGCGGGAACAGCTCGCGGAGGTAAGACCATGACAGGGAACGGCCGCCCTCAGGGGCCAGACGCACGAATCGACGGTCCGGTTGCCAGGACCGGTCTCGACCGGGAGCTCGAGGCGCTCCTGAGCGAACTCCGGATCGAAAAAGCACCGCGGAGCCTGACCCGGCGCCTGCGGCGTATACCCCGCGGTGAGGGTGGAGAACCCGCCTGGTGGCAAGGCCTGCTCTCGCCCGGACCGGCTCGCCGTTGGCTGCTGGCGCCGGCTCTGGCCGCGGGCCTGCTGCTGGTGGGCATCGCTCTGCTGCTGCCGAAACAGCCTTCACGGCAGGAAATCCTGCAGGCCCGCCAGGAGCTGGCCGTTGCGTTCCAATACATCGACAAGGCGGGTGCGGTGACGGGCCGGGAGATCCATTCGGCGCTGGGCGATGAATTGAGCCGTCCGATCAGGGACAGCCTGTCAAAACATATCCCTTTCACCGAACAGAATCGCAAGGAGGACACAACATGAATTGGTCAATGACGTTCAAATGGCTCGGAATCGGGCCTGCTCTGGTGCTGGGCACCCTGCTGGCATTGCCTGCCGTTGCGCAGGAGGACGCGCTCAAGGCGTTTCCCGGCTATGTCGATTTCGGCGAGCTGAACAGCATTTTCGGAGAGCCGACGGTACAGATCTCGATCGGCGAGTCGCTGCTGGGGCTAATCGGTACCCTGAGTGCCGAGGAGGATCCCGAAGCGGCCGAACTGTTCAGGAAACTGAATGGCGTCCGGGTCAACGTATTCGAGACGGAGGCGCTGACAGACAGCGCCGTCGCGCTGGTCAAGGACGTCTCGGGCAAACTCGCCGCCGCGGGCTGGGAGTCGGTCGTTACGGTCAACTCGGCCGACGAGCAGGTCCGCGTTTTCATGAAGCTGAACGCAGAATCGGTAGACGGCATCACCGTGATGGCACTGGAAGCAAACGAGGCCGTGTTCGTCAACGTGATCGGCAACATCAATCCCGCGGAACTCGATCGCGTAATGAAAAACTTTGACGTGGAGATCGACTGATGAGGCGGGTGCGTACGGCGGTCGCCGCGGCCGGCCTGCTGCTGCTGTCGGCCTGCGGGATCACCGCGCCGCGCAGCAGTGACGGCTTCGCTGATCTCGATTCGCTTGGCCTCGCGGATACCGATCGGGTGCTGGTCCTGTCCCTGGGACCATCGGTATTACGGTTCGTTGCCGGCCAGCTCGACGATGAACCGGAGACGCAAGCCCTGCTGCAGGGACTGGATGGTGTGCGCCTCCGCGTTTACGAGATCGATGGCGACAGCGCCCGCGTCGCAGCGCGCATCGATCGCATGAGTGACCGCCTGCAGTCCGACGGGTGGGAAGCCGTCTTGCGGGTTCGCGAGGGACGCGAACAGACGCACATGCTGATGAGAACCGTCGATCAGCGCGTTCGCGGCATCACCGTGCTGGCCTCCGACGGCGAAACCGAGGCCGTCGTCATCAACCTGATGGGCCAACTGCAGCCCGGGCAGTTTGCGAACGTGATGGCCGCGCTCGACGTCAACGCAGCCGGGGTGCAGGATGTCCACCCCCAGGCAGACCGGGAGGGCTGACCGGGCCGCTCCCGTACAGGCATTGGCCGATTGAAAACGGCCGGCGTCCGCGTCAGACTCCGGCTATGCGCTTCATCCCGTTGATCTTCGCATTCCTGGCCTGCAGCGCCTGCATGGCCCAGGAACCCTACGTCGTATTGAAGGGGGAGCGCTTCACGGTGGAGTTGGCGGAGACCCGGGAACAGCAGTCGCTGGGCCTGATGTTTCGCGACAGCCTGCCGGATGACCACGGCATGCTGTTCCTGTTTCCCGTGGAAGCGCGTCGCAGTTTCTGGATGAGGAACACCCGAATCCCCCTGGACATCCTCTATTTCAACACCCATCTCGAACTGGTCAGCGTGGCCGCCAACGCCCAGCCCTGCAGAACCCGGACCTGCCCGACCTACCCGAGCCGGAAGCCGGCCCGGTACGTGCTGGAGCTCAACGCGGGGAAGGCGGAGCAGCTGGGTGTGAGTCCCGGCGACCGGATGGAGCTTCATCTGGACTGAGCGCCGGCGGGTCCGGATCTTCCGGTTCCTGCAGCTGGCTCAGCAGGACCATGCCGGGGCGGTAAGGCACCAGCCTTCCCGAAACCCTGCTTCGAACAGGCTCTTCGTCGCCGAGGGGAATGAACACTTGCATGGCGGTCTTGCGGCTCCTCAGTGGTTTGCGGGAGTATCAGGCTGACAGTGTCTCGCCGGCAGGTGACGCCCGTCGGGCCAAAATGTGGCAAAACGATGCTACATTACCAGGCCCGCGTCGCGCCCGGAGGAGCGGTTGGGATGGAACGCTCCGTTCGGGCGCGGAACAGGGACCGTCAAGCTTATGGCTGAACCTATTCCCGGAATGAATCAGTGACCCTGCGATCCGCCCGGCCCCTGCGCCTGGTCCAGGTCAGCGACTGCCACGTGTCGGCGGACCGGTGCGCCGCTTACCGGGGCCAGAGTGCTGACCGGAACCTGGCGTCCCTGCTGCCCGCCATCCGGCGCTGGCGTCCGGACCTGCTGCTGCTCACGGGCGATGTCAGCGAGGACGGCAGCGCGGTGTCCTACGGGCGCGTGGCCGCCCTGCTCAGCACCGCCGGGGCCCCGGTGCTCGCCCTGCCCGGCAACCACGACGTAACGGAAGTGATGCGCCGATACTTCCCGCTTGGACCCTGGGAGGGGCCATTGCATTACGAAGCGCGCGCCTGGCACCTGGTGCTGCTGGACTCCACGGAACCCGGCCGGATCTCCGGCACGCTGCCGCCGCCCCGGCTGGCTCAACTGGACGAGTGCCTGAGCAGAAGCGAGGGCCGTCAGGTACTGCTGGCCCTGCATCATCATCCGGTCATGATGGCTTCGGCCTGGATTGACCGCTACCCGCTGGAACAGGCCGAAGCCTTCTGGCCTCACGTGGACCGGTACCCGCAGGTCCGTTGTATCGCCTGGGGTCATGTGCACCAGGATTTTCACGCGCAGCGCAACGGCGTTGCCCTGTTGGGTGGGCCCTCCTCGGTGGCGAACAGTTTGCCGCAGCGGCCGGAATTCACCCTGGACCTGAACGGGCCGGCCTGCCGCTGGCTGGAATTGGGGGCAGACGGGGCCGTCGAGACGGGGTTGCTGCGCGCCGGCTGAGGGTCGGCGGCAAAAAAGTCATCGTCAGTCTTCGGACTGGGGCAGGACCAACCACAGAACCAGATAGACCAGGATGCCCGGGAAAGCCGCCGAGCAGATTGACAGCAGCACGTATGCGACCCGCGTGCCGGTGACCGACCAGCCGAAATGCCGGGCGATTCCGGCGCAGACGCCGCCGATCATCGCATCCCGCCTGGATCGTTCGATACCCCGCTGTCTGTTCATCTGTAGTGATGGATCTCCGGTGGCTTCCGCCTAAGCATAGCTCAATCGGAACCGGGGAACGCCAAGACCGGGCCGGCCGTTCGATCAAATTTCGATCATCTCGAAATCTTCCTTGCCCGCACCGCAGTCGGGGCAGACCCAATACTCCGGAACGTCTTCCCAGCGGGTGCCCGGCGCCAGGCCTTCTTCGGGTGCGCCCTTCTCTTCCTCGTAAACCCAGCCGCAGATGATGCACATCCAGGTACGGTAGCCGTTGTCAGTCACGCGTCACCAATTCCTGTCCAAAAAGGAGCGTAGTGTGCCATGACCGTCCGCCGCGATAAACCGTTACAATACGCCGATGGAGAGCAGTCCCGAACTCATCGCGAGAGCCCGCCGGTGTATACCCGGGGGCGTGAATTCCCCGGTGCGAGCCTTCAACGGCGTCGGCGGCGACCCGGTCTTCTTTCAACGTGCCGAAGGCCCTTGCCTGTACGACGTGGAAGGGCGCTCCTACATCGATTATGTCGGCTCCTGGGGCCCGATGATCGCCGGTCACGCGCATCCGGCCGTCGTATCGGCCGTTCAGAAAGCCGCCGCCGAGGGTCTCAGTTTCGGGGCGCCCTGCGCTGCGGAGGTCGAGATGGCCGAGCGGCTGTGCGCCATCGTGCCGGGCCTGCAGATGGTGCGCATGGTCAACTCCGGAACCGAGGCGACCATGAGCGCCGTGCGACTCGCGCGGGCCGCAACCGGCCGCCATTCGATCATCAAATTCGAAGGCTGCTACCACGGGCATGCCGACAGTTTTCTGGTCAAGGCCGGCAGCGGAGCGCTGACGCTCGGTGTCCCGAATTCGCCGGGCGTGCCGCCTGCAGTTGCCGACCTCACTCTGACGCTGCCTTACAACGACCTGCCCGCGGTGCGGGCCTGCCTCGAAGCGCATGCGGCGGAAGTCGCGGCCGTCATCGTCGAGCCGGTGGCCGGCAACATGAACTGCATTCCCCCGGTCGATGGGTTTCTGCAAGGTTTGCGCGATCTTTGCGATGAATTCGGCTGCCTGCTGATTTTCGACGAGGTCATGACGGGTTTTCGCGTTGCCCTGCAGGGGGCGCAGGGCCTGTACGGGATCACGCCGGACCTTTCCACATTCGGCAAGGTGATCGGCGGCGGCATGCCGGTGGGCGCGTTCGGTGGCAAACGGGAGTACATGGAGCAGGTCGCGCCGAGCGGGCCCGTGTACCAGGCCGGCACCCTGTCGGGCAACCCGGTGGCCATGGCGGCGGGGCTGGCCAACCTGGAACTGATTTCCAGCCCGGGATTCTTCGAGGAACTTGCCGAAAAGACCCGCCAGCTGACCTGCGGCCTGCAGCAGGCCGCGGACGCCGCCGGCGTGCCGGTTCTGACGACGTCCGTTGGCGGCATGTTCGGGCTGTTTTTCACGGATGCGCCGAAGGTCGTCAACTTTGCCGAGGCCGGACGCTGCGACGCGGCGGCATTCAGGTCGTTCTTCCACCTGATGCTGGAGCGCGGCGTGTACCTCGCGCCGTCAGCCTTTGAAGCCGGATTCGTCTCTTCGGCCCACGGCGACGAGCACATCACCGCAACCGTGGCCGCCGCACGGGAGTCATTCGCGCAGCTCTGAGATCTTCCGGCGCACCTTGCGCCACGGTTCGAGCCGGTAAAAGGGACGCTCCACCAGGAAGTAGCTGATCGAGGCCAGGCCCACGACCGCCCCGGTGGCTATCGGGAAAGTAACCCAGTGCGACCATTCCGCGTAGCCCGCGCCCAGCAGTTTCTGCAGCTGCTGCATGATCACGAAGTGCCACAGGTAGAGGCTGTACGATATCAGGCCGAGGAAGTAGACCACGCGGTTGGCCAGCAACCAGGTGCCGACACGGCAGCCCCAGTAGAGACTCGCGATCGCCATCGCCAGCGGCAGCCCGATCGCGATTGGCGCCAGCAGCATGCTCCAGTGCCCCTGCCAGTAATCGGCGCCTGCCGCCAGAACCACCTGCCAGAGCCAAATGGCCGGGAACAGCACGCCGCCGACAAAGACCAGGTCCAGCAGCCAGGCGGGTGGGCGCTGCGCTCCCCTGAGCGCCTGGTACTGGACCAGCAGCGCGGCGGTGGCGCCCAGCAGGAACTCGGCCAGGTTGCCGGGTAACTGGGACGCGGCGACGAAGGCGCGGTCGCTGCCCAACGGCCCGAAGTATTTGGCCGCCCAGTAGCGGTAGGCAACACTCAGCGCAATGCCGCCGGCCAGCACCAGGAACCACCGCGCCGGCCGCAGAAATGGCGCCAGCAGGGGCAGAAGCAGGTAAAAGCCCATCTCCACAGGCAGTGTCCACCAGACGCCGACCATTGGCTGTACCGGTTTCCAGCCGATATTGAAAAACATCAGCAGGTGGGCGACGAACTCGCTCACGTTCAGTGGATTCCAGCTGACGAACCAGGCGCCGGCCAGCAGCAGGATCAAGAGCTGGGCGTAGTAGGCGGGGAACACGCGCAGGAAACGGCGACGGAAGTAGCGCGGCAGATCGGGCGATGGCCCGCTGCCGAGGGCCGAACGGGCGAAGGGCAGTGTCAGCAGGAAGCCGCTGAGCACAAAGAAAATGTCGACTCCGGCAAAGCCGAAGCCGAACGGGAAATGCAGCGCCACACCGACGAAGGGTACGGCCTGATCGAGTCGGATGCCGGGGTGCAGAGCGGCGTAGTGATAGAGAAAGACCAGGCCAGCCGCGACCCCGCGCATGCCGGTCAGGGCGGCGACGTAGCGGCGGCCGGCGGTGGGATCGGTCATTCAGCCCCGGAGGGGTCCGCGCCGTGCGGCAGGCATCTAAGTGTCCAGGAACAGATCGCGCATCAGCGGGGCGCCCGGTTTGACCGCGTAACGCTCGAAATTC
>JBFFUJ010000094.1:0-8840 GCA_041571375.1 Lysobacterales bacterium | reverse complement strand
TCATTCGCCGGACGCGACGCGGGCCGAGCACCTGGAGGCATCTTCTGGCGTCACGGGCGATGACCTCGAGCCGGGAACCATCCTCCAGCAGGATGGCACCGCCCGGGCGCGGAGGCTTGCTGACCCTCATCTGGGCCAGGCACTCCCTCTCGCTCAGGACGCGCTCGAGCAGCAGTTCTACGCGCCCGCCGCTTTCCTTGCGGGCGAACAGGCGTGCCGGAATGACCCGGGTGTCGTTGAACACCAGCAGATCGCCCGCGCGCAGCCGGCCCGGGAGATCCCGAAACCGGGCATCTTCGGGGTCTCCACCCGAGCGCGGCACGATCAACAGGCGGCTGCCCGAGCGCTGCGGCAACGGGGTCTGCGCGATCAGCTCCGGGGGCAGATCATAATGGAAAGCGGTGCGCTTCAAGTGGCGGTCACGGGACGGGCTTGCAGGCATTTTACGATTCGGCCGCGCGCAAGCCAATGACCGTATAATGATGTGAGATTCGCAGCCGCGGGCTTGGGGAATCCAGGGTGATAAAACAGTTGTTCGACAGCGCCGCTGAACTGGACCGGCAGGACGAACTGCGAGAACTGCGCGATGCCTTCTGGATACCGCCGCACGGATCGGGCGGGCTGCAGGCCTATTTCTGCGGCCACTCCCTGGGCCTGCAGCCTCGCACGGCCGAAGCGGCGCTGCAGAAAGAGATGCGGCGCTGGCGGGAACTTGCCGTAGGCGCCCACTTCCGCGGGCGGCCCGCCTGGATTGACTACGGCGACGAATTGGCTGCCTCGATGGCCGGCCTGGTCGGCGCCAGGCCGAGCGAAGTCACGCTGATGAATTCGCTCACGGTCAACCTGCATTTGCTGATGATCAGTTTTTTCCGGCCGTCCGGCCGGCGATGCAAGATCGTGATGGAGCGCGCTGCCTTTCCGTCCGATCGCTATGCCGTGCAGTCCCAGTTGCGCCTCCATGGCCTCGATCCCGCCGACCACCTGGTGGAACTGGGCCCGGAATCCGGCGCGGACCTGGTCGAGGAGGCCGCGGTCGAATCCTACCTGCAGCGCCACGGGGAAGAGGTCGCCCTGGTTTTGTGGCCGGGCGTTCAGTACGCCAGCGGCCAGGCCTTCGATCTGGCACGGATCGCTGCCGCGGGCCACGCCGCTGGTGCGCGCGTCGGATTCGACCTCGCCCACAGCGCCGGAAACCTGCCCCTGTCGCTGCACGACAGCGGCTGCGACTTCGCCGCCTGGTGCACCTACAAATACCTGAACGGCGGGCCCGGCGCCGTAGCTGCCGTATTCATCCACGGAGACCATGTGCAGACCGCAGCGGTGCAGAGGCTGGAGGGGTGGTGGGGCAACGACCGCCGGAGCCGGTTCCGCATGGAGCAGCGTTTCGATCCGGCGCCCGGAGCCGAAGCGTGGCAGCTGTCCACTCCACCCGCCCTGGCGATGGCACCGCTCCGCGCCTCGCTGGCCCTGTTCCGGGAGGCCGGCATGGACCGCCTGCGACAGAAGTCCCGCCGCCTGACCGCCTGGCTGGCCGACGCGCTGGAATCGCGCCACGCCGATGTGCTCGATGTTCTCACGCCGGACGATCCGGAACGGCGCGGTTGCCAGTTGTCGCTGCGGGTCCACGCCGGACCAGAGCGAGGCCGCCGGCTGTTCCAGCACCTCGAGTCACACGGCGTCATCGCCGATTGGCGCGAGCCCGATATCATTCGCGTGGCGCCCGTCCCGCTGTACACCCGGTTCCGCGACTGCGCGGAACTGGTCAAGCGCATCGAGGAGTGGTCGCCAGTGCGGGCCCGGGTGACCTGAATGCGCATCCACGAAACCCACAAGGTGACCATCATCGGTGCCGGCATGAGCGGCACCCTACTCGCCATCCTGCTGGCCCAGCGCGGTTTTCAGTCGGAACTGTTCGATGCCTCCGCGGATCCGCGAACGCAGCCGCCCCACCCACTCGCCCCGGCCATCCTGTCACTTGGTGAACGCGGCCGCTACGCGCTGCGCGCCGCGGGTCTCGAGGACGCGGTCGGCGCCCACGTCACGTCCATGCGCGGCAGAATGATTCACGATCGGCGGGGCCAGACCAACCTGCAACCCTACGGCGTGCATGCCTACGAAGCCCTCTACAGCATTCCCCGCGAGCGCCTCGTCCATTGCCTGCTGGACGCGGCCGAGGCGAGCGGCAAGGTCGCGCTCCGTTTTGGTCAAAGACTGATGTCGATCGACTGGAACGCACGGCAGATGCGCTTCGAGCACAGCGGCGAGCGGCCTTTCGAGGTCCTGATCGGAACTGACGGCGCGGGCTCGAAGGTGCGGTCGGCCATGCAGCGGGCGACCGACCTGACGGTGGTGCAGGAATCGCTGGACGCGGGCTACAAGCAGCTGCTGATTTCCGCGGACGCAGCCGGAACCGTCTCGCTCGACCGCCACGCGCTGCACGTCTGGCCTCGCGGCGGCTACATGATGATCGCCATGCCCGACACCGACGGCAATTTCCCGGCGATGCTGTTCCTGCCCTGCGCCGGCGACCACAGGATGCCCTGGGGCTTCGAAGAACTGGATTCCTGGACCCGGCAGAAGGCCTTCATGGAGTTCAATTTTCCGGATGCGACCGATTTGATGCCACGGCTGGAACAGGAATTCCGCGACCATCCCGTTGGCCACATGGGTACGATACGCTGCAGTCGCTGGCACCTGGACGGGCTCGGCCTGCTGCTGGGCGACGCGGCGCACACCATCGTGCCGTTCCACGGGCAGGGCGTGAATGCGGCGTTCGAAGACTGCACCACCCTGACAGACATTATCGACGGTGGCGCGGGTGACTGGGCTACCGCGTTCGAGCGTCTGGAAGGCGTCCGCATTGCCGATGCCGAAGCCATTGCGGATATGGCCCTGGACGCCTTCCGTACCATGCGTGATTCGGTACGGCACCGTGACTTCCTGCTGCGCAAGGCGCTGGAACGCGAACTGGAGCAGCGCCATGCCGGTGTTTTCATTCCACGCTATTCGCTGGTGATGTTCCACCGCATCCCTTATGCCGAAGCCCATCGCCGCGGCCGCATCCAGGCGGAAATCCTCGACGAACTGCTGGACGGAAAAAGCGAGCTCGCGGACGTCGACCTGGACAGGGCCTCAGTACTCGTCGCGGAGCGCCTGGCGACCGCGGCCGCCTGACGCCGGGCGGGCGGTTACAGGCAGTCGAGCGTCCCGGTCAGCTTGACGATCGCCTCGGTCCGCTCAACCGCGCCCGTCAGCGGGGGCTGCAGCTGATAATCCAGCGTCCAGCTGCCATTGGTTTGACTGTTGAAGGTCCGGCTCAGCACACCCGCCTCGACATTGGAAACGGAAGTCGCGGTGCAGACCGCGCAGTAACCGCTGAACTGCAGGAACGGCAGGGTCGGATTGGTGGGTGCGGGCTGCTCCAGATCCTGCGCGAACAGCCACCTGGGCACCCCGAGCGCATCGAACAGGTAATGGATCTGGGCCTGCGTGGCCGAATTGACAATCACGCTGGCGCCGCCCAGGCCGTCGCTGCCGCGGAACCAGATTCCGGTGTAGCTGCGCGGGCTGCCCTCGATGTTCGGACAGGTCAGCGCACTGAGCGGCTGCATCCGGTCGGTCCCGGACTCCCCGAACAGCGTGAAGGTGAAGAGCGCATCGTCCTCCCCGAGGATGGTCACGGCCACGTGCCCCACCCGGGCCAACTGCTGTTCCGCGCCATCATTGGTCACGCGGTACAGGTCGGAAACCCAGATATTGCCCTGGACCGATGGGCTGCCGGCGATGTACCAGGTCGCCTGCCCCTGCTCGTCGTAGGTGTACCAGATCAGCGCGCGGTCAGTGCCGCCCCAGTTGTAATCGAAGCCCTGGCCGAGCCCGGGGCGCGAGTTCGGCTCCCACAGGCCCCGATGCACCGGCAGCGCCGCACCCGCGAAGCCCACGTCGACACGGATCCGGACCGAAGCCGCGGCAGCGCCTTCGTTGCCAAGCACCGCGTAATATCGTCCTGCCTGCAGCGCGCCACCGGTGACCGCCAGCGTGGGACCGTTGCCGCCACCGCCACTGCCGGCAATGATGCTCTCGGCGGCATCCGGGGCAGTCGCGAACGGCGGATTGATCAGTCCCTGATCGAAATCCAGTCGCCGCAACTCCAGGGTCAGGCTGTCGCTCTGTTCGGCGCTGGCGCCGTCGGCACCCACCGTGAGACTGCTTGCGCCGGGCGGTATGTCGATGAACAGGAGGTCGTGGCTCCCGCCAGGCTCCAGCGCCAGGCGATGCTCGCGCCCGTCGAACAACGGGAACGTGGTTGGCGCACTGACACCATCGCGAACGAATCGCACCGGGATCACGCCGATGTTGTCGGGGCTCTCGCGCTGCGTGCCGACGCCCACGGCGCCAAACCACGTCTCGCCCGGGACCGCGGCGACGTTCTCCCAGCTGAGGCGCAGATCGAAGGCCGCGCCTTCCTGCACGATGCCCGGGCCACTGGCCGCCAGCGTGGCATCGGGATCGGCCGTGACGGCCGCGCTCAACAGGGTCGCTTCATCCCCGTCCGGCTCGGTGCCGGTCCAGTTCTGAACCAGAATCCAGTAATTGCCGGGCTGAAGGTTGTACAGGTCACACTGCTCGATGTCGTCGGGCGAGGTGCTGCTGCACAACTCCTCGCTCTCTTCGGCCGAGCCATTGCCGTTCAGGTCCACGCCCACATACAGGTCGAGGTCTTCAGCGGTTGAAATCAGAGTCTCCGCGTGGAGCCAGAGCCCGCCCTGAGGCAGCAGGTGCCATTTCGTAAACACGCCCGCACCGCCGTCATAAGGATCGTCATGGGTCTCGTCTTCAGGCAGCACGCGGACCGTACGGTCTGCGGGATCCAACCCGCCGCTGCGGAAGGTGGCGTCCGGCATCGCAGCCAACCCCGAGAGCTGAAATGCCTGCCAGCCGCTGTCTCGCCCGTCCTCGATGATCCATGCGTCCGGCAAGTCACCGCCATAGGAAAAAGCGGAAACCGTGAGGTGCTGATCTGCCGAGCCGGCAGCGCTGAAGCGTATGAGCCCGTGCACCCAGTCGCCGATCACCCCGGTGCTCTCGAGGTTGACACCCACCGTCAGGCTGCGGGAACCCCCATTGGCAAGGCTGAAATTGGACGGGCTCGTGGCGACCAGAACGCCGGGGGGGAAGCCGATGGGGGTCGCGGTCCAGTTGCCGCCCCCCATCTGGTCCGCGACGGTGCGGACGAAGCTGCAGGCGCCGCGGCACCTCGAATCCACCAGTCCGGCCAGGTTGAGGTCCTTGGGGTCGCCGCCCGCTGACGGGTTGGCGGCGGTGAATTCCGCGCCCGTCACCGGCAGGTACAGGCCGGCATTGGCAGCTTCCCCCAGCTGCGGGCGCCCGGCGCCATACTCCAGCGGCGTGGCCGGAAGGAAGTTGCTGCCCGAAGAGCCCGACACGGCGAACCCGCCGTCCGTGACCTGCTCTGGAGTGGCGGTCGTTTCCAGCGAGGAGCTGAGCTGGCTCACGGTCCAGCCATTGTGCAGGGACTTCAGCAATGCGGCCGCGCCCGCCAGGTGCGGCGAGGAAAACGAGGTGCCACTGAGGGGAGCGTATTCCTGCCCATTTTCGGCAGCGCCCAGGATCTGCAATCCCGGCGCGATGACGTTCGGCTTCTGTACGTCCTCCACGGGCGGGGCAGCCGGGCCGCGCGAACTGAAAGACAGGATGCGATCAGCGAACAGGGCCGATTCGCGGGTACTCTCGCCCGACAGCGAGCCCTGGTGCCCGCTGCCGCTGTCCAGCCAGGCTCGCAGCGCGTCGCCCTCCTGGACGCCGAGATGCGTGGCCGGCAGGCAGTGCTCCTCGGGGATCTTGTATTCCCCCCACTCGTCCGTGTTCGCCAGGATGTAGCCGCCGGCGCCGGCCAGCAGCACGTTCTTGCCCTTTTCGACCCGCCCGTAGATCCCCCGGTCGCATACCACGATTTCCCCGTTGAAAGGCGTCTGCCCGTCCCAGGGGTTGCTCAGACCCTGGTTTCCCTCACAGTCGGGCTGCAGTTCGGGCTCGCCCACCCCGCACAGCGCGTTGCCGAAATCACGGGCGTGCACGATTGGCCGGACCCCGAGGCCCCCAGTCCGGGTAACACCCAGAAACTCGCCCGAAGCAGGTACGTCGCCACCGGACAGGTCCTCGACCGCACCCGCCCGTGTGTAGGGGTTCTGGTCGTGGGTCGCGGCGCCGACGGCCATGATCCAGGGCGCATTGGCGGGCGAAGTGACGGTGCCTGGATTGGGCCCGCCGTTGCCTGCCGAGGTGGCCACGAAGATGCCGGCGTTGCGGGCAGCCAGAAAGGCCCGTGAAATGCTGCCGATCGACCAGGGATTGCCCGCATCCGAGCCGATGGAGTAGTTCAGCACATCGACGCCGTCCGCCACCGCCTGCTCGATGGCCGCGAGAATCGCCGAGCCCATGCAACCGCCGCTGTCCTCGGTCTCCGGTTCGCCCACGTAGCAAACGCGGTAGGAGACGATATTGGCCCGCGGCGCGACCCCGTGCAGGGTGCGCTGCTCCCCGTCGAAGAAGGTGTTGACCCGATTGCCCGCGGCGATGGAGGCGACGTGGCTGCCGTGGCCATCGTTGTCGCGCCCATTGGTGTTTTCCTCGACCACGTCGTCGGTCGAGGGGTCGTCCTCGACGAAGTCGTAGACGCCAACCAGCTTGTTGTTGCAGAGCACCTCAGGATCCGCGCACAGGCCCAACTGCTGGCCGAAGGGATTGACGTGGCTGTAGCCGTCCAGCGAGGGGTCGATGAACGACGGGCTGTCCCAGTTGATGCCCGAGTCGATGATGCCGACGACCACGCCCTCGCCCCGCGCGGCCATGAATCCGGCTGCACCGTCCCAGAGGTCGTCCGCGCCGATCCAGATGGGCCCGGCGTAGCTCTGCAGCCGGTGACGCTGATCCGGCAGGATGGAGCGGACGGAGGGCGAATCCCGCAGCGCGGCCGCTTCGGCTTCAGTGAGGTCCAACGCCAGACCGTTGGTCGCCAGGCGATAGCTGTACACAGCGGGCAATTCCCGGCCCAGGCGACGGACGGCCGCGCCGAGGAAATCCCCCTGGCGGGACTCGAGCAGACTCAGGTATTCGCGTGCCGCAACGGTGTTGAAGTCAAGCTTGCGCTCCACATCGGCCGCACCCGCAGGCAGTTCGAGACGAAGGGGTGAATCGCCCGGGAAGGACTGGCGCCGGGCATCGGACAGGGCCAGCGGCAGGTCGTGCAATTCGACGATATAACGTTGCAGGTCGCCGCGCGCGCCGCCCGGGGCCTTGGCCTGCACCGGCAACCCGACGGCCATAGCAGCCACCGCCAGCCAGACCACCATCCAGCGTGGGGCCGCCCCCAGCCGGAGGCGTCCGGTTCTGACCTCAAAACTCATCCATGACTCCTGACCGGCCTCCTCATCGTGACCAGTTCTTCTGCGGCTGTCGGGTGAATGCCAATGGTGCAGTCGAAGCGATCCTTGGTCAGCCCGGATTTTACCGCCACAGCGAAGCCCTGCACAATTTCCGGCGCGTCGGGCCCGACGATATGCACGCCGACGACCTGCTGGCTCGTGCGGTCCACCACGAGCTTCATCATCATCTTCTCGTTCCGCCCGGACAGCGTGTGCTTCATCGGCCGGAATTCCGACAGGTAGATGTCGACCGCGCCGACATGGTGCACCGCATCCTCCTCGCTGTAGCCCACCGTACCGACCGGCGGCTGCGAAAAAACCGCCGACGGCACGAACTGGTGGTCCACCGGTCGGCTGATGCCGCCAAATACCGTGTCGGCGAAAGCGTGGGCCTCGTAAATCGCCACCGGAGTCAGGTTGACGCGGCTGGTGACGTCGCCCACCGCGTAGATATGACCGGCGCTGGTGCAGGAAAGTTCGTCGACAACGACCCGTCCGTCGGCCCGCACCTCGACGCCGACCTGCTCCAGCCCGAGCCCACGCACATTCGGGACCCGGCCCGTCGCGTACAGCACCTCGTCGACCACGACGCACTCGCCGGTACGCATTTCGACCTGCAGCCCCTCGGCTGTCTGCACGATGCGCTCCACGTCGCTCTCGAGCTTCACATCGACGCCCTTGTTCCGCAATTCGCCGGTGACCACCCGGCGGACGTCGCCGTCGAAGCCCCGCAACAGGGCATCACCGCGGTAGAGCTGCGTCACCTCGGACCCCAGACCCCTGAAGATTCCGGCGAATTCGCAGGCGATGAAACCTCCGCCGACCACTGCGACCCGCTCCGGCAGCCGTTCGAGGTGAAAGGCTTCGTTCGACGTGATCGCGTGCTCGACACCCGGTATGTCGGGCAGCCAGGGACGGCCGCCCGTGGCGATGAGAATGTGCGCGGCCGTCACGGTCCGGTCGCCCAGGGACACCTCGTGGGGGCCGACCAGCCTGCCGCGCTGCTCGAACAGCGTCACCCCCGCGTCATCGAGCAGGCTGTGATACACCTTGTTCAGCCGATCGATTTCCGCGTCTTTCGCCTGGATCAGCCGCGGCCAGCTGAAGCTCGCCGTGCCGACATCCCAGCCGTAACCGCGCGCGTCCTCGAAGTCCTCGGCAAAATGCGATGCATAGACCAGCAGCTTCTTCGGCACGCAGCCCCGGATGACGCAGGTGCCTCCGACACGGCTTTCCTCGCAGATCGCCACCCGGGCGCCGTGACCGGCGGCAATCCGTGCGCCGCGCACGCCCCCGGAGCCCGCGCCGATCACGAACAGGTCATAATCGTATGTTTTCTGCACCGTCATAGTCCCTGCATTTTGGGGCATCTTAGCGGATTGCCAATCGCCCGCG
>JBFFUJ010000093.1:0-8894 GCA_041571375.1 Lysobacterales bacterium | reverse complement strand
GCCGGCCAGCAGGTCCGAATGCCCGCCGATGAATTTGGTGGCGGAGTGCATGCTGATATCGGCTCCCAGGCGCAGGGGTTGCTGGTTCAGCGGTGTCGCGAACGTGTTGTCCACAGCCACGATAGCGCCCGACTTCCTGGGCGCGGCGCAGATGGCTTCCAGGTCCGCGATTTTGAGCAACGGGTTGGAGGGCGACTCCAGCCACAGCAGGTCGGTATGACCGGCCGCCGCAATCCACGCATCGGTGTCTTCCGTCGCGATGCGTTCGGCGTGCAATCTGCCCTTCGCCATGCGGTCCTCGGCGAGCTGCACCACGCCCTGATAGCAGTCATCGGGCAGCGCGACCCGCGCACCGCTGCCGAGTTGGTCGAAAACCGCGGCAGCCGCGGCCATGCCCGACGAATAAGCCAGCGCCGTGCCGCCTTCCAGCCCGCCGACGACGGTCTCCAGAGCCTCCCAGGTCCGGGTTCCGCCGTCGCGCGCGTACTCGCGCTCGCCGCCGAGCAGGAAATTGGATGCCGGCACGGGTGGCGTATTGAGCGGTGCACCGGGCTCTTCAGGCCGCCCTGCGCTGACCAGCCAGGACGCCTTAGTCAGATTCTGCATGGCCTCTCTTCCGGGTGTTGGCTTCGCAGACTATAGCTCCGTCTGCCGCCAGAACGAAGGTTCGACTTCCCGCCACGGCGGGTTTTGCCGGAGAATTTCCGCGTGCACCGGGCAATCCTCGCGGTGCGGCGACGGCAGGTAGCCGATCGAAGTGAGGAATTCACCGGTGATCTCCCCGCCGGTGAAGCGCAGGTTTTTGCGGAACAGCCGGACCCATTCCGCCTTCCGCTGCGGATGATGGGCCCGCAGCCAGGCCGCAAAACCACCGTGGCTGTCGCGCATGGCCTGCAGGGTTCGGGCATTGGCGATCGCCGCGTCGACCTTGAGGCGATTGCGCACGATGGCGGGGTCCGCCAGCAAGCGCTGCCGGTCCCTTTCACCATACGCCGCCACGCGGTCGACATCGAATCCATGGTACGCCCGGCGGAAACCCTCCCTTTTCCTGAGGATCAGCCCCCAGTTCAGCCCGGCCTGATTGATTTCGAGCACGAGGCGCTCGAACAGGAGCTGTTCGTCGTCGACGGGAAAACCGTACTCGCGGTCATGGTACGGCCCGTGGATTTCATCGCCGGCCGCGAATTCGCAATAAGAAGCCATGAGATTCTCCCTCCGCAGTGCACAGGATGACACGCCCGATGCTGGCATGGAACGCCGGCGGGCTGCGATACTTGTCCCCCATGGATCGAAAGCCAGCCCACCTGTCGCCGTATATCGTGGCCTTGCTGCTGTTTTTCCTGTCCGGCACGTTCGCCCTGGTCTACCAGGTCGTCTGGGCGCGCATGATGACGCACGTTTTCGGCTCGACAGCGCTCGCCGTCGGCACCGTGCTCGCGGGCTTCATGGCTGGCCTGGCACTCGGCAGCCGGGTGGGCGGACGCCTGGCCGACCGCAGCGACAACTGCCTGCGACTGTATGCCTGGCTCGAGATCGGGATTGGCGTGGCGGCCGGACTGGCGCACCTGCTGCTCCAGCGCATGGATGGCGTCTATCCGTCCCTGCACGGTTTGCTCGAGGGCTCGCCGCTGCCGCTCGCCCTGGTGCGCTTCGGGCTGGTGTTTGCGCTGGTACTGGCGCCCACCCTGCTGATGGGTGCCACCCTCCCTGTACTGACCCGGTTTCTGGTCAGTTTTCCCTCGAACATCGGTGAGCGGCTGGGCAGCCTCTACGCCGCCAATACGGCGGGCGCGGTGGCCGGAGTCATTCTGACGGGGTTTTTCCTGATAGGGCAATTCGGCATCCATCCACCCGTTTATGCAGCCGTCCTCGGCAACCTGCTGACCGGGCTGATCGCGGCCCTGGCCTCGGTGTACATCCGCCAGCCGTCGACCTCGCCGAGCGGAGCCGATGTGCCGGACGACACGGCCCGACCCGACGAATCACAGTCTGCGGGCACCATCCGCCTGGTGGTTTTCGGGTTGGGTCTGTCGGGTTTCACGTCGTTCGCTTACGAAATCTACTGGACGCGCTCCCTGGTGTTTCTGATGGGGAACTCGACCTACGCATTGACCACCATGCTCAGCGCCTTTCTGACCGGTATCGCCGCCGGCGGTTATCTGGTGCGATTCCTGGTAGCGCGGGTTGGGGACCGGGCTGCGTTGTTCGGCTGGCTGCAGGTTTCGCTGGGTCTGTTTTCGGTTGTCGCCCTGCCGCTGCTGTTCCTGGTCGCGGACCCCCCAGCAGTGGGCAAGTTGCTGAGCGAGACCGCCACACGGCCGCTGGCGCAGATCCTGAGCGGCTTTGCCGTGGCCTTCGGGGTCATGCTGGTGCCGGCCATGCTGATCGGCGCCACCTTTCCGCTGGCAGGCCAAATGGCGGCGCGCCGACGCGACAACGCCGGCGACGCGGTCGGCCGGGTCTATGCGGTCAACACGCTCGGCAACGTCCTCGGCGCCCTGCTGCCCGGCGCCTTCCTGCTCTCCTGGCTCGGCATTCAGCGCGGCATCGTGGCCATGGCCATGCTCAACATGGGGGTCGGGCTGGTGATCCTCGTCGTCCGGATCCGACAGGCCGGTTTGACCTGGCGGTGGCGGCTGGCGCTGTCCGCGTTGCTCGCAGTTGCCTTACTCGTCATCAGCCAGGCGCCGCTGGATTTCCGCTTTCCTTCGGAGGGCGAAGCGCCACACCACGAGACCCTGTTCTATCGGGAAGGACCCCTGGCAACGACCAAGGTCTTTCGGGACCCGAACAGCTCTGAAAAGCTCATGAGCGTCGATGGCATCGTCATCGGGGGCACCGGGAACACCGAATTCAAGCAGTTGCTGCTGGCGCATCTGCCCAAGCTGCTGCTGGATGACGTATCAAGGGAGCTGTCGGTGGGATTGGGTTCGGGAATATTGGCCGGCGAGAGCGCCCTGCATGACCGCGTGCGCCAGATCACCGCCGTCGAGATCGAGCCCAGCGTGATTGCGGGCGCTGCCTGGTTTGCTGACGAAAACCATGCCGTGCTCGAGCATGACAAGCTGCGCATCGTGGGCGATGACATCGGCAACTACCTGCGCACCACGGCCACCCGATTCCAGGTGATCTCGGCCGATGAGAAAACCGCTGATGAATACGCCTCGAACGGCTTTTCGTACTCGCGCGAGTATTACCAGTTGTTGCTTGATCACCTGTTGCCGGGGGGCCTGGTCGCCCAGTGGGTGCCCGCGACCCTGCCGCCGCGGCAGTATCGCATGATCCTGAACACGTTTTCCGGGGTGTTTCCGAATGTCCAGCTCTGGTACTTCCTTCCCGCCTGGAAGCGAGGGCCCTTCAATTCCATCCTGATCGGCTCGCATGATCCGATAGCCATCGACCGAAAGGCCATCGATGCCCGCTTCCGGGGCCAACCGGAGGCCTTCGCAAGCTTGCGACGCTACGGTATCACCTCGGCCGATACACTGCTGCCGCACTTCATGGCCACAGACCGGCAAATACGCCGAGCAGTTGCCGATGCGCCAATCAACACCTTCGCGCACCCGCGTTACGAGTTTTACCGTCCCTGGGACTACGCCCGTGATCGCGCCGAAAAGGTACTGGCAAACCATGAGATGCTGCTGCGACTGAAACGCAAGGCTATGCCGTCCATCCTGGCCCAGCAGACCGGCACGCCCGGTGATCTCGAGCGCCTGCGGCAGACAATGCGCGCCGAAGACCGCTACCTGGTGGGCTTTGCCCGGTTCCTGCAGGGCTTGCCGATGATGGATACCTATCGCCTCTTCGACGCAATCCTGGCCACGGCCAGCTGGAACGACAGCCTGCGCGCGCGCATCTACGCACAGTACGTCCATCTCGCTTCCACGCGGGCTGACCCTGCCGAGCGGGCAATGCTGATGCGCCGGGCCCGCCAGCTCTATACCGACCCCGGCGGCTGACCCGGCCGCTTTGCGTCGGGTTCGCTCCCGCGACCAGGCCCGCCTGCCCGTACCCGGATATTTCCTACCGGACGGAGGACTCTTCGCTCGCAGACATTGACGCGCTCTGTCCCTAAACCTCGCTGCTCCCCGGACATAGGCTGTGCTGCATCCTGCTTTGATCGCGGATCGCAAAGGCCTACATCTCAAGAGGGAGTCACATGTACAGATCGTCATCATCCTGCGTTGTCATAGCGTTGTCGGCAAGCCTCAACCTGCTGGCGCCCGAGGCCATGTCTCAGGAGGGGCCCGAGACGCGTCGCTGCCTGACCCGGGAACAGCTCAATATCGAACCGATCTTCTCGGCCTGCCCGCCACTGATCGACGAGGCTTCCGTTTCGGACAATTCTTTCGTCGCCCGCCTGGACATCGATGGCGGCCCCAACCGTTACACCATGCGCTGGGCCGGTCCGGGCTACTTCAATGAAGACATCTTTACGTACAACGAAGCGACCGGTTCGTACGACGGTATCTGTGGCACCCGCGCCTGTTCCATCGCACCCGGCGGGTGGGTGCAGATGGAGCACTGGGACTACTTCGTGGGCACGCTGTTGGCCGAGAACGTCGGATCCTGGAGTTACACGGAGCTGCACGACGGGTCGGTTTACCAGTCACGTGAATTCGATGTCAGGGAGCTGAGTCTGACGGCATCGAGCGGTGCTGGCCAGATCGGCATCGTCGATCAGGAACTGCCCGAGCCGCTGGTTCTGAAGTTACAGAGCCACGAGGGAACCGGCATCGAAGGCGAGACCATCGGCTGGATGATTGATGGGCCGAAAGGCGCCCGGGGCGCGTCGGTGCGGGGCATCGGCAGCGGCAGTGAGACCAATGCCGAAGGGACGGATCAGGCCACCGTGCGCCTCGGTTCCAAACCCGGCGTGTATACCGTCCGGTTGCAGAACCGGCGGATCACCGGTAACTCGGAGCCCGTCTTCACGTTCACCGCCATCGACGATATCCAGGACACGGACCCCGTTACTGACCACCCCGACGTCGAAGAGGGGGTGGGGGAAGGTCGCGGCCAGAGATGCGACTGGGTCGGAAACCCGGTGGCGTTGTCGATTGGCAACAAATTCCAGCGCGAGGTCGACCTGGAGCCCAGCGGTCTGTCACCGATTGGCTTCGTCCGCTTTCACAACAGCCTGGGTTTCGTTTCCGGTTCCTTCGACAGTTACTGGACACACAGCTACGATCGACGGGTGCAGCTGCCGGAAGACCTCGAACAGGAACCGGTCAAGGTGTTCCGACCCGACGGCAGAAAGATCAATTTCCGGGCCACAGGCAGCGGTTTCGAGCCCTACCCGGGAGTGCGGTCGATACTGGAGCAAACGGCCTCGGGCTGGCGGTTTACGGACGAAGATCTGACGGTCGAGTATTTCGACCAGGACGGACTGCTGGCTGAAATCACCGATCTGTCGGGGCGTTCACAAACGGCCTCCCGTGACTCGCGGGGACGGCTGCTGAGGATCGACAGCAATACCGGGGAATACCTTGGGTTCGCCTATGATTCGAAGGAGCGACTCGCGGAGGTTTCCGACCAGGCGGGACGCCAATGGGCATATCTTTACGACAGCCTGGGCAGGCTCAGCCAGGTCGACAACCCGGACGGAACGTCGCGTCGCTATCACTACGAGGACCTTCGCCACGCCTATGCCCTGACCGGCATCACGGCGGAAGACGGTCGCCGGATCTCCTGGTACGAGTACGATGAGGACGGCCGGGCCACTGCTTCGTACGGGCCTGGAGAGGCCGGCCGCGTGGACATCCATTACGAACCCGATGGCAGCCGCATTGTCCTCGACCCCGTGGGCAACGCCACGTTGTATGAAACCCGTATCGAGAACCGGCGCGGCCTGCTGGAGGGTATCAGCGGACCGGTCTGCTCGCAGGGATGTGGTCAGACCGAGACCCGTTACACCTATGACAGCGAACTCAATGTCACGAGCGAGACCGTCCACGGCGTCACGACGCGCTACGGTGACCATGATGCCGACGGCCGCCCAGCTTACCTCATCCAGGCATTCGGCACCGCCTCTGAACGGCGTGTTGATCTGCAATATGACCCCCGTTTCCCGGGCCATCCGATCCGGATGATCGAGCCATCGGTCTATGCCGGGCGATCCAGGGTGACCAGCCGGCGGTACGACGACAGCGGCCGGCTGCTCGAAGAGACGATCAGCGGTTTCGATCCCTGGGGTGCAGCCGTCGGCCGCACGACCACATTCACCTGGGATGGGCCGTACGGCCAGATTTCGTCCATCGACGGACCGCAATCGGGATCCGCAGGCCCGATGAGCTATGAGTATTACCCGGACGACGCATCGGAAGGCTCCAACCGGGCGCGGCTCAGAGCCGTCTTGGACGCGGCCGGCATCCGCTTGAGGGATGAGATTCGGTACAGCGCGACCGGCAAGATCCTGTCCGAGCAGCGCCCCAACGGGGTCACGGTCGAATACCGTTACCATCCCGGCAGCGACAGAATCCGCTCCGTCACCGAGTCAGCGGACGGATTGTTCAACCGCACCCAATGGACATACCTCCCCACAGGCCAGGTGCAGCGCGTCATCATCGACGACGAGACGGGGGCCGAGCTGATCACCCAGTTCGCCTATGACGAAGCGCAGCGCCTGCGCCGGATCGAGTCGCGTGTGAGCAGGGGAGCGGTTTTCACGGCCGGGCAAGAAGTCAGTTACGCATTCGATGCGGCCGGCAATGTCGTGTCGGAAACCCATACATCGGCCGACGATCCTGGAGGAGAACTCATCATCGAGCGGGTTTTTGATGCCTATGGCCAGGTGGACCGGCTGACCCGGGGTGGCATTACCGAAGACTTTGACTACCGCCCCGACGGCACGCTGGCTTCGACGACGGATGGCGAGGGAAATACCACGCGCTATACCTACGACGCCTTCAAACGCCTGACCAGCACGCGGCAAGTGGGCGAAGTGGTGACGACGTTCACCTACGATCCCCATGGAAGACTGACTACGGTAGTCGACCCGGAAAACCACGGCAGCGGCTACCGGTACGACGATCTGGGCAATCTGGTGGAGCAAAGCAATGGCGACAGCGGGACGACGACCTACACGCACGACGCATTCGGCCGGGTCATGAGCCAGCTGGATTCGATGGGGCGCCTGACCGAATTCCACTACGACCCCGCCGGCCGGCTGATTGCCGTCGACCGCCCGGGCCTGGACCATGACCTCGAGTTTCGGTTCGATGACTGCAGCAACGGGGTTGGCCGCCTGTGCCTCCTGATGACCGGCTGGGGCCATCAGATCCAGTATGGGTGGACTGCGCTCGGCGAACCCGCATCGGTCGAGACCAGCGAGGGGCGCCTCGACTATGAATTCGGCCCCAACCGCACGCTCGAGTCGATTAGCTATCCATCGGGCCGCACGGTAGCGTTTGTCAACGACGGCGGTGGATTTCCGGTTCAGATCCGGTTGCGGCAGCCTGGCCTGCCCGAGTCGATTCTGGTCGATGATATCCGGTATTCGGCGACAGGCGTGCCCCTGGCATGGCGCTTTGCCAATGGTGTTGAGATGACGACGAGCCTGGACGGCCGGCATCGCCCGAGGGCCATCGATGCAGACGGGCAGTGGACCTGGGAGGCGCTTGCATACGACGGTAACGACAACCTCCTGAACCTGAGAATAGGGGCCGACGATATCCTGTTCAGCTATGACGCGCTGAACCGGCTGACCGGTGTCAATGACGGCGCGGGGAACCTGGCTTTCGCCTATGACCGGGTGGGCAACCGATTGAGCAGAACGTCGGGCGGTGTCACCGAGGTCGCCGAATACCAGCCGGGCTCGAACCGTCTCGAACGGTTCGGCAACCGCCAGTACACGCTGGACCCGAGGGGCAACACCATTGGCGTGACCGCGGACGACACGGGCGAGACCCGTTTCACGTATTCCAGCCACGACCGCCTGATCGAGATCCTGGATGGTCCGTCATCGACAGCTGGCATCCGCTATCGCTACGATGCCCTCGGCCAACGGGTCAGGAAGGAAGCCCCGGGCATGGATCGGCTTTACCTGTACGGCCTCGACGGGAAACTGCTCGTCGAAATGGACGGCGACGGGTCGGTTTTGCATGAATTCGTCTACCTGGGCGGCCGACCGGTCGTGGACCTGCATCGACTCCCGAAGCCTTCGGTCCCCCCGGCCCAGGAGGAAATCGTCATCGACGAGAGCGACGCGGTCGTCGTCGGCGGCAACTGGCAGAGGAAATCGAGTGCTTTGGCGGTCAACGGAACGTTCCTGCAAAACCGCAAGCGGGACGATCGCGGCGTGTTCTGGTACGTGGACCAACCCGGCTTCCGGGGCGGGCCGCACGATGTCTACGTGCACTGGATGCAGCCTGCAAACGAGGGTAGCAGTACCGTCTACACGATCGTGGCCGCCGATCAGGGCAGCCAGCGGGTCGTGGTCGATCATGCGCTGGCATCCCCCGGCGAGTGGGTACGGCTCGGCAATTTCGATTTTGCGGCTGCGGCCGGAGTTCCGAGTCAGTACGTCAGCCTGATGGGGTTTGACAACAGCTTCGGAATGGAGGGCAGCTTCCTCGAAGCGGACGCCGTCAAAATCGTCCCCACGTCAATGCCCGAAGGCTATTCGGACATCCGGTTCATCCACGGCGACCACCTGGGAACGCCCTATTGGGTCAGCGACGAGTCGGGCCGCAAAGTCTGGGCCGCCGACTACCTGCCTTTCGGCCTGGCGGCCGTGGACGAGGATCCGGATGGCGACGGCACACCCTTCACCCTGGATCTGAGGTTTCCCGGACAGTACTTCGACCGGGAATCGGGGCTGCACTACAACTACTACAGGTTCTATGACCCGCATACCGGGCGCTATCGCGAAACCGACCCCATCGGGCTGGCGG
>JBFFUJ010000092.1:0-8933 GCA_041571375.1 Lysobacterales bacterium | reverse complement strand
TGTTCCCGAACAGCCTCGCGGGTACGGCCGCAGCGGGCGTCCTGTTCGTGCTCAACAGCCATCGGCTCGCGGGCTGGTATACGGCCGCCATCTGGCGCCGGCCGCTGCTGTGGAGCCTGCACCTTGCCTACGCTGCGATCACCATCGGCTTCCTGGCACGCGTGCTGCAGGGCATGGGACTGATCACACCCTTGATGGTCGCACATGTTTTTGCGCTGGGCGGCATTGGCCTGGTGACGCTCAGCATGATGACCCGGGTGTCGCTCGGCCACACCGGTCGCAGCGTGCACGAGGCGCCGGCGGCAGCTGCCGTATTCCTGCTGATCATGCTGTTGGCCCTGCTGTTTCGAGTGCCGGCAGCCCTGGCCAACCCGGCCCAGTACTCGCTGTGGGTCAGCCTGGCAGGAATGGCATGGCTGTTCGCATTCGTACTTTTCATATCAGTCATCGGCCCCATGCTGCTCCAGCATCGCGTCGACGCCAACCCGATACGGTAATGCCATGAATGAAATTACCCGGTCCTTTTCCGACCACGAACAGATCCCGCTGAAGGAC
Organism: Lysobacterales bacterium; assembly: GCA_041571375.1. GTDB lineage: Bacteria > Pseudomonadota > Gammaproteobacteria > Xanthomonadales > SZUA-36 > CALKKN01. The sequence continues at coordinate 8,378 of JBFFUJ010000092.1, read as the reverse complement.
TATGCCGAAAGGGCCTACCTCGATTACTCGATGTACGTGGTGCTCGACCGCGCCCTGCCGCACATCGGCGATGGACTGAAGCCGGTACAGCGCCGCATCGTCTACGCGATGAGCGAACTGGGACTGAGCGCCACCTCAAAACACAAAAAGTCGGCGCGCACGGTGGGCGACGTCATCGGCAAGTTCCATCCGCACGGAGATTCGGCCTGCTACGAGGCCATGGTGCTGATGGCCCAGCCGTTTTCCTACCGCTACCCGCTGATTGACGGCCAGGGCAATTTCGGCTCGCCCGACGACCCGAAGTCCTTCGCCGCCATGCGCTACACGGAATCCAGGCTGACCGCTTACGCCCGCAGCCTGTTGAGCGAGCTGGGCATGGGCACCGTCGACTGGACGCCAAATTTCGACGGAACGCTCCAGGAGCCGTCCGTTCTGCCCTCCAGGTTGCCCAATGTCCTGCTGAACGGCGCCATGGGCATCGCCGTCGGAATGTCCACGGACATCCCGCCACACAACCTGCGCGAAGTGGTGTCGGCCTGCATCCGCTTGCTCGAGCAGCCGAAGGCGACCACGGCCGAGCTCTGCGAGCACGTCAGGGGCCCGGACTACCCGACGGGCGCCGAAATCATCACGCCGGTGGAGGAGCTGCGCCAGATCTACGAGAGCGGCACGGGATCCGTGAAGATGCGTGCGGTCTGGGAGCAGGAGGATGGCGAGATAGTCGTCACCGCCCTGCCGCACCAGGTCTCGCCGGCCCGCGTGCTGGAGCAGATCGCCCAGCAGATGCAAGCCAAGAAACTGCCCATGGTCGAGGACCTGCGCGACGAATCCGATCACGAAGACCCCACCCGGCTGGTCATCGTGCCGCGGTCCAACCGGGTCGACCTCAAGCAGTTGATGAACCATCTGTTCGCGACGACGGACCTCGAACGCAACTACCGCGTCAACCTCAATGTCATCGGGATCAACGGCAAGCCGCAGGTCGTCGGATTGCACGGCCTTTTGAAGCAGTGGCTGGCCTACCGCATGGATACGGTCACGCGGCGGCTGAACCATCGCCTCGACCAGGTGGTCGATCGCCTGCATATCCTCGAAGGCCTGCTGGTCGCCTATCTGAACATCGACGAGGTCATCTACATCATCCGGCACGAGGACAAGCCCAAACCGGTGCTGATGGATCGATTCAAGCTGACCGGCACGCAGGCCGAGGCGGTCCTCGAGCTGAAACTGCGACACCTGGCCAAGCTCGAGGAGATGAAAATCCGCGATGAGCAGGACGCTTTGGCGGACGAGCGCGACGAAATCGAAAAGATCCTCGGGTCGAAATCCAGGCTGAAAACGCTGATCAAGAACGAACTTCTGGCGGACGCCGAGCAGTATGGCGACGAGCGGCGTTCGATCCTGGTCGAACGCGGCGCGGCCCAGGCCCTGCGGGAACAGGACCTGGTGCCGTCCGAACCGGTGACGGTGATACTTTCCAGGTCAGGCTGGGTGCGAGCCGCCAAGGGCCACGACATCGACCCGGCCACGCTCAACTACAAAGCCGGGGACGAATTCCAGCACGCTGCCTGCGGCCGCAGCAACGAGCAGGCGGTATTCCTGGATTCCCGCGGTCGGGCCTACAGTCTGTCGGCGCACACGCTCCCTTCGGCACGCGGGCTCGGCGAGCCACTGACCAGTCGATTCACGCTGCAGGCCGGCGAGCGGTTTCTCTGGACGCTCTGCGGCGATCCGGACCGGAAAATCGTTCTGGCCAGCACCTTCGGTTACGGCTTCATCACTGAACTCGGCAACCTGCACAGCCGCATGAAGGCAGGCAAGGCCCTCATATCGGTTCCGGCCGGCGCCCAGCCCGTCATGCCGGCCGTGATCCCGGACGACAGCGGCAGCCTGGTCGTGTGCGCCACGTCAGAGGGGTACCTGCTGGCCTTTCCACTGGACGACGTTCCGGAGCTCCCCAGGGGCAAGGGGAACAAGCTGATCAACGTTCCGCCCAAGCGCCTCAAGGCGGGAGAGGAGTTCATGGTGGGGCTGACGGTCATGGCTTCGGACGACGAAATCCTGGTCTGGGCCGGTCAGCGTTACCTGCGGATGAGCGGAAAAGACATCGAGCATTTCCGCGGCGAACGCGCCCACCGGGGCCGCAAGCTGCCGCGTGGTTTTCAGCGCGTGACGCGCATCGAGCTGGCCCCGTGACCGCAAGCGGCGCCCTGAAGATCAGGCAATACCAGGTGGACGCCTTCGCGGCGCGCCCCTTCGAGGGCAATCCCGCCGCTGTGTGCCTGCTGGAGGCCTGGCTCGACGACGCCCTCCTCCAGTCGATTGCCGAAGAGAACAATCTTTCCGAGACGGCGTTCCTGGTGGCCACCGACCCGGGCTTCGAACTGCGCTGGTTCACACCGGTGGCCGAAGTGGACCTCTGCGGCCACGCGACCCTGGCCTCCGCCCACGTACTGTTCGAACATGCCGGGTTTTCAGGCGAGCAGGTCCATTTCGCGACCCGCAGCGGTCCGCTGACCGTGCAGCGCAGCGGTCCGCTGCTGGAGATGGACTTCCCGGCGAAACCGCCCAGTCCCTGCGCCGCACCGCCCGGTTTCGCGAGGGCGCTCGGCCGCGAGCCGCTCGAGGTCCTGGTCGCGGACGACTTCGTGGCAGTGTTCGAGAACGAGGCCGCAGTGCTCGAGCTGACTCCCGACATGGGGCTGCTGGCGGCCCTTGGCCGCCGTGGCATCTGCGTTACCGCCCCAGGCGAATCGCACGATTTTGTCAGTCGGTTCTTCGCGCCACGGCTTGGTATACCGGAAGATCCGGTCACCGGCTCGGCACACTGCGAATTGGCGCCATACTGGTCGGCAAGGCTGGGCCGGCAGCGGCTGCAGGCACGGCAGGTTTCGCGGCGAGGCGGTCTGGTCGGCTGCGAACTGCGGGGTGACCGCGTCATCCTCTCGGGTAAGGCCGTGACGATCATGGAAGCGGTGATCCGGCTCGACTCCTCCCGGTAGTCGGCATCACCCGACGCGCCAACCGCTGGCGCCCCGACACCCCCTAGGGCGTTGCCCAACCGCGCAGCACGCCGCCCGCGGTGCCCCCCCGCTCCGGGCTATCGATCAACACACCCGGGTTCATCAGCCCGTCCGGATCCAGGGCACGTCGCGCACCCATGAAGGCCCGGCGAAACAACTCGGGCGCCTGCACATCGTAGCCCCGCGGTCGATGGTCCCGCCCGACCGCATGATGATGGGTCACGGTACCGCCGAGAGCGACGCAGGCTTCATTGGCCGCGAGCTTGATGTCACGCCAGCGGTCCAGCATCGACGCCATGTCTCCCTGCCGACTGCCCAGCGCGTAAAAGGTAAAATACGGCGCCGGGCCGTCCGGATACACGTGGGTAAAGCGACAGCTCAGCAAGCCTGGATGACCGCTGACCTGCCGGATGGCTTCCGCCACTCGCGACCTCACCCCGTCGTAAAACGCGTCAAAGCGATCCCAGGTGATGGAGGTCTCAAACGTGTCAGCCAATACGCCGGCCGGAGTCAGGTAATTGCGATAATAGGGCATCCGCAGGAACTGGTGGCGCCAAGCACCGGCAGCTCCGCGGCGATGTTCCGGCGCTTCGCTCCCCCCCGAGTCCGACTCGGCGAGCGAACGATCGACCGCGGCCGGATCCCATTGCCCTCTGTGATCGGCAGCCAGTTCGAGCGCCCGCCGTATCCAGGCGTCGAGCGGGTGGTCGGCGGACTCGAAGCCCAGCACCAGAACCGCGTCGCTTCCGCTGCCTACCCCGTTCATCTGGGCCTCGCCGGGGTCGAGCAGGCGGCAATTGCTCGGGAACAGACCGGATTGGCTGATGGCGCGCACGGCTTCACATGCTGTCTGCATGCTGCCGAAGGCCACGCTGGCAGCGGCCCTGAAGCGGGGCCGGTCCTGCAGGCGCATCCAGGCCCGAGTGATGAAGCCCAGGGTACCCTCAGAACCGATCATCAGCCGGTCAGGCGATGGACCAGCGCCCGAACCCGGCACCCGGCGGGTCTCCAGAGCGCCGGCCGGCGTGATCACGCGCACACTCTCGACGAAGTCGTCGATGTGGGTGTAATGGGTCGCATAATGCCCGCCGGCGCGTGTCGCGATCCAGCCGCCCAGCGTCGAGAATTCGAAGCTCTGCGGAAAATGGCGCAGTGTCAGCCCGTGAGGCTTCAGGGCCGCTTCCAGCTCCGGCCCCAGGGCGCCGCCCTCGATCAGGGCCGCCCGGCTGGTCTGGTCGATCTCGACCACACGGTTGAAATACTGCATGTCGACGCTGATTGCGGCTGCGTAGTCGCCACCCACGTCCGGCTCGATGCCGCCGCAAACGCTGCTGCCGCCACCGAAAGGGATCAGCGCCGCTCCGGCCCTGGCGGCGAACTCGATCAGCGCCAGCAGGTCCTCCTCGCCGCGCGGGAATGCAACCCAGTCCGGCGGGTGGGCCATCTGCCGCATCTGCATGCGCACGAGGTCCGCCTGGGACTTGCCGTAACCGTGGGTGAGCCGGTCGTAGGGCGTGTCCGAGAGGATGGGCGCCAGCCGGTGCGGAGCGGCAAGCCGGGGCGCCGGCAATTCGAAATCCCCGAGCCCCGGAGCCGCGGTGGGCTTCGCGGTCTCACCGAAAAGCCCGGCGGTCAGCCGCGTCAACTGCTCGATCTCTGGCGGGCTGAGCCCCTGGTCAGCGTAACCCCAGCCCCAGAAGCACAAAGGTTTGCGGTGTCCCAGCGTGGCGGTCACATCGGCATCTCCGGTTACAGGCGCCCAGTGTACCGCAGCTTATTCCCGTGGGCGGCCCCGGCCGGGTTCGCCGACCGGGCCGCGCCGCCTCAGAACATCGTGCGGACTTTGTGCAGGGCTTCGACCAGCCGGTCGACCTCCTCCGCGGTGTTGTAGAGACCGAAGGACGCGCGAGCCGTGGCAGGAACGCCGAAGAACTGCATCACGGGCATCGTGCAATGGTGTCCGGTGCGCAACGCGATGCCGTAATGATCGATGATGGTCCCCAGGTCATGCGGGTGGATATCGCCGAGGGTAAAACTGATCACAGCCGCTTTTCTGGCTGCCCGGCCGATGATCCGCAAGCCCTCGATGGACTCCAGCCGCCGGGTTGCGTAGTCCAGCAGGCCCTGCTCGTGCCGGGCGATGGCGTCCAGCCCCAGATGGTTCAGGTAGTCGACGGCGGCCCCCATACCGACACTGCCCGCGATATTGGGTGTGCCCGCTTCGAATTTCCCCGGCAAATCCGCCCAGGTGGTCTTCTCGAAGGTCACGCGGTTGATCATCTCGCCACCGCCCTGCCAGGGGGGCATCGCCTCCAGGGTCGCCTCGCGCGCCCAGAGGGCGCCGATGCCCGTGGGCCCGTACATCTTGTGGGCCGAAAAGCAATAGAATGAGCAGCCCAGGGCCTGCACATCGACCTGCGAATGAGGCATTGCCTGCGCGCCGTCGACCAGGACCGGGATGCCGACGCGGGAGGCGAGCCGGCAGATTTCGGCCACCGGGTTGATCGTTCCCAGCGCATTTGAAATGTGCACTACGCCCAGCAGCTTGACCCGCTCGGACAGCATCGATTCCAGCGCGTCCATCAGCAACTCACCGCGCTCGTTGATCGGCACCACCCTGAGCACCGCGCCGGTCTGCTCGCAGAGAATCTGCCACGGCACGATGTTCGAGTGGTGCTCCATGTGCGTGATCAGTATTTCGTCCCCCGGCCTGAGCGTCGGTCGCAGGTAGCTCTGCGCCACCAGGTTGACCGACTCGGTGGTGCCGCGGGTGAAGATCACCTCGCGCTCGCTGGCGGCGTTGATGTGCGCCGCGACAGTGCGCCGGGCGCCCTCATACAGGTCGGTGGCTTCCTGGCTCAGGGTATGGACGCCGCGGTGGACGTTGGCGTTGTGCTCGCGATAGAACCGGTCGGTGGCTTCGATCACCGACAGTGGCCGTTGCGCCGAAGCTGCGGTATCCAGGTATACCAGCGGTTTGTCGTGGACAGTTCGGGAAAGAATCGGAAAATCACCACGAATCTGTTCTACATCGAATGACATGATCGTTTCTCTTGCGGGTCGGGGCCCGGCTGTTGCAATCGGATGCCGCCTGCCATGGCAGTCGCCGGCAGGCGGGCCATTCAAGCGGGGTTTACCGGCATCGCCGCCTTCAGCAGCCCCGCGACCTCAGCTGCCAGTTCGCGATCGGCCAGGCGATCGGTCACCGCCGTGCAGAATGCCGTGGTCAGCATGCGCCGGGCCTCGGTTTCGCTCAATCCGCGGCTGCGCAGGTAAAAAATTGCGGCATCGTCCAGCTGCCCGACCGTGGCGCCGTGGCTGGCTTCCACCTCGTCCGCATAAATTTCCAGCTCGGGCTTGGTGTCCATCTCGGCCAGCGGTGAAAGCAGGAGATTTGCATTGGACTGGCGCACGCTGGATCCGTCGGCGCCGGGCTGGATCAGCGCTTTACCGTTGAACACGCCGCGGCTGCTGCCACCCAGCACGCCGCGGAAGAATTGCTCGCTGCGGCAGTCGGGAGCTGCATGCTCGACGGCGATATGGTGGTCCGCATAGCGGCGGCCATCCAGCACGAAAGCCCCGGCGAGATCCGCTGACGCCCCCGCGCCCTCGAGGGATACGCGTATTTCGTGCCGGGCCAGCTGCGCACCCAGATCGAAACCGTTGTACACATAGCGGCTGTCCGCCGCCTGTACCACCTCGGTGGACGTCAGCAACACCGCCCGCTCCGACTCTGCCTGCAATCGCAGATGCCGCAGTTCTGAGCCCTCTGCCAGATCCGCCAGGAGCACGGCATTGAGCCCCGCGGCAGCCGCCGCGCCACCACGCTGCTGTTCGAGTAAATTCAGCCGGGCTCCGGGCTCGAGCAGGACGACGACGCGGGAATGGTGCAACACCGATTCCTGCCCGCTGAAGCGCCAGTGCAGGCACAGGGACCCCGCGTCCACGCCTGCGGCGACGTGAATCAGCAAACCCTGATGGCCCCACACGGTGTTCAGGGCTGTGAAAGCACGCGCAGCGCCCTCGACCGACACCCGCCCGAAGAGCCTGCGCAGGCTTTTTTCGAACTCGTCGAGGCTCTCGGACAGGGGCAGCAACCTCAAGCCGGGTGGGGCCTGCCAGGGGCCACCGGATGGCCGGCCGTCGACGAGCGTGACGCCGCGGTCGGCGCGCCATGGCGGCTCCGGGGTCTGCTCCAGCGCGGAGGGATCGGGCGCCAGCGGGGCGAAGGATTCCAGCAGCTTGAGCGGCGTGTACTTCCAGGCCTCTACCTTGCGGTGCGGCAGGCCGCCCGCGTCAAAGGCGCGCGCGGCATCGCGCCGCAAGTCTTCCAGCCAGGCCGCAGTGGCCGGCAGGTCTGCGGCGGCCAGCGCCGCTGACCAGCGGGCCGCGAGGTCCCTGTTGGCTACGGTCTGCATGACGGCGCCGCTCACGCCCCGGCTGCGGCGGGCACCTTGCCGATACCGCCCTGATCGAGCCAGGCGTAACCCTGCTCTTCCAGCTTGAGTGCCAGATCGGCGTCGCCGCTGGCCACGATGCGGCCGTCGGCCAGGACGTGGACGAAATCGGGCACGATGTACTCGAGCAGACGCTGGTAGTGGGTCACGACGAGCATGGCCCGATCCGGGCCGCGCTGGCGGTTGACGCCGTCGGCAACCAGCCGCAACGCGTCGATGTCCAGGCCGGAGTCCGTCTCATCGAGGATCGCCAATGCCGGTTCGAGCACCGCCATCTGGAAGATCTCGTTGCGCTTTTTTTCACCGCCCGAGAAACCCTCGTTCACGGCACGGTGCATGAGATCGTCACGGATGTGCAGGATTTCGAGCTTTTCCCGGACGCGTTTCAGGAACTGCATGGAATCGAGCTCGGGCTGCCCGCGGTACCTGCGCTGCGCATTGAGCGCGGCACGCAGGAAATAGGTGTTGTTGACGCCGGGGATCTCCACCGGGTACTGGAAGGCCATGAAAATGCCCTCGCAGGCCCGCTCCTCCGGCTCCAGTTCGAGCAGGTTGATGCCGCGGAAGAGCACCTCGCCGCCGGTCACCTCGTAGCCCTCGCGGCCGGCGATCACGTTACCGAGCGTGCTCTTGCCGGCACCGTTGGGCCCCATGATCGCGTGCACCTCGCCGGCGTTCACGGACAGGTCCAGGCCTTTCAGGATGGGTTTGCCGCCTACGGTGGCGTGCAGGTCTCTGATTTCCAGCATCGCTTGCTTCTGTTCACTCATGTCACTTTCTCAAAATCGCCAGTCAATTCTTCGGTCTGATGATGGGAGGATGGGGTCAGGGATGATGGGGTCCGAGTAAAGTGCCAGGGTGCGCACCCAGGCACTTTACTATGACCCCGCGGCGCAGC
>JBFFUJ010000091.1:0-8965 GCA_041571375.1 Lysobacterales bacterium | reverse complement strand
CGGCGACGCCGCCCGGCATCCGCACATTCCGGCCCGCAAACTGATCAGTGGCGGCCTGCCGCTGATCCTGTCGCAGACCTTTCGCGCCCTGATCCAGTCACGCATGAAAATCGGCTTTCAAAAATACCGCAGCAGCCATCCCGCCGCGGATCTGGTCCTGCTGGAGCCCGACCGCGACGACGAGGAAATCTTCTTCACCAATATTTTCAGTTACGCGAGCCGCAACGCGCTGTGCGAGCACGCCTACCAGTCCACGCGGCGTGACCTGCTGACGCGCGCGGCCGAGATCAACCCCATCCTGAAGCGGCATGGCATGCGCCTGCGCACCAAGTTGTTGCGCGATCCATCGCGGACCCTGACCAGCAGCATCGGCGACGGGCGGTCCTCGCACGCTCCGGTGACCCGGGAGTTGGCCAAGACCCTCGATGACCTGATGGACGTGCTGGAAAGCCAGATCGCCCGCTGAACGGGCGACTGCCACTACCAGTGAATGCCCCGCATCAGGCTCGCGAATGCAATCTGCTCCTGCGAGGCCTGTTGCTGCGCCTCGGCAATGCCCCGCGCAGCGGCTGAGTCCGGAAACATTCGAAACGCGCTGTTCATGATGATCTCGGCCACCTTGGGCGCCATGGCATGCAGCATGGCGGCAAAGATCCCGAGCCGCGTGGCGATCCGCTGCGGGCGGTAAATCACCGCCTGTTTCACCATCTGCGCCGCTTCCTCCGGAGTAATTGCCGGCAGGTTGTCGTAGATCTTCGTGGGCGCAATCATCGGCGTGCGCACCAGCGGCATGTTGATGGTGGTGAACGAGATGCCCATGTCGCTGTACTCGGACGACGCGCAACGGGAGAAGGCGTCCAGCGCCGATTTTGAGGCCACGTACGCGGAGAACCGGGGCGCGTTGCTCAGCACCCCAATCGAGGAAATATTGATGATCTGCCCCGAGCGCCGCTTGGTCATGCCGGGCAGCACCCCCAGGATGAGGCGCAGCGCGCCGAAATAGTTCAACTGCATGGTGCGCTCGAAATCGTGAAAGCGATCGAAAGACAAGGCAATGGATCGTCGGATCGAGCGCCCGGCATTGTTGACCAGAACCTCGATGGGCCCATGCTGCTTCTGGATGCGCTCGACCAGCCGATCGCACGCATCCAGATCAGTGATATCGCACGGAAAACTCCAGGCCTGGCCGCCCTCGTCCCGGATTTCCGCCTGAGTGACGGACAGCTGTTCCGCGCCGCGGGCCACCAGCATGACCTTGGCTCCCGCCCGGGCCATCATCACGGCGGTCGCCCGGCCGATCCCGGAGGACGCCCCGGTGATCACCACGACCTGGTCCTCGACATGCCCCCTGAGGCTGCGATCGATGAACAGATCCGGGTCGAGGTTGCGTTCCCAGTAGTCCCAGAGTTGCCATGCGTAATCCTCCAGCCGGGGCAACTGGATGCCGCTGCCCTGCAGGGCGCGTTCCGCTTCCCGACAATCGAAGCGGGTGGGATAGTTGACGAACCTGAGAATGCCGGGCGGCATGCCGAGGTCTTTCATCACCTGGTCTGAAATATGTCGGACCGGCGGCAACATGCGCAGGCCCTGCTTGACCGCGGAAGGTATGTAATTGAACAGGCGCGCGTCGACCCGCATGGTCATCTGCGGGGCATGCGCGGCTTCCGCAAACAGGTTCAGCACCTCGCCAATACGCTTCGGCTTGGGGTCGGTGAGATGAAAGCACTGCCGGTCGAGACCGGGCCGGTGAGCGATATGGACCATGGCGCTGGCGACATAATCCACCGGAACCATGTTGATTCGTCCCCCTTCGATCCCCAGCGTCGGCATCCAGGCGGGCAGCACGCTGCGCAGTTTCTGTATCAGCTTGAAGAAATAATAGGGCCCGTCGATCTTGTCGATCTCGCCGGTCTTGGAGTGGCCCACGACGATCCCCGGGCGGTAGATGCGCCACGGCACGCGGCACTCGTGCCGCACCAGTCCCTCGGATTCATGCTTGGTGCGGAAATAGGGATGGTCGAGGTCGTGAGCCTCCTCGAACATGTCCTCCCGAAAGACGCCCTGATAGAGACCGGCAGCGGCAATCGAACTGACGTGATGGAAACGCTTGACGCCGATATTTTCAGCAAAGCGCAAAGCGTTCTGGGTGCCCTTGACGTTCACCGGCACCTGCTCGTCGGCATCGGCCATGAGGTCATACACGGCCGCCAGGTGGAACATGTGGTTGATCTTTCCTGCCAGCTCCCGGCGCTTGGCGGCGGGCACCCCCAGCATCGAGCGGGTGAGGTCGCCGGTGATCGGCAGCACCCGCTCGCTCCCGGCGCCCCAACGCCTGCGCAACTTGTCGAACTTTGCGCGTGAACCGCGCCGCACCAGGACGTAGATGCGGGCCTGTTTCTTCTTCTCCAGCAGCAGCTGAATAACGTGACGGCCGATGAAGCCGGTACCGCCGGTGATGAAGTAATTCATAGACATGCTCCGATGGCGCAGGTCAGGCACATCCTGTGTGCCACGTGCTACGATCTTAGCAGATCGTTTCGGTACGACCCGGCCCATTGTGTTGCCTGACCGAGGATTTTCAGATGACCGAAATCAAGCCGCTCTTCGAACAGGCGGCGGCAGCGGTGAAGAACCTGCAGGAGCGCCCGGACAACGACGTGCTGCTGCGCCTCTATGCCCTGTACAAGCAAGGCTCCGAGGGCGACGCGCACGGCCCAAGGCCCGGCATCTTCGATTTCGTCGCGGCGGCCAAGTTCGAAGCCTGGGAGGCACTCCAGGGCCTGCCGCGTGAACAAGCCCAGCAGCAGTACATCGACCTCGCGCGCTCCCTGGGCGCAGATCCCGGTCACTAGCCCCGGAACCTCCGACATGGTACGCCGCGACACGCGGGAACTGATCCTGGCGACCAGCCTCGCGCTGTTCAACCGCCACGGCGAGCCCAACGTGTCAACCAACCACATCGCCACCGAGGCCGACATCAGCCCCGGCAACCTCTATTACCATTTCCACAGCAAGGACGACATCGCGCTGGAGCTGTTCAAGCGCTACCTCATCAGCCTTCAGCCAGTGCTTGAACTGGGAGACAACGAGCGGCCGGACACCGAGGAACTCTGGCTGCGCCTGCACCTGATGTTCGAAACCATGGGCCGGTTCCGCTTCCTGTACCGCAACCTCGACGACCTCTGCGCGCGCATTCCAAACCTGCGCAGAGCCTTCCACGGCCTCCTTGCCAAGCAACGCCGGACACTGGAACGCCTGCTCGGCGGGCTCGTGAGCCACGGGATCATGGAGATCGGGGCGGACGATGCGCAACTGCTGCTCGATAACCTGCTGCTGGTGATGAGCAGCTGGATTCCGTTCGCTGAGGCTGAGGGGGATCCCGGCCTCGACGACGGCTCGATTCTCCCCCGGGCGGTCGCCCGTGTACTGCACCTGCTCCTGCCCTACCTGCGACAGCCGGAAGCCAGCCAGATCACCGCGCTGATCACCCAGTATCGCGAGGCCTGAAAAAAGGGCCGGCACTCATGCCGGCCCCGAAGCCCAAAATGCCTGCGGCGTGCTACCGCGCTGCGGTCCGCCCGGCAGCCTTCTTGGTGCCTGCCTTGCGTGCCGCCGGCGCCTTGGCGCCATTGGTCTTGGCCTTTGACAGCTCTGCGACCTGCTTGGACAGCTTCTGCACGCGATCGGACAGCTTGTGCACGTCATCCGCGGTCGGTACGCCCAGGCGGCCGAGCACGCGCGCCACGCGATCCTCGAAGATGTTTTCCAGCTTGTCCCAGTTGTCCGCCGCCTGCTGTTTCACGGAGTCGACCCGTGATTCCATATCTCCGCGGAGATCGCCCACCGCGGTGCCCGCGGCATCACGCGTTTTCTTCTCCAGGCTGGTGCCCTCGGCAACCAGTTTCTCGAACAGCTTGTTACCCTGTTCGATCAGCTTGCCACTCTCTTGCTGGGCCATTGAAAATGCACCCAGGCCGGCCAGCCAGATCTCGCGGGCCGTGTCGACCACCGGCGCCGCGTACTTGCCGGCGGCTGCTTTCGGTTGTACCTTCTTTTTCAGTGTCTTCTTAGCCATTTCATGCTCCTTGCGCTGGCGAGCGCTGATGATGATATGGGTATATCCTAGCGCCGGAAATTAGAGCAAACACCCTAAGATCGGGCCGCATTAAGGCGTCAACTCGCAGAGCAGGAATCCCATGGAACGCTGGCATCCATTTCCCCATAACGCATCCGAATTCGACTATCCCGGCGAGCGTCTCGCCGAGGCCTGGCCGGACCTGCACCGCGGCGACGGCATGGTGTTTCCTGACCCCGAGTGGGTGGCACGCCAGCTCGAGGAATACCCCGAAGCCGCGCCGGCCGCCTTCGATGGCAATCTCGCGCAGCTGGCCGCCGATATCCGGCAGGCCTGGCGCTGCTTCCATGGTGGTGACTTCCAGGGGGCGGTGGCGCGTGCGGAGCGCTGCGGCTACCTCGCCCACGCCGCCGCCAACAAGGCGGCAGGCATTTACGCGACCTACCTGGAGCCTGATGAGGGCCGACGCCGCGAGATCTTCCTGAACGCTGTCGAGCGCGCTGAGCGCGCCGCGCAGGTTTTGCCCGACGATCCGAACACCCACTACTTCCTGGCGTTCAATTTGGGACGATACAGCCAGAGCATCTCCGTCATGCAGGCTTTGCGGCAGGGCGTGGGCGCCAGGATCCAGCAAGCCCTGGAGACCACCCTCACCCTGGCCCCCGAGCATTCCGAGGCCCACACGGCATTCGGGATGTACCACGCGGAGGTCATCGACAAGGTGGGCAAGATGATTGGCGCCATGACCTACGGGGCGAGCATCGAGGCGGCCCTGGAGCATTTCGAGCGCGCCCTCGAACTCACCCCGGACTCACCCATCGCCCGTATCGAGTGCGCCAATGGGCTGTACCTGCTGTTCGGGGAACGCAGGCTGGACGAGGTCACGGAACTGTATGTCCGGGCCTCCGAGATGTCCCCGAAGGATGCCATGGAGAAGCTGGATGTGGAGGCGGCGCTGGCCGAGTTGGAGTAGACCCCGACGCCGACCGAGGGCTTTCAGCCCGCCGGCAGACTGCCGATGATGATCCGCTCCGCTAGCAGGCTGTCGGGACGCGCCTCAAGGGGCAGCATCAGGGCCAGGTAAAGCAGTTTCTCGAACTCCGGCCTGAATCGGGAAATGATGTTATGCGGATCGGGTACCAGCCCGCGGTCGCTGATCAGGCCGAAAAATACCTTGCCGTCATAACTGAGAATGCTGATGCCCAGGCCGATGCTGCCGTTCTGTGGCACCCAGAACATCAACTGCTCCATTCTCGAGCCGGCCAGGTAGAGCGGGTACTGGGGTCCCGGCACGTTGGTCAGCACCGCGGAGGCTTTCTGGCTCAAAATGTCCAGAACCGGTTTCTGCAGCACGCTGGGCCCCATGCCCAGGGCGGCCAGGAATCCGAACGTGACGGCCGCCTGCTTGGACGACTTCAGCTCGTTCATGCGCTGGTTCACCGTGTACAGCCGTTCCAGCGGATTGGCGACCGACAGCGGCAGGGACAGGAACACGAGGCCGAAATGGTTGCCCAGCTCCCGCGCGTGTTCGAGCGGGCGCAGGTTGACCGGTACCGTGGCGCGGAAATCGACCACCGCATCCGGCGCGTCGCCCCGTTCCAGCATGTAACTGCGGATCGCACCGCTCACCGCCGAGATCAGCACGTCATTAACGGTACAGCCGAACACCTTGCTGACGGCCTTGACTTCGGCCAGCGATAACGGCTCCGCCCACGCGACCTGCTTACGCACGCCCAGGCATCCCTTGAAGCGCGTCGGTGGATCATTCGGCAAGGCCAGCGAATGCACGAACTCGCGCACGATCTCGCCCGCCTCCTGCGCGTAGCTGCCGGCCGTGACGGGATCCTGCAGCACCTTGCGCGCCTCCTCAACGACCCGCAAGCCCAGGTGGGTGGCGAAATCGATTCCCTCCCGGGCGGGTTCGACCAGCCGTCGAAACACCTCCGACTCCTCGACCCGGCGCACCTTCCAGCTCTCGGTCCGCTCAGCCGAGGGCCGTCCCTCGCGGTGGGTGTCGGTCAGGGAGAGAAATACCTGCACCAGGGCGATACCGTCCGCGATGCAGTGGTGGATGCGCATGATCAGCGCTGGCCCGTCGCAGTAATTTTCGACCAGGTGGAATTGCCACAGCGGGCGCGATGTATCCAGCGGGGTACTGGCCAGCTCCGCAGTCAGGGCTTGCAGTTCTTGCCGGTCGGCCGCACCCGGCAGGGCAATGCGACGCACGTGATGGCGGATGTCGAAATCCTCGTCCAGCACCCAGTGCGCGCCGGCCGCACCATCGATCGTTTTCTGGCGAAACCGGCGAAAGGCGAGGAATCGCTGCTCGATGGTTGCGAGCAACCGGCGATAGTCCAGCGGCTCGCGAAACAACACCACCCCGGTGATCATCATCAGGTTGGTGGGCTGCTCCATGCGCAACCAGGCGGTGTCCACCTTGGACATGGGTTCTCTGTACTTTTCTGCTGTCAATTCAGTGTATTTCGCAATTATGCTTAGAAACTTAGTAACACGCTGGTCTACCAGCGTCAATGCGCGTTCCGCGCGGACGCTCAGCTGGCCAGGCGGGGGGCGCTCGACTGGGAGCGGCGCTCGGATTTCGCCCGGTCCGAGCGCAGTTGCTGAACCTTCTCGAGATAGCCGGGTTCGACCCCGGTGACGTATTCGCCAGAGAAACACGAGGTGTCGAAGCGCGTGATCCGGGAATTGCCCTCACGACAGGCTTCCACGAGGTCGTCGAGGCGCTGATAGATCAGCCGGTCGGCGCCGAGTTCCCGCTCGATGGCGGATTCGTCTTTGCCACTGGCCACCAACTCGGCCGGTGCCGGCATATCGATACCGTAAATATTGGGATACCGCACGGGCGGCGCGGCGGACGCGAAATAGACCTTGCGCGCTCCGGCCTCCCGGGCCATCTGGATGATCTGACGGGAGGTGGTGCCCCGCACGATGGAGTCGTCCACCAACAGCACATTCTTGCGGCGAAACTCGAGCTCGATCGCATTGAGCTTGTGCCGCACGGAGGCCGCTCGCTGATCCTGGCCAGGCATGATGAAGGTGCGACCGATGTAACGGTTCTTGATGAAGCCCTCCCGGTACTTGACGCCCAGGTCATAGGCCAGCGGCAGCGCTGCGGTGCGGCTGGTATCGGGCACGGGAATCACCACGTCGATGTCGTGGTCCGGCCACTCCGAGAGGATCTTGCGCGACAACGCCTGCCCCATGCGCAGGCGCGCCTTGTACACCGAGATGTCGTCGATCATCGAATCGGGGCGGGCAAAATACACAAACTCGAAGATACAGGGCGAAAGCGCTTGCGCGCTCCGGCTCTGATGCTCGTGCAGGCGCCCTTCGAAATCGATCAGCACGGCCTCGCCGGGACGGAGGTCCCGCATCAACTCGAAGCCCAGCGTGTCCAGCGCCACGCTCTCCGAGGCGATGGCATACTCCGTCCCCCGCTTGCCCTCGCGGCGGCCGAGCACCACCGGCCGGATACCGTGGGGGTCACGGAAGCCCAGAATGCCCTGGTCGACGATCAGCGCGATCACGGCATAGGCGCCGCGGCAGCGTTGATGCACACCGTCCACGGCCCGGAAGATACCCTGTGCGGACATCTCGCCGCCGTCCTGCGAGTGCAATTCATGGGCAAGTATGTTGAGCAGTACTTCGGAATCGGAATCGGTGTTCAGGTGCCGCCGATCGCTTGCGATGAGCTCTGCCTTGAGTTCCTCGGTATTGTTCAGGTTGCCGTTGTGTCCCAGCGCAATGCCATGCGGTGAGTTGACGTAAAACGGCTGGGCTTCCGCCGAGTCTTCGCACCCGGCCGTCGGGTAGCGCACATGGCCGATGCCGGCTGAACCCTGCAGGCGGGCCACGTGCTCGGCCGTGAATACGTCGCGCACCAGCCCGTTGGCCTTGGCGAGATGCAGGCGATGCCCATCCAGCGTGGCAATGCCCGCGGCGTCCTGACCACGGTGCTGCAGAACTGTCAGCGCTTCGTAGATTTCGGGCGCGACCGGCTGGGAACCGACCATTCCGATGATTCCACACATGGCCCGGGGCCTCAGGCTACGGTCAGGATACTGCGAGGCGATTCTAGCATGCCCGCCCGCTCAGAGAACTTCCGGCCCCGCAGCTGCCTCCGCAGTGGGCTCCTCCCCATACAGGTCCAGGTAATCGAGCACCGAGTCCGGCAGGAATCGGGACGACCACGACGCCA
The DNA here is from genome assembly GCA_041571375.1 of Lysobacterales bacterium. Classification (GTDB taxonomy): domain Bacteria; phylum Pseudomonadota; class Gammaproteobacteria; order Xanthomonadales; family SZUA-36; genus CALKKN01. Next base: position 671 of record JBFFUJ010000091.1, on the reverse strand, counting down.
ATGGCAGCAGCGACTGGACCAGGGGCGCCTCGCGCCACCACTGATCCCGGGGTATCGGTGTAAAGCCCGCCACCAGCAGTACCAGAACGACCAACACCAGGCCCCTGCCCGCACCGAACACCGCGCCGAGAAGGCGATCGGTCCCGCTCAAGCCCGTGCGATCCACCAGTTGGCCGACCAGAAAGGTAATCAGCCCGCCCACCAGCAACACGGCCAGGAACAGGCCACCGAAGGCCAGCGCGGTCCGTGCGGAAGGCAGCTCGATGGTTTCCGCCATGAGGTCCGCGGTCGGCGCCGAGAACTTGAACGCGATGACGAAGGCGGCGGTCCAGACGACCAGCGCGAAGGCCTCACGGATGAAACCGCGTATGAGCCCGACCAGGACGGACAGGGCGATGACCGAAAGGATAATGTAATCAGGCCAACCCATGCGAGCGGTGCATCAATCCGCGCTCATGACCAGTCCGTCGAGCGCCATGTCCCGCCGCAAGGCCTCGGCGATCCGCAACGCGGACTCGCGCTCGATCTCGGGTCCCACCCGCACCTTGTACACCGTCCCCGTGGTATCGGTCACGGCCTCCGCGAAGGCGCTGTACCCGCCCTCACGCAAGCGGCTCACCAGCCTCTGGGCATTGGGTTCCTCGGCAAAGCTACCGACCTGCACCACCCAT
>JBFFUJ010000090.1:0-9061 GCA_041571375.1 Lysobacterales bacterium | reverse complement strand
AGTGGGCGACTCCGGCACTTTACTCTGACCCCAAAGCTCCGACCCCAGACTTTTACGCGTTACTGGGGAATGTGTACTGGGCCTGTTCGCGCACGCCGCCCGACGGCCAGCGCTGGGTGATGGTCTTGCGTCGCGTGTAAAAGCGCACGGCATCCGGACCGTAGGCATAAAGGTCACCGAACAGCGACCGCTTCCAGCCGCCAAAACTGTGGTAAGCGACCGGGACCGGCAGCGGAACGTTCACCCCGACCATCCCGACCTTGATGTTGTCACAGAAGTAGCGGGCCGCCTCGCCATCGCGGGTGAAAATGCAGGTGCCATTGCCATATTCGTGCGCGTCGATCAGATCCATCGCCTCCTGCATGCCGTTCGCGCGCACCACGCAAAGCACCGGACCGAAAATCTCGTCCTGGTAGATCTTCATGTCCGGGGTAACACGGTCGAACAGGGTGCCGCCCAGGAAAAAGCCTTTCTCGTGCCCCGCGACCTCCAGGCCTCGGCCATCGACCACCAGGTCGGCGCCCTCCTCCACGCCCAGGTCGACATAACCGCGGACCCTGTCGCAATGCGTCCGGGTCACCAGGGGGCCCATATTGTTCGAATTGTCGCAGCCATTGCCGACTTTCAGTCCGGCCAACTGCTCCCGCAGCTTCGCCACCAGCGTGTCGCCAGTGTCCTCACCGACTGTCACGACGACTGAAATCGCCATGCAGCGCTCGCCGCATGAGCCGTATGCCGCGCCCATCAGCGCGGACACCGCGTTGTCCATGTCGGCGTCAGGCATCACGATGGCGTGGTTCTTGGCGCCGCCGAGCGCCTGCACGCGCTTGCCGTGCGCGGTGCCCGTGCGGTAGACGTACTCGGCCACCGGAGTCGATCCGACAAAGGACACCGCCTGCACGCGGGGATCGGTCAACAGCGTGTCGACCGCTTCCTTGTCGCCGTTGACCACGTTGAAGACCCCGTCCGGCAAACCCGCTTCGCGGAAGAGTTCGGCGATCCGCAGCGGAGCCGACGGGTCGCGCTCGGACGGCTTCAGCACGAAGGTGTTGCCGCAGACAATGGCCATCGGGTACATCCACATCGGCACCATCGCCGGGAAATTGAACGGCGTGATTCCAGCCACCACGCCCAGCGGCTGGAACTCGCTCCAGCTGTCAATGGCGGGCCCGACGTTCTTGCTGTGCTCGCCCTTGAGGAACTCGGGTGCGCCGCAGGCGTACTCGACGACCTCGATGCCGCGCTGCAGCTCGCCCAGTGCATCGTGCAGCACCTTGCCGTGCTCCTCGGTGATCAGCGCGACGATCTCGTCGGCGTTTCTTTCGAGCAGTTCCTTGAAGCGGAACATGATGCGTGCCCGCTTGAGCGGAGGCGTGTCGCGCCAGGCCGGGAATGCCGCCTCGGCGGCGGCGATGGCTTCCTCGACCGTTTCCCGGCCGGCCAGCGCGACCTGGCGGGTAACCGCGCCGGTGGCCGGGTTGAAAACGTCCTGGCTGCGGCCGCTGCCCGCGACCTGCTGGCCATTGATGAAATGCCCCACCGCTTCCCCGGTGGTGACTGCATGCAGTACGTCGGTGCTCATTGTGGTTTCCTAGTCGATGCTGTCGAGGACCTTGCGGACTTTCTCGAAGGTCATGGTGATGTCTTCGGGCCGTGAATTCAGGAAAGGCGCGAACTGCAGCAGGTCGGCGCTGTGACGCACCACCAGGCCTTCTTCCCAGAACAGGCGCTTGTGTGCCTCCAGGCCGCGCATCCCGATGGCTCCGGGACGGGATGCGAGGTCGACGCCGCCCATCAGGCCGAAGTTGCGCACGTCCGTGACCAGCGCCTGGTCGTCGAGCGAATGCAGCGCTTCCTCGAAATGCCCTTCCAGCGAGCTGGCCTGCTCGAAGGTCCCCTCTTCCTGGTAGGCCTCCAGCGCGGCGCAGCCGGCGGCGGCCGCCACCGGATGGCCGGAATAGGTGTAGCCGTGGAACAGCTCGATCATCTGACTGGGGCCGCTCATGAAGGCCTCATAAATCTCGTCGCGAACCAGCACCGCGCCCATCGGGATCACGCCGTTGGTCAGACCCTTGGCCAGATTGATCATGTCCGGCATGACACCAAGGCGCTCTGCCCCGAATGAAGTGCCGACCCGGCCGAAGGCGTTGATGACCTCGTCGAAAATCAGCAGGATTCCATGCTGGTCGCAGATTTCCCGCAACCGCTCCAGGTAGCCCTGCGGCGGGGGGATGATGCCCGCCGAGCCGGGCACCGGCTCGACGATTACCGCGGCGATATTGCTGCCATCGTGTAGCTGGGCCAGGCGTTCCAGGTCCTCAGCCAGGTGAGCGCCCCACTTCGGCAGCCCACGGCTGAAGGCGTTCTTCTCCACGTTCAGGGTGTGCCGCAGGTGATCCACGCCAGGCAGCAGATTGCTGCCGAAGGCCTTGCGGTTGGGCGTCATGCCACCCACCGACATGCCGCCGAAGTTGACGCCGTGGTAGCCCTTCTCGCGGCCGATCAGCCGGGTCCGCTGCCCTTCGCCGCGCGCACGGTGGTAGGCCAGCGCGATTTTCAGCGAGGTGTCGGCCGACTCCGAACCCGAATTGGTAAAGAACACTTTGTTGAATCCCTCGGGCGCCATCGCGGTCAGCTTTTCCGACAATTCGAAAACACGGTCGGAACCGGCCTGAAAGCCTAGCGAATAATCCAGGGTGGCAACCTGTTTCTGCACCGCCGCGACGATTTTCGGATGGCAGTGCCCCAGGCCGCTGGTCCACAGGCCGGAAAAGGCGTCATAGAGCCGGCGCCCGTCCTCGGTCAGGTAGTACTGCCCGTCCGCGCCCACGAACACGCGCGGTTTCGTCTTGTAGTCGCGGTTGGCCGTGAACGGCATCCAGTAGGAATCAACCGTCGTACGCTGGGTTTTCATGCGGACCGCCTGTCAATTGGATTGAACGGAAAGTCTGTTAATTATAATTAACGATTGGCGGATTGGGAAGACGAAGTGAAGCAACCGCCCCGCAGTTGGGCGCCCGCTGGCGGCAGGTCCGGCAACCACGCAGGACCGGAAACCGGGCGCCCGCCACCGTGCCCAACAATGATGCAGCGCACCACATATATGCCCGTTCGTGAGGCGTGTCGACGGGGATCCGCGGCTGTATGATCGGTTATAAGTGGTTGAAAATGAGCGATAATGAATCGATGGCACGGCATGTGCATTGATTCCGGCAGAGCGGGACGCCCCGGGCGGCCGCCGCAATGACCTGACTAGCAAACTGGAGGCCCCGATCATGCACAGCAAACTCGCAACCTTTGGCCTGGCCCTGTCCCTGGCCTCGGTATCCGCCACCGCAGCCGCGGTCGATCTTTCCGCGAACATTGGCTATAACTCGGAATACATTTTCCGCGGCATTCCGCAGAAAACCTCTTCGGCCATGGGGGGGCTGGACCTCGAAGCCGGAGGTTTCTATCTCGGCACCTGGGGCGCGGACGTCGGTGACGGTCTCGAGATCGACTATTACGGGGGCTACGGTTTCGACGTCGGTGAGTTCAGTTTCGGCGTCGGCGGAACGATCTACACGTATACCGGCGACTTCGACGACACCTACAAGGAAGTCAACCTGAGCGCCGGCTGGAGATTCCTCACCTTCGACGCCGCCATCGGAACCTACGACAATTTCGGCGGCCCAAAGCTGGACTACGAATACTACTCGCTGACCGCAGAATACAACGGTTTCTTCGGCAGGATCGCCACCTTTGAGAACGATTTCGACGGCAGCTATTACGAGGCCGGCTATGGTGACACGCTGTCAGTCCAGGACACGGAGCTGTTCGATTACTCCTTCACGGTGATCTACAGTGATTCCACGCTTCTCGGCGGCAGCTCTGATACGAATTTCGTGTTGACGCTGTCGAAGACATTCGACTTCTGAAACCTCGCGCAAACCGTTCCACAAACGCGGACGGGGCGAATTGAGATGATTTAATTCACCCCGTCCGCTCTTGGCTTCAGATGGTTGGCGGCGAATTGGCGCTGACTACCCGCGCCGGCACGGTGCCGATATTACGAAATCGATGGGGCAGGCGGCTGTCGAAGTAATAGGCGTCACCAGGTTTCAGCACCCAGGTTTTTCCGGCCACGGTCAGTTCCAGTTCACCCTCGACCACGACCCCGCCCTCTTCGCCGGAATGCGTCAACAGGTCTTCGCCGGTGTCCGAATCCGGCTGATAGGTCTCGGCAAGTATGGACATCTTTCGATCCCGCCTCGAAGCCGCGACCAGGCGGTATTCGATCTCACCGGTACCCATGTCGGGCATTTCGCTGCCCCGGAACACAACCTCTTCCCCCGAAGCCATGTCCCGGGTGAAAAACTCCGCTATGGTCATCGGGAAGGCCGCCAGGATTTTCTGCAGCGATCCAACCGAAGGGCTGACACGGTCCTGTTCGATCAGGGAGATCATGCCGTTGGTGACTCCGGCCCGCTTAGCCAGTTCTCGCTGACTCAATCCGAATGCCGTGCGTACGGCACGCAACTGCCTACCGACATCTACATTCATCAGATTCACTGTCTATTATTTTGAACATATTGCTGAGATTACCCAATCGCGGGCCACAGAATCAAGCCCCGTTGACGCCACGCCCCCCGAACGCTTTACTTGAAACGACACTCCCGCAGCCCCGGAGCAAACCATGGCCGGCAACAAGACCATCGCAAACGAAGACAGCGTCGCGGATTTCATCGCCGGGCTGGACGACGCAGGCAGGCGGCAGGATTCCAGCGCACTGATCGCCCTGATGCGGCATATCACCGACCACCCGCCCAAGATGTGGGGGGGCGGTATGATCGGCTTCGGCAGTTACCGCTATCGTTACGCCAGCGGGCGGGAGGGTGAATTTTTCCTGACCGGTTTCGCTCCGCGGAAATCGGCCCTGACCCTTTACATCATGCCCGGCTTCGCGCGTTACGGCGACCTGCTGGAAAAGCTCGGGCCGCACCGGTTGGGGAAGTCCTGCCTGTACCTGAAAAACCTCGACTCCGTGGACCACGGTGTGCTCGAAGAGCTAATCCGCGACGCCGTCGCCCGCATGAGGGAAAAGTACCGGGCCGGCTGAATCCCGGCCGGCCGGGCCTGATCGCCGCGCGATGCAGCGGAATGGCCGGCTGGGCCGGCCGCCGGCGCTAGGTGGCGTGATTCAGGGTGAGAGCCTCTCTGGCCGGCACGTATTCGTGACCCAGGTCACGCGCGACATCCTGGTAGGTAACCATCCCGCGGTGCACGTTGAGACCGTTCAGCAGGTGATGGTCATCCAGCAAGGCCTGCTTCGGGCCTTTTTCGGCCAGCGCCAGCGTGAACGGCAGGGTCGCATTGTTCAGGGCAAAAGCCGAAGTCCGGGGCACGGCACCCGGCATGTTGGCAACGCAATAGTGCACGACGCCGTCGACGACATAAGTCGGCTCGGCATGCGTGGTCGCCTTCGAAGTCTCGAAGCATCCGCCCTGATCGATCGAGACGTCGACCAGCACCGAGCCATTACGCATGTTCTTCAGATCCTCCCGGGTCACCAGCTTCGGCGCGGCAGCTCCCGGTATCAGCACGGCGCCGATCACCAGGTCGGCATCCCGAATGTGCCGTTCGATGGACTCGACGCTGGAGAATACGGTCTCGATACGGCTCTCGAAGGTCGCGTCCAGGAAACGCAGGACTTCGAGGTTGCGGTCCAGAACGACCACGCGGGCACCCAGCCCGACCGCCATCTGGCAGGCATTGAGGCCGACCACGCCGCCGCCGATGATGACGACTTTCGCCGGCTCCACGCCGGGCACGCCACCGATCAATACGCCCGAGCCGCCGTGGGCCCGCTCCAGGCACCAGGCGCCCGCCTGAATGGACAGGCGGCCGGCGACTTCCGACATGGGCGCGAGCAAGGGAAGGTGGCCGTGATCGTCGGTGACGGTTTCGTAAGCGATGCAGGTGGCTCCGCTGGCAATCAGCCCTTCGGCCTGTGGCGCATCCGGCGCCAGGTGCAGGTAAGTGAACAAGGTGTGGTGTTCGCGCAGCATCGCGCGCTCTTCCGCCTGCGGCTCCTTGACCTTGACGATCATCTCAGCCCCATCGAACACGCTGGCTGCATCCGGCAGGATCTTCGCGCCCGCCGCTTCGAACTCGGTGTCTTCCACCCCGATTCCATGCCCCGCCGTCGATTCGATCAACACCTCGTGGCCGCGATGAGCCAACTCGCGGACCGACGCAGGGACGAGGCCGACCCGGTATTCGTTGTTCTTGATTTCCCTGGGCACGCCGATTTTCATGGTTTTGCACTCTCCGGTTAGTTAATATTCTGATTTTACCTATTAATACATGGTATTTTGTCCTAAATAGAGCGAATTTAAAGCATATTATGCTGTTGAACTAAAGTCAGGCAGGTATTTCTGTGAAACAAATGCAGCGCAGACCGCGACCACTGGACCGCACCGATCGGCTGATACTCGACTGTCTTCAGCAGGACGGGCGCATTTCCAACGTGGCCCTCGCCCGCAAGGTAAATCTGACCCCGACGCCCTGCCTCGAGCGGGTGCGCCGGCTGGAGCGTGACGGCTACATCAAGGGCTACACGGCCCTGCTGGAGCCCGGCATGGTCGGCGCGGGCTTGCTGGTCTTCGTCGAAATCGATCTATTGCGAACGTCCCCCGATGCCTTTCGCAGATTCCGCAACGAGGCGTTGAAGCTGCCCGAATTGCTGGAATGCCACCTGGTTTCGGGCAACTTCGACTACCTGCTCAAGGCCAGGGTGCGCGACATGCAGGAATATCGCCAACTCCTGGGCGAGAAAATCCTCGCCCTGCCCGGCGTCAGCGATTCGCGCAGCTACGTGGTGATGGAAGAGGTCAAGGAGAGCACGTGCATTTCCCTTGCCTCAGGCGCATATTGAGGGCTTACGCTGAGACTGCGGCATAGATGGAATGAACACACTGATCATCCACCATGACGACTGCCTCCGGCACGACCCCGGGCCGCGCCATCCCGAGCGGATGGAGCGGATTACCGCAGTGCTCGGCGCCATCGACGGCATCCCAGACACCGAACTCCTGCCGGCACCCAAAGCCACCGCCGAACAGATCGGGCGTGTACATCCCGAGACTTACTGGGCCAAACTCGTCGAGCTGGAACCGCCTGCCGAGTCCAAGGGCGAGCGCGTCCCGCTGGATCCGGATACCTGGCTTTCCGCCGGTTCGCTCGACGCCGCGCTGCGCGGCAGCGGCGGCGCCTGTTTTGCGCTGGACCAATTGTTCACAGCCAGGGCGCGCAACGCCTTCTGCGTCACCCGACCGCCCGGCCACCACGCGGAGGCCGCCGTCGCAATGGGTTTCTGCCTGCTGAACCATGCCGCGGTGGCCGCCCGCCATGCCCAGGCAGCGCTCGGAGCCAACCGGGTCGCCATACTGGATTTCGACGTTCACCACGGCAACGGCACCCAGGCGATTTTTGCGGACTCGCCGGACATCCTGTACCTGTCCAGCCACCAGTTTCCGCTTTATCCGGGAACCGGCGCAGCCGGGGAGACCGGCTGCGGCAATGTGCTCAACATGCCGCTGCCCCCCGGCTCGGGGAGCGCGGAGTTCCGGGAGGCATGGGACGACAGGGGACTGCCGGCGCTGGAACGCTTCCGTCCCGACCTGGTCATCGTGTCGGCCGGGTTCGACGCGCACGAGCAGGACCCATTGGCGCAACTCGAGTTGCAGGATGCCGATTACGGCTGGATCACGGAGCGTATCCGCACCATTGCCGACGACGTCTGCGACGGGCGGTTGCTGTCGATTCTGGAGGGCGGCTACGATCTGGAAGCGCTGGCCTCGGCGGCAGCCGAGCACGTCAGGGCACTCGTTGCTTAGGCCGCCGTTTCTGGTAAGATCAGGCCGGTTGCGGGTGTCGTATAATGGTTATTACCCCAGCTTCCCAAGCTGGAGATGACGGTTCGAGTCCGTTCACCCGCTCCAAGCTTCCCTCGCGATCAGGCGCGGCCGGCAGCCGCCCGGAATTTCCCGGCGATCAGGTCCTCGGCGAGGCTTTCCATTTTCCAGTTCTTGAGAAAACCGCAATGGCCGCCGTAACGCGTGATGATGACCTCCAGCGCCGGGATTTCGGGTAGCGTCCGGAAATCGGCGACCGGCACCACCGGGTCGTCTTCCGAGGTCAGGAGGGTCGCAGGAACCCGCAGGGCAGCCAGCCGGTCACCGGCGATCGAGTAGCCCTGAAAATAGTCATCCGCGCTCTCGAACCCGGCATGACGGGTCGCCAGGTAATGGGTGCGCTGCCTGAGGCCGCGGATCTCGTGCCAGGTCTCTTCTCCGTACAGTTCCGGGAAACACTTTTTTTTGATGCGCAGCGAACGCGACCACTTGCGCTCGAAGTAGCGCTCGTAAAACTGCAGCCCATGCTCCATGGCGTGCATCGCGGCGGCCGGGTCGATCACCGGATTCACCGCCACGACCTGGCCGAGCGTCAACTCCGCCTCCTGCGCGCGCAGAGCCACCCGCATGGCAAAATTGCCGCCCAGCGAATAGCCGGCCAGGAACCAACGATCCGCGGCCAGCCGATCCTGCAGCTCATGCAGCGCGTGGACCACTTCGCCGATCCGGCAGGAATGGAACATCTCCGGGTTCAGGTGGTGGGTATCGCCGTGGTCCCTAAAATTGAGGCGGAACACATCGAAGCCCTCTCTGAAGAGGCGCGCTCCGTTGCCGAGCACGTAATTCGAGTGCACGCTGCCCTCCCAGCCGTGCAGCAGAACGGCCAGTCCGCGGCTGGCGCCATTTTGCGGCGAATAGAGGCCCTGCAGCCGGACTCCATCGCCGCCATCCAGCGTCCAGACCCCGGCCGCGCGCCTGAGTGGACGCGACCGCCGCAGGACCGACTGCCTGCGGATGAAACTGCTGGCCAGCAACGACTGCAGATGCCCGTTGCGGAGCCCCCGGGGCGGCAAAAACCGGGTGTAGGTTACAGGCATCCGGCAACTCCGCGGCATAGGCCGCGCGGACGGCCGCCTCGGCCTCCTCGGCCAATTGGCGACGCTGCT
>JBFFUJ010000089.1:0-9169 GCA_041571375.1 Lysobacterales bacterium | reverse complement strand
TCCACGACGGCAAGGGCTTCGCCCAACTGGATGAGTGGGTCGCCCGTTGGAACGCCTGGATCGAAGAAGATCCGGAACCTTATTCGGCGTGGACGCTGACGCCCTTCTACTTTGGCCCCGAACAGGAGTTCGATTTCCTCTGGCTCGGCGCCTCACCGGATGCCAAGGCCATGGGCAGAGCGTATGACAAGTACCTGGCCGCCCCCGAACTGAACGCCGCCTTCGCGGGATTTGCCGACTGTAACAGCCACAGCAATTTCGCGACGATGGAGGTCAAGGATCCACCGGACGACGACGCCAAGACCTTCGTGCTCAATTTCAGCGATTGCAACCTGGCCGACGGCGTCAAATTCGACGACATCGCCCCGGGTCTAGAGACCTGGAGCGAATACCGCTCGGGGCACGGATCCCAAGCCGGCATGTGGGTGCTGTGGCCGGCCTATGGCGGCGGCGACGCGGACTTCGATTTCAAATTCGTGACCAGCTATCGCAACTATGCCAGCCTGGGCGCCGACTACGACCAGTACGGTCAGGAGGGCTACAAGAAAGCCGAGGAACTGTTCGCCGGCAAGGTGAAATGCAACGACGCGCGTTCCTACATTGCCACCGAGCGCCGGGCCGGCATGCCCGAGTCCGAGTGAAGTCCCCCGGGGCCCGTCACGGCGGGCCCCTCGCGGCTAGCTGAAATCCAGCAGCCCCAGGTACCAGGCCGCGGCGGCCGCGGCCAGCAGACCGGCCACGATCAGCCAGGGCAGGTAGGGCCTGCGCGGGCTGACGGCCTCGACGCTCAGAACCCGGTCGGGCCTGAGGCCGGGGGCCTGCAATACGAAACGGCAGCTGGCGATACGTATCTCGTCGCCGCTGCCCAGGGCCGCCTGCGTTACGGGCTCGCCATTGAGCAGCAGCTGGGCTTCCGCGTCGAGTCGGCAGAGCGTCAATCCGCCGCCGTCGCCGGCCGAAATTTCGGCATGCCGCTCGGCCACGCCTTCATAGTCCAGCCGCAGATCGCAGTCTGCGCCACGGCCGATGACGGTGCGTTCCCCCAGATCGAAGGACCGGTTGACGACCGGCCCCGAGGCGCCTTTCAATCGATAGGGGTTCACCGGGGGCGAGCCTCGGGCATTGGGGTCACGAGCGGCGGATCAGGACCACGGCCAGCGCAGCGATGCCTTCGCCGCGACCGCAGAATCCCAGGCGCTCGGTGGTCGTCGCCTTGAACGATACGGCTTCGGTGGCGATGCCCAGCACTCGGGACACCGTGTCCCGCATGGCCGGCAGGTAGGACGACAGATGCGGCCGCTCGCAGGCTATGGTGACGTCCGAATTGACGGGCAGCCAGCCCCGGTCCGCCAGCAGGGAAACTACCCGGGCCAGCAGATCCGAGCTGTCCGCGCCGCGCCAGCGATCGTCGCCTGGCGGAAAGTGCTGCCCGATATCGCCCAGCGCGGCGGCTCCAAGCAAGGCATCGCACAGTGCATGGAGCGCCACATCGCCATCGGAGTGGGCTGCCAGCCCCCGGTCGTGAGGCACGCGCACACCGCCGAGCATCACGTGATCGCCGGGGCCGAATGCATGCACATCCAGGCCCTGCCCCACCCGAAATTCCTGGTCCTCAGTCATCGATGGCATGCTGCTGCAGCACGAATTCCGCCAGCATGAGATCCTCCGGCCCGGTGATCTTGATGTTATCCGTCGAACCCTCGACCAGAAGGGGGCGCACGCCAGCCCGCTCCATGGCCGCGGCCTCGTCGGTCGGCGACTCGCCCGCCGCCAGAGCGGCCTCCAGGTTTTCCGCCAGCTCCCGCGTGCGGAACAGCTGTGGCGTCTGGGCTGCCCAGACCCGCTCACGCGGGACCGTCGACCGAATTCGGCCTTCCTCGTCCGCCAGCTTCAGGGTATCTCTGACCGGCACCGCGAGGATGGCGCCGGCCGGGCTGTCCAGGCCCGTGGCCAGCAATCGCCTGAGTGCGTCCATGGGCAGGCATGGCCGGGCCGCATCGTGCACCAGCACCCACTCGCTGTTCGGATCCTGCTCCAGAATCGAGGTCAGGCCGTTCATCACCGTCCTGGCCCGGCTGTCACCGCCGGCAACGGTGTGCACGGCCGGATAGAGCGGCCGCACGAGTTCGTCGTAGATTCCGTCATCCGGGGCGAGCGCAACCGTTACCGCGTCCACGGCAGGATGGCGTCGCACCGCCTGGATGCTGTGCGCGATGACGGGCTGGCCCATCAAGTGGGCATACTGCTTCAGGGTCGTGCCACCGAAGCGAACGCTGAGGCCCGCGGCCGGGATGAGGGCATGGACTCTCCCCGTGCTCAAGGTTGATCCTTCGGTGCGGGCACCACTTGATAAAACTCCTCGTTCTCCTTCACCAGGCCGAGTTCACTTCGGGCACGCTCCTCGATGGCCTCCAGGCCCTGTCTCAGGTCCTCCACTTCCGCCTGGAGCTCACGGTTGCGCTGCGCCAGCAGTTCGTTCTCGCGGGCCTGTTCCTCGACACGCTGCGCCAGTCGCTGCACGTCCCGGTAACCGCCCTCGCCGAACCACAGTTTGAACTGCAGCGCCAGCAGGACCAGCAGCAGGACAGCAAGCAGCGCGCGCATCCGGGACCATCACCTCCAGTCGCTGACGTTCGAGAAGGCCCCGCGACCCGCGAATCGGGCGTTGGCGCCGAGCGCTTCCTCGATACGCAGCAGTTCATTGTACTTCGCAACTCGGTCAGAGCGGCACAGGGAGCCGGTTTTGATTTGGGAAGCGGTCGTCGCCACGGCGAGGTCGGCGATGGTCGTGTCCTCGGTCTCGCCCGAGCGGTGCGAGATCACGGCACTGAAGCCCGAGCGATCGGCCAGTGCGATCGCCTCCAGGGTCTCGGTCAGCGTCCCGATCTGGTTGAACTTGATCAGGATGGAATTGGCAATGCCCAGATCGATACCGCGCTGCAGGATCTCGGTGTTGGTGACGAACAGGTCGTCACCCACGAGCTGGCAGTGATCGCCCACCAGGCGCGTCAGGATCGCCCACCCGTCCCAGTCGTCCTCGGCCATGCCATCCTCGATGCTGATGATGGGGTACTGGCGCGCCCAGTCTGCCAGGTACTCGGCGAAGGCTTCCGGTTCGAACGATTTGTTCTCCGACTCCAGATGGTAGCGACCGTTGCGAAAAAACTCCGATGAAGCCACGTCCAGACCCAGGCTGACTTCCTGGCCGATACGGTGCCCCGACTGCTCGACCGCTTCCAGGATGACCTCCACGGCTGCCTCGTTGGAGGGGAGGTCCGGGGCAAATCCGCCCTCGTCGCCGACCGCCGTGCTCAGCCCACGCTTTTTCAGCACGGCCTTCAGCGTATGAAAAATCTCCGCCCCGCAGCGCAGCGAATCGCCGAAGGAATCCATGCCCCAGGGCAGGATCATGAACTCCTGCATGTCCACGCTGTTGTCCGCGTGCGCACCGCCGTTGATGATGTTCATCATCGGCACGGGCAACTGCAACTCATCGCCCTGCGCCAACCGCTGCCACAGGGCCCGACCCTCGTGTGCCGCCATTGCATGCGCGGCCGCCAGGGACACTCCAAGCAGGGCGTTGGCTCCCAGCACGCTCTTGTTGTGGCTGCCATCGAGATCGATCAGGCGACGGTCCAGCGCGGTCTGGTCGTCGGCGTCGGTGCCAATCAAATCCGCAGCGATCGGACCGTTGACATTGGCCACCGCGCGGGTCACGCCGCGGCCCAGGAAGCGCTCGGGATCGCCATCGCGCAACTCGATGGCTTCCCGGGCGCCGGTCGACGCGCCCGATGGAACGGCGGCACGGCCGAACGCACCGGATTCCAGCCGGATTTCAGCTTCCAGCGTCGGATTGCCGCGGGAATCGAGGATTTCCCTGGCGTGCAGGGATTTGATCTTGGTCATGAACTGTCCTTTGTCGAGTTTCAGGTGGAGCCCGTTTCAGTTGCCGCTCGCCAGGTAGCTCTTGGTGATGGCATCCAGGTCTCTCAGTGTTGCGAGCAGCGCCTCGATCTGCCCGAGCGGCCAGGCATTTGGCCCGTCACTCAGCGCCCGGTCCGGATCGGGATGGGTCTCCATGAACAGGCCGGCCACGCCCACAGCGATCGCGGCCCGCGCCAGCACCGGCACGAACTCCCGCTGTCCGCCCGATGCGCTGCCTTGCCCGCCCGGCAATTGCACCGAGTGGGTGGCATCGAATACCACGGGGCAACCGGTTTCCCGCATCACGGCCAGCGAACGCATGTCGGAAACCAGGTTGTTATAACCGAAAGAGGCACCCCTTTCACAGACCATGATCTGCTCGTTGCCCGCTGCGCGCGCCTTGGCCACCACGTTCTTCATTTCCCAGGGACTGAGGAATTGTCCCTTCTTGACATTGACCGGAAGACCGGCAGATGCCACGCGATGTATGAAGTTGGTCTGGCGGCACAGGAATGCCGGTGTCTGCAGCACGTCGACAACCTCCGAAACCGCCTGAATGTCGGTGTCTTCGTGCACGTCGGTCAGCACCGGCACGCCGACCTGCTTCCTGACTTCTGCCAGAATGCGCAGGCCCTCGTCGACTCCCGGGCCGCGGAAGCTCTCCCCGGACGTCCGGTTCGCCTTGTCGAATGAGGACTTGTATATGAACGGGATCTGCAAGCGGCCGCAGATGTCGCGCAGCCGGGTCGCGGTGTCGATCGCGAGTTGCTCGGACTCGATGACACAGGGCCCGGCAATCAGGAAAAAGGGATGCTCCAGCCCGGCATCGAAGCCGCACAGTCTCACAGCCGGGCCACTCCTGCGGGCAGCTCATCCTGCTGGGCGCGCAGCGCTGCCTCGACAAAGCCGATGAACAGCGGGTGGCCGTCACGGGGGCTGGACGTGAATTCGGGATGGAACTGGCAGGCCAGAAACCACGGATGGTCCGGCAGTTCGATGATCTCCACCAGCGTCTCGTCCATCGACAGGCCGGACAGCAGCATGCCGTGTTTCTGGAAGACATCCCGGTAACGGTTGTTGAACTCGTAACGGTGCCGGTGGCGCTCCTTGATGATCTCCTGGCCGTAGAGCCGGCGGGCCAGCGAACCGTCGCGCAGGCGGCAATCCTGCCCGCCCAGCCGCATGGTGCCGCCCAGATCCGACTCCTCGTCCCGCTTCTCGACCTTACCCGAGGAGTCGAGCCACTCGGTAATGAGACCGATGACCGGGTGCGGGGTCGCGGGATCGATCTCCGTGGTGTGCGCCCCCTCCAGCCCGCAGACATTGCGCGCGAATTCGATCGCAGCCGCCTGCAGGCCGTAACAGATCCCGAGATAGGGAATTCCTTTCTCGCGGGCGTAGCGGATGGCGTTGACCTTGCCCTCGAAACCCCGCTCCCCGAAGCCGCCGGGTACGAGGATGGCGTCGACGTCCTCGATCTGTGACAGGTCTCCGGAAGCCAGGTCATCCGACTCGATGCGCCGGATCTGCACCCTGATCCGTTGTCGCAGACCGCCGTGCTCGATGGCTTCGGTCAGCGACTTGTAGGCATCGTGATGCTCGACGTATTTGCCGACCATGGCGACGGTTACCTCGTGACGCGTGTTGGTCATGCGGTCCACGACTTCGTGCCAGTCGTCGAGGTTTGCCGGGCCCGCCTTGTCCTCCAACCCCAGGCGCTCGATCACGATGTCATCGAGGCCTTCTTCGTGCAGCATGATCGGAATGCGATAGATGCAGCTCTTGGCGTCCAGTGCCGAGATCACCGCCCGGGTCGGCACATTGGTGAAGAGCGCGATCTTCTCCCGCTCGGCCAGCGAAAGTTCGATTTCAGAGCGGCACAACAGGACATCCGGCTGGATGCCGATCGAGCGCAACTCCTTGACCGAGTGCTGGGTCGGCTTGGTCTTGATCTCGTTGGCTGCGCGCAGAAACGGCACCAGCGTCAGGTGCATGTACATCGCGTTGCGGCCGTATTCAACGCCCAGTTGGCGGATCGCTTCCAGAAACGGCAGGGACTCGATGTCTCCGACCGTCCCGCCGATTTCGATCATCGCGACGTCATACCCCTCTGACGCCCTGCGGACCCAGTCCTTGATTTCGTCGGTGACGTGCGGGATCACCTGCACCGTGGCGCCGAGATAGTCACCCCGGCGCTCCTTGGCGATCACGTTACTGTAGATGCGCCCGGTCGTGCAGTTGTTCAGCTGGCCCATGCGGGTCCGCACGAAGCGCTCGTAGTGACCCAGGTCCAGATCGGTCTCCGCGCCGTCCTCGGTCACGTACACCTCGCCGTGCTGGAACGGGCTCATGGTGCCGGGGTCGACGTTGATGTAAGGATCCAGCTTGACCAGCGTGACTTTCAGACCGCGGGACTCCAGGATGGCCGCCAGCGCAGCCGCCGACAGTCCTTTGCCGAGTGAGGAGACTACGCCGCCGGTAACGAAAATCAGAGATGCCATGCCAGAACCTTTTGAGTTTTGGAATATGTGTTCTGGAAGGACATTGTACGGCATGGCCGAGCCACTTGAAAACCTCGGTCAAACAGGTGAACATCCCTCGCCAGGGCCGCGCACCCGTTCGCGGCCTGATCCCGACCAATCGGCCCTATGAGCAAATCGTACCGCGCAGAAGACATCGAAGTCCTGACCGGCCTTGAACCGGTCAAGCGGCGCCCGGGCATGTACACCGACACCGCGCGACCCAACCATCTGGCGACGGAAGTCATCGACAACAGCGTTGACGAGGCCCTGGCCGGACATGCCCGCCGCGTCGACGTGACGGTCTACGAGGATGATTCGGTGGAGGTGACCGACGACGGTCGCGGCATGCCCGTGGATATTCACCCAGAGCAAGGCATGCCGGGCGTGGAGCTGATTCTGACCAAATTGCATGCCGGCGGGAAATTTTCCGACAAGAACTACCAGTATGCGGGCGGACTCCACGGCGTCGGCGTCTCGGTAGTCAATGCGCTTTCGAGCAAACTCGAAGTCTGGATCAAGCGCGACGGCTGCGAGCATTACATGGGCTTCACCGACGGCGACAAGACCGCCGACTTGAAGGAGGTCGGCTCGGTCGGACAGCGCAACACCGGAACACGAATCCGCTTCTGGCCCAACCCGGTTTATTTCGATTCCCCCAATTTTTCCCTGAAACGCCTGCGGCACCTGCTGCGCGCGAAAGCCGTGCTGTGTCCGGGTCTGTCCGTCAGCCTGACGCTGGACAAAACGGGCGAGAGGGAGGAATGGTGCTACCAGGAAGGCCTGACCGATTACCTGCAGAGCGAACTGGAAGACTGCGAGAAGCTGCCGCAGCAGCCCTTCAGCGGCGCCATGAAAGGCACCGATTCGGAGGTGAGCTGGGCGCTGTGCTGGTTGCCCTCCGGCGGGCTCCTGCAGGAGAGCTACGTCAACCTCATCCCGACCACGCAGGGCGGCACGCACGTCAACGGTCTGCGCACGGGGCTGGTCGAGGCGCTGAGGGAATTCTGCGAACACCACAGCCTGTTGCCGCGCGGGGTAAGGCTGGCCCCCGACGACGTCTGGGAAAAGATCGGCTACATTCTGTCGGTCAAGCTCACGGACCCGCAATTCAGCGGTCAGACCAAGGAGCGCCTGTCGTCGCGTGCCTGCGCCGCTTTCGTATCGGGTGTCGTCAAGGATGCTTTCAGCCTGTGGCTGAATCAGAACGTCCAGGACGGCGAGGTCATCGCGCAATTGGCCATCAGCAGCGCCCAGGCGCGGATGAAGTCGGCGCGCAAGGTCGTCCGGAAGAAGGTCACCTCGGGTCCGGCGCTGCCGGGCAAGCTGGCCGACTGCACGTCCCAGGACCTGGCCATGACCGAGCTCTTCCTGGTCGAGGGCGATTCCGCCGGCGGCTCGGCCAAGCAGGCCCGCAACCGGGAGTTCCAGGCCATCCTGCCGCTGCGCGGCAAGATTCTGAATACCTGGGAAGTCGATTCGGAGGCGGTGCTCGGCAATCAGGAAGTGCATGACATCTCCGTGGCCATCGGGGTCGACCCGGGCTCGAACCAGATCTCCGGACTGCGCTACGGCAAGGTCATCATTCTGGCCGACGCCGATTCGGACGGGCTTCACATCGCCACCCTGCTCTCGGCGCTGTTCCTCAAGCACTTCACCTCGCTGGTGGAAACAGGCCACGTGTTCGTCGCGATGCCGCCGCTGTACCGCATCGATGTCGGCAAGGAAACCTTTTACGCACTGGATGACGAGGAGCGCAAAGGCATTCACGAGCGCATCACGGCCGAGGGCCGCAAGGGCAAGGTGCTGGAGACCCGATTCAAGGGCCTCGGCGAAATGAATCCCCTCCAGTTACGCGAGAGCACTATCGACCCGGATACCCGTCGGCTGGTGCAGCTGACCGTGGAAAGCCATGCCAGCACCAACAAGGTCCTCGATATGCTCCTTGCCAAGAAGCGGGCGGCCGACCGCAAGGCCTGGCTCGAAGACAAGGGCAACCTGGCCTCCGTATGACCAGCGGGCCTCCACCGGGACACCCGCTGTGGTCGGTCGGCTTCAGGCCTTTTTTCCTGGCGGCCGCGGTCTTCGCCATCCTCAATATGGCCATCTGGCTGGCCGTTTACCGGCTTGGCCTGAGCCTGGCACTCGAGGGCTGGACGCCGACCCAGTGGCACGCACATGAAATGATCTACGGTTTCTCCATGGCGGTCATCGCCGGCTTCCTGCTGACGGCCGCCCAGAACTGGACCGGTATCAATACCCTCCGCGGGCGCGCGCTGGCGGCACTGTGGCTGCTGTGGCTGGCGGCGAGAGTGCTGGTGACTGCCGGAGCCACCGGCTTTCTCTGGTCGGCCATCGCCGACGTCGCCTTTGCGCTTGGACTGTTCCTGTCCATAGCGCACCCGGTGATCAAGGCAAGGCAACTTCGCCAGGCGCCGGTACTGCTGATCCTGGCGATGCTTGCTGCCGGCAACGCCCTGTTCTATGCAGGGATACTTCTCGAGCGGCAGGACTGGGTGACGGTGGGCCTGTACGGGGGTCTCTACCTGGTATTGGGCCTGGTTCTGTACATGGGCCGGCGCGTCGTTCCGTTTTTCACCCAGCGGGGCGTGGGCCATGATGTGCAGCTGAAGAATGCCCGGTGGAACGATGTCGCCAGCTGGGTGCTGTTCGTCACTTTTCTGGCCACCGAAACCCTGTTCCCGAACAGCCTCGCGGGCACGGCC
>JBFFUJ010000088.1:0-9231 GCA_041571375.1 Lysobacterales bacterium | reverse complement strand
TTGACGCTCCGCCGGGTCGACCTGCTCGACCCAGCCACTGGCGAACACCGGCCCGGGTGTTCGCTCTTCCGGGACTGCGTCCGCCGCTCCGAGCCGCTGAATGCTGCCGGCCAGGCTGGCTTCCGAATCGATCAGGAACTGGGAAGACGTGACGATTTCGTCACCCTCCTCGAGGCCGGCCAGGATCTCCACGAAGGAGCCGCTTTCCAGGCCGGCCAGGACCTCATGCACGCGGAATCGACCGCTACCCAGGGCAACCACGACGCGATCCCTCCCGGGAGCCCGGATCAGCGCCTCGCGCGAGATGCTCAGCGCGTTGGGCTTGAGTTTGCCGTAGATGCTGACGCGCGCGTACATGTTCGGCTTCAGGCGCTCGTCGGGATTGTCGAAGCGCAGACGGACGCGCAGGGTTCGGGTCACGGGATCGAGCACCGGGTAAACGTAATCCACCTGCCCGCTGAACTCGGTTCCCGGCATGTATTCCAGGCGGGCCTCGGCCGCCTGTCCCTTTGCCACCCAGTCGACCTGGGATTCGAACACCTCCGCCTGCAGCCAAACGCGGGAGAGGTCGGCAAGGCTCATGATGGTCGTGTTGGGCTGAATGTACATCCCCTCGCGCACACTCAGGCTCGCGACGACGCCGTCCTGGGGGGCGAAGATCTTGATCTTCTCGGAGGCCGATCCCCGCTGGCCCAGCATCTTGATCTCGGAGCGGATCATGCCGAGCGCCCGCAGTTTCTCCTCCGCGCCCGCCAGCAACCTGGAGTCGCCCCGACGGACTGCCTGCAGGTATTCCTTCTGGGCGTTGACCAGTTCGGGGGAATACAGTTCGAACAGCAGGCCACCCTGCTTCACACGCTCCCCCTCGGCCGATACCTGCAGCCGCACAATCCAACCCGACACGCGCGTATTGATGTGGCTGATCTGCGTTTCGTCGAAACCGACGTATCCCGTGGCCTCGATGCGACGCCACAGCGGCCGGACCTGGGCTTTTTCGGTGCGGACGCCCAGGCTGTTCACGACGGACGGACTGACGGTGACGGCATCACCGCCGCTTGATTCATCCTCGTAGACCGGGACCAGGTCCATGCCCATCGGGGACTTGCCGGGCTTGTCGCGCCGGAAATTCGGGTCCATTGGCGCTACCCAGTAAAGGATCTTCCGCTCCGATGTGGCGCCCTCCGATGCGCCTTCCGAACTTTTGCCGGGATCGAACGGACGAGGCGAGAGCAAGGCACCCGCGGCGAAGGCGAGTACCAGCAGTGCAATGACGAAAACCCGGTTTTTCATGACTTCTCTCCCTCGAAGTAACGCAGGCGTGCCATCGTCTTGAGCGTCTCGGCGCGCAGGCTTGCGTACTCCAGCTGCAGGTCGTATTCGGTGATGCGGGCGCGCATCAGCGTGGTCAGGCTTTCCAGCGCCGCCTGATACGCGGAAAAAGCCGCCTCGGCATTGAACGATGCATCGGGCAGCAGCGACTCCTCGAACAGGCGCAACCGCTCCAACTGCCGCGCCAGCGTCACCGCGTGCATTCCAATCTCGCTGCGCATGCGGCGGTAGGTGTCATCGCGCTGGAAGGCCACGGCCGACGCCTCGGCAACGGCCGCAGACCGGTAGCGGTCCTGCCGGTTCTCGTGGAACAGGGGCAGGTCCATCATCAACATGATCGAAAACAGGTCGGAACGGGAACTGCCATCCATGTTGCTGCCGCCGCGTCCGCCGTAGGTCAGGTCGATTCCGAACTCCGGCTTGTAACGCTGATCGGCCAGCTCGACGCCGGTCTCCGCAACCTCGATTTTCTGCTGCAGTGCGAGTATGAGCGGATGTCCGGCCAGAGCGCTGCGCAGTTCCTCCGCACCCGGCGGTGTGCCGAGCTCCGGCCAGTCGGGTGCCAATTCCCGATAAGCCGCGTCGCCGATCCAGGTCCCCAGCCGCGCTCTGGCGCGGTCCTCCTCCTGTGCGATGCGGGTCGCGCGGTCCTCGACCCTCGCCAATTCCACGGCAGCCCGCAGCACGTCCTGCTGCTGCACCCGGCCGGTGGCGTAATAGTCCTGCGTGATGTCAGCAAGGTCGGCAAAGGCGCTCCGGGCGTCGGCGTTGATTGCGGCGAGCTTCCGCTGCTTGAGCACCTCGACGTAGTCTTCGCGCACGGCCAGCAAGATGCGCAGGCGCGTGTCATCCAGCGTTTCCGCCAGCGCTTCGGACTGTTCGAACATCTGCTCCGCCCGCAGCTCACGGGTTCGTCCCCTCGGGAACTTCTGTATCACCCCGACCTGGACCTGGGTCATGGGCTCCTGGCCCAGTTTCCAGGTATCCGTCGGCAATGACATGAACCCCATTTTCAGCATCGGGTCCGGCCATTGGTCACTGGCCACCGCCAGCTCCTGCATCGCGTCGCGCCGGTAGGACACCGCTTGCAGCGAGGGATCCTCCTCGAGGGCAATGGCCTCGGCATCGGCCAGACTCAGACCGCCGGCATGGGCAACAGCCGTGGCCAGTATCATGGCGGCACCCAAGAGCGCGCCACCGGGGAAAATCCGCATGGCTCGGGTCCACCAGGCACATCCTGTTTTTTGATTCATCTCCATCTCCAATCGGCAGCACGGGGCAAGGCACCTCGTGCGGAACAACGGGAACGACCGGCCGGTCAGGGACCGATCGGGTAATCGGGTCAGGAGATGGTTATGGGCGGTCGGAACGGTGGAACGCTGTGACTGGGCGTCAGGCGCCCATGGTCGGGACCAGCGCGGTGCGGGTCCCCGGCATACCGCACCTCGGGAAACATCGCCGGCACCGCGGGAAGAGCGGTCGCGCACGGCGCGCACTGCAACATATCGTTGCAATCCCGGCTCTCTTCGGAGTCCGGGGGCTGGCAGCAATCGTGGCCGGAAGCCCGCTGGTCGGAGTCGTGCTGCATGCCGGCATGCGGCGCCGCATCAGCGGTCGCCTCCATGTCGCAGAAGCCCGCCTGCAAGGGCTGGGCCGCAATGAGCAGCCCGAGAATGACCGCCAGCCAATTCATGCGCCTATTTTAAGCTATTGATACCCTTAGTCCAATCGATGCCGCATCAGTTCAACAGCAGCAACGACAAAGTCGGCCAGAACGCAATGATCATGACCGAGATCATGAGTAAGAAGAAAAACGGCAACGTCGACAGGTAAAGCTCCACCACCGAACGCTCGAAGCGGTAACTGGCGATGAACAGATTGAGGCCGACGGGCGGGGTGATGTAACCCAGTTGCATGGTGGCCAGGAAGACGATGCCGAGATGGACCGGGTCGATGCCGTACTGCAGCGCCACCGGCAGGATCAACGGGACGACCAGCACAATCGCCGAAAAAATGTCCAGGATCGCGCCCAGCGCGAGAAGAAAGAACAGCAGCAGCAGCAGAAAGCTGAATTCACCGCTCACGAGTCCGCTGACATAGCTCAGCAGTTTCTGCGGCACGCCGGCATCGATCATGTAATTGGTCGATGCCAGCGACATGCCGAGGATGACCAGTATGCCGCCGACGAGGACCATGGAGTCGCGCATGATTACGGGCAGTCTGCGCAACGGGATCTCCCTCAGAATCACGACATCCACGATGAGAACGTACAGGGCCGTGACGGCGGCCGCTTCGGAAATGGCGAAGTAGCCGCTGTAGATGCCACCGAGCACGACTACCGGCAAAGGAATTTCCCAGGCCGCTTCGCGCACCGCAGCGGCCACCTCTGACCAGGAGAATTCGGACAGCGGGAGCCGCAGCGCGCGGTTTTTCCAAACGCTGTAGCCAGACAGGATCAGAAGCATCAGGAAGCCGGGCAGCAAACCGGCCAGGAACAGATCTTCGATCGATATCTCCGCGACGATGCCGTAAAGGATCAGAGGCAGCGAAGGTGCGAACAGCAAGCCCAGGCTGCCAGCCGAGGTCACGAGCCCCAGATTGAACTTTTCCGGGTAGCCGGCCTGCTGCAGCGCGGGGAACAGGAGCGCGCCCAGCGCGATGATCGTGACCCCTGAAGCTCCGGTAAAGGCTGTGAAAAAGGCACAGGCAGCCAGAGACACGATGGCCAGCCCGGCCGGCATCCAGCCCAGCAAGGCGCGGGTCAGCCGCACCAGTCGGCCGGGCGCCCCGCTCTCGCTCAGCAGATAACCGGCAAATGTGAACAGGGGGATGGCCAGCAGGATCGGCATTTCGGCGATCCCCCAGAATTCGATCGCCAGAGCCTGGAGGTCGATTTCCTCCCGCAGGAAGCCCAGCATGGCGCTGGCCGCGATGACGGCGAACAGCGGCGCACCGAGCAGCGCCAGCAGAAGCAGCAGGGGTCCCAACGCCATCATGCTGCAGCACCCCGCCGGAGCAGCAAGCCGAGATCACGGATGGTGAACAGTGCGTAGCGGTACGCGATCAAGCCGAAACCGATCGGCAGAATCGCCTGCAGCAGCCACGCAGGCAGCCCGCCGAGCAGCGCGTCGCCGTATTCGTGGGATGTGAGCACGAACAGCAGGCTCTGCCACGCAACGATCCCGCTGATGCCCGCGGTGAAGGCATGGATCAGCACGTCCTTCAGGGTGCGCAACCGCGCCGGCAGGAAACGGTCCAGGACGGCGATGTTGATGTGCTTGTCGCCGCGACTGGCGGCCACGGCGCCCGCGACGGCGATCCACAACACCATCACCCGCAGCGCTTCATCGCCCCAGATGAAGCCGATGCTGAGGAAATTCCGCAGCACGATCTGCCCCGCCGCCAGCAGGATCATTCCGCTGAGGATGACCACCAACACGGCATCCTCCGCCATCCTGCCGAAGCGCTCCAGGCGAATCCAGATCGTCTGCTGCCCGCTCACAGCCCGGTTTCGTTCTGCCTGCCGCGGTAGCCGTTCAGCAAGTCCTGCATGCGCGCGAGGAGTTCCTCGTCGAAAACACCGCCACGCGCGAGCTGTTCATGGGAGCGGTTGACGATGCCCCGCCATTGCGCCACCTCGTCAGGATTCGGCGTAACGGTCTGCAGCCCGCTCTCCAGCAGGGCCTCCAGCGCGCTGTCGTTGTCGATCACACCGTTCTGGTCGAATTTCCGGTAGATGCCCTCCATGACCTCCCGAACCACGGCCTGGTCATCGGGGGCAATGCGGCCGAATGCCTTGCTGTCAATCAACAGCGCAGCATAAACGTAGGCAACCGGAACATCGGTGATGAACCTGAGCCGCGTATGCCATTGCAGAACCACGGCGCCCACCGGGGGGACTGTCACGCTGTTCAGCAGATCGGTCTGCAGGCCGGTCATGACGTCGGTAACCGGCATGACGACGGGTGCCACTCCAAGGGCACGCAGGGCGGCGAAGCCGATCCTGTCGCCCTCCGGAATCCAGATTTTCTGGCCATTGAGGTCCCCCAGCGTCCGCAACGGCTTGTTGGACATCATGTAGGCGAAGCCCGCGGCCGCGAAACCGAAATTGACGTAACCGTCCTCCTCGAGCCTCTGCCGCAGTTCCCCTTCCAGCTGCTCGCGCACGTAGCGCACCTCTGCCACCGTGTCGAACATCAGCGGCAATGAGAAAAGGTCTGCATCCCGCTGAAACATGTTGAGGCCACCCGATGTGAACGCTCCGCCATGCAGTTGCCCGGTGCGCATCTTGCGCTGGACCTGCTTGTCGTTACCCTGCACACCGCCGCCGTAGAACTTGAATTTGACACGGCCACCGGTGGCCTGTTCGATGGCTTTGGACCCGGCCCGCATGTCGTTCATCCAGCTCGACCCCTCGGGCGCAATGGTCGCGATTTTCAGCGTTTGCGACCAGCCGCTGGCGGGGCCGAGACAGAACAGCCCCGCCACCGCCGCGGACACCAGCCATCTCGCTCCAGTCATCATTCGATTCCGTCAGAAATAATCATCAGCATCGGCCAGCAATTCCTGCGCATCCGCCTGCGCCAGTGTATTGAACAGCGTCAGGCCAGGCTGCTCGGGATTCGCATCCAGCACCTCCGCCAGCAGGCGATCGTGCAGTTCGCGATCGTACAGCGTTCGGGCATAGTAGCGGGCATAGTCCACTTTGACACCCAGGTCGCGGCCGCCGGACACCTCGATCGCCCTGAGGTAGTGCGCCTTTCCGGTCTCGAAATCCCCACCCAGCGCCGGGGGCCTGATGGTGTTCAGAACACCGAGGAAATGCTCAATGTCGGCTCGCTGGTAGTCGGGATCCAATTCCTGCACGCGCTGCAGCACCGCCTGCGTCTGCGGCAGCTTGGCCAGCGCGGAATAATCGTCACTGTGCGCCTGAATGTAGGCCATCCAGCTCAACCCGAAGGTGTAGAGCGCCGGGACGTCATTTGCACGCATCGGAACGAGACTGCGCATGAATTGGTCATAAGGCAGGTCCCAGATGCCGCAGGCCGCCGCCCTGGCGGCACACAGGGCACGGCGACCGTACTCGCGCCCCCGGCTGGTCAGTTTACGTGCACGCACCGGATCGTCGACGAAAATTACGCCATAGGCCGAATACAACTCGGCCGCCGCACTGAGCACGGCGACATTTTCCGGCGCACCCTCGACGAAACTGTCGAGCATGAGCAGGTAAGCGGGCGCCCCGTCGCGAACCAGTTCGGGGTCATCCTGATTGAGTATCGCCGTATTGAGATTGCCCGCGAGCCCGGCTCCGGCGGATGCCATCACGGCAGCACATCCCGTGATCGCGCAAATCAGGGGGATCATCAGGCTGGTCAGTAGCGGACGCAGTTTATTAAGCAAACGCAGACCCATTGGCATGTGGACGGGTTAGGCTGTCCGGGCCATTTCATTATAGCGGATTGACTTTGTGCATTATCTGCCAAAAATAGAAAAGGAAACCCGGGGAAAACAATGCAGAACCAATCCACCCAATCGGCAACCCGTTCGGCAACCGGGGCCCCTGATCAGGGCCCCCGGCGCGGATCTCCATGGTTGAGTCCCCGGCGCAGACGGTTCTGGGCTGTCATGCTCGTCCTGCTCTACACACTGACGGGCTTCCTCGGAATGCCGGTGCTGATCGAGTCGCTCATCGTAAACACGCTGCGTGAGGACTTCGGGCGGGCAGCCAGCGTCGAACGCGTGCATTTCAACCCGTACGTACTCGGCCTCGAAGTGCAGGGCTTCGCCGTGCGGGATACGGATGGCGCGGAGCTCGCAGGGTTCGATCACCTGCTGGTCAATTTTCAGCTCTCGAGCCTGTTCCGATGGGCGTGGACTTTCCGCGAAATACGGTGCGACGGACTTGAAGTGGATCTCGAGCGCTTCGCCCCGGGCGACAGCCGTCTCTCCCGATTGTTGGCCGATCATGCCGCGCGTACCGCAACCGGGGAAACGGAGGCCGAGACCGGCTCGGGTCTGCCCCGCCTGCTGATCCAGGAGCTGTCCCTGGGCGAGGGCCGGGTCAGGTTCCGCGACCGCGTGCCTGCCGACCCGGTCGAGTTCGAGTTCGGTCCGATCGACGTTGAGATCGATAACCTCAACACGCTGCCGGATCACGAGGGCCAGCAGGCCGTGCAGGTGCGCCTGCCTGAAGGCGCCGCCCTCAGCTGGCAGGGCAGCCTCGACCTCGGACCCTTCCGCTCGAAGGGCCGCTTCAGCATCAGCAACTCCTCGCTCGACCGGACGATTGGCTATCTCCAGGCATTTCTGCCGTTGCAGTCCATGCGCGCAGTGCTTTCGCTGGAATCGGATTATCATGTGCGAGAGCGTGAGGACGGCAGTCTCGAATTCGACCTGGAGGCTTTGCAGGCAGAGTTTTCGGACGTCGCGGTGACCGGGCTGCAACCTGCCACGGAATTCATCACCCTCGGTTCACTGCAGTTCAGCGGCGGAACCCTCAGCTATCCGGAAAACACGCTGCATTTTGCCGGCATTCATATCGAGGAGCCGAATGTGCTCGGCTGGCTGGACGAGGCGGGCGAACCCAGCCTGTTGCAGTTGACTGAGTCCGCGTCCGGCGACCCTTCCCCAGCGGCACCGGAGCCCTCTGACGATGTGAACTGGCGGATTGGCGTCGACGAATTCACCGTCACCGGGGGCCGCATCGGATTTACGGACCGCAGCATCTCCCCCCCGGCGGAACTGGGTGTGGAAGCTATCGACCTGGCCGTCCGCGCCGTCAGCAACGATCAGAACGCTCGGTTTCCCGTGGACCTGTCGGCCAACCTCGCGTCGGGCGGGCAGATCGGTTTTCAGGGCGGGATCACCGTGCTCCCGGAACTCACTGCCGATGGCACGCTGAACGTCGGTGACGTCCGGCTGTCGGTGGTACAGCCTTATCTGCAGCAGCAGTTGAGTGTCCTGATCAGGGAGGGTTCACTGGCATCGGCGCTCGAGGTGGAACTGAGCCCTGATGGCGAAATCACGGCCGCCGGGGATCTCACCGTCGACGGGCTGGAGGTGGACGATACACTCGAGGAAGAACCGCTCCTCAACTGGAACCGACTCGCAATCGACCGTCTTCAGTTGGCGACCGGGCCGCGCCGGCTGGAGCTTTCGACCGTCGACTTTCAGCAGCCGTTCGGCAGGCTGGTGATCCGGGAGGACCTGACCACAAACGTGTCGGGGCTCATCATCGAGGACGGCGCGAGCGCCGAACCCCCATCACCCGACGAGGCGAATGCCTTGCCTTTCGCCATCGTGGTCGGCGGAATCCGCGTCCAGGACGGCTCGATGGATTTTGCCGATTTTTCGCTGCCTCTGCCCTTCGCGACCCGCATTCGGCAGTTGGAGGGGACCGTTTCGACCATCGATACCACCAGCGCCGCACCGGCGAACATCCGGCTGGAAGGAAAAGTGGACGATTACGGCCTGGCGCGTATCGACGGCGCGATGGATCTGCTCGATCCGATCCGCCGCACCGATGTCACCATGGAATTCCGCAACCTGCTGATGTCCAACCTCTCGCCCTATACCGTCGATTTCGCCGGCCGCGAGATCGATGAGGGCAAGCTGGACCTGGACCTGAGATACCGCATCGTCGACGGCCAGCTGCAGGGTCAGAACGCAGCCGTGATGAGTGACCTCGTGCTGGGCAAGGAGGTCGACAGCCCCAATGCCGTCAGTCTGCCGCTCGACCTCGCCGTCGCGCTGCTGACCGATGCCGACGGGGTCATCGACATCGACCTGCCGGTCGAGGGTGATATAAACGACCCGGAATTCAGGATCGGAGGGGTCATCTGGAAGGCTTTCGCCGGACTGGTCACCAAAATCGTGACGGCGCCGTTCCGTCTGCTCGGCAGC
>JBFFUJ010000087.1:0-9265 GCA_041571375.1 Lysobacterales bacterium | reverse complement strand
TGACGCCCAGCGTGGCCGGCAGCAGCTCGAGGTCCTGGCCGTCGATCACGGTGCTGCTCTTCAGCGTCCGGCGCAGGAAGTTGATCCGGTCCAGTGCGCCCTCCGCCGGCTCACCGTCGATCCGGACCGGGAAATGATCCTCGAGGAACGCCACGACCCGGCGCTTGATCGCCTCCTGTTGACCGGCCGGAATGACGTCCTGCCCCTCCAGGCCGAGGTCGACCCACTGCTGCAGATCGTGCGGCCGGACGATGATTTCCTTGCGCACCTCGAATGGCTCCACGTAAATGAAGCCGGCCATCGGCGCCTCGTACTGGCGCCGCAGCGCCCGCTGGGGAAAAGCGGAATACCAGGGATCGTCCCAGTCCAGCTGTACGGTGAAGCCGGATGAGAGGTAACGAAAATCGTTCACCGGGATGCCGCGGTGGTAAAGAACGAAGCCGATACTGGCGACACCGGTGCCGGAAGGGGCGGCCAGTGTCAATGCTTCCGGCAGCGCGTCGAACGGGTAGATCAGCGTGGCCGCAATGACGATTTCGGCTTCGTCCTCGCTTGCGGGCAGAGGTTCCCCGGTGACGGCATCGCGCCGCACGCGGGCCCTGGGCGCCATGCTCAGGATGCGACCTGCGAGCGGTTCGCCGTCGACCCGAATGGCCAGATCCTCGCTGAATAACCTTTCCATGCGCTGCCGCAGCGACTCCGAGCCAAAGCCGAGTTGTTCGTAGAGCGCGTCCGGCAGAATATTGCGGAACGCGGCCGCGTCTCCGCCCCCGATCTCGAGTTCCACGCGCACATGGTCTTCCTCTACGAAATACTCGGCAATCGTGGAAGCAAACATCGCCTGGGAGACTACGATGGCGTCAGCCGTCATCCGTGAGGGCAGGGCCGCCGCCAGAAGCGCCACCCAAAGCAAGATTTTCGATCGGCAAGGCATTCCGCGAATTCTACCCGAAGCGGCTCGAATGCCCGCAGTTGGAGGTCCATGCCCGTCTGGTGAAACCTGCAGCACTTGGCCCTGGAAGGCCCTGCAGCTTTGGCATCGATGCTCGCGAGCGCTGGATCAGGATCCGGTCCGGCAACAACCGCGGGCACACTCATCCCGCGACTATTGCAGTACGTACCGCATTCGAGACGGTGCGCTTTGTCCTTGCCGGTCGGGTGTGTAATATACTTTTTGGTATGCAGTCCGGCGCTTGGTGACCCTGAGGAATGCTTCATTGCAAAAGGTTCTGCCAGACAATTTGCGCATCCTGACGTGGCTGACCTGTCTGGCATTACTGGGTGGTTGCGCCGGTCAAGCCCGGCAACTCATGCCGATGCCCAACCTTTACGCGGGCCCGGAGGCGCCTGAACTGTTTGCCGACCTGCCCGAGGATCTGAGAAGCAACCGGATCGACCTGCTCTACCTCACGGACCGCCAGCCCGAGACCCGTAGTGACGGCAGTCTCAATTATGGTTTCGCCCGCTCCCGCTCGCTCGGGTTTGGCTCGGCGGTCGTCACGATCAATCCGGGCATGCCCTGGGAGGAGCTGGAGCAGGTGAGCCTGGAGCGCAAGCGCTCGAAGCGCCTGGTGATGGAACTGTCTTCCATCGAGGAGCTCGGCCGCTTCCCGCCGACCCCGCCGGAGTTGGTCGTCGTGGACGGCCAGACCCGGGTGGACCCGGCGGCGCTGGAAGTCGCGGCCCAAACCGGTGAAGCACTCCAGTCGGAGATTCTTCGGCGACTCGAACTGGCGCCTGCGAACGAGGTGGTCGTATTCGTGCACGGATTCAATAATGACTTCGATGACGCGGCATTTACGCTGGCGGAGTTGTGGCATTACCTCGGCCGGGAACAGGTGCCGATTCTGTATACCTGGCCGGCGGGGCGGGGCGGTCCGGCAGGGTATATCTACGACCGGGAGTCCGGTGAATTCACGATTCACCACCTGAAGAGCGTCTTCCGGTTTTTGCATTCCATTCCGGAAATCGACACTTTTCACCTGATCGCGCACAGCCGCGGGACTGACGTGTTGAGCAGCGCGATCCGCGAACTGGCCATCGAGGCTCGTGCGTCGGGTGCCGCGTGGCCGGCGAAGTTCCGCGGTTCCCACATCATCCTTGCGGCGCCGGACCTGGACATGGATGTTGTCTCGCAGCGGATCGTGGCCGAGCAATTGGGCCGCGAAACGCGGAACATCAGTATCTACACGTCACGGTCCGACAAAGCCATCGGGCTGGCCGAGCACTTCTTCAAGAGCGTCAAGCGCATTGGCCGGCTCGGGGCGGAGGACATGCCCGAGACCGGCGCCAGTTCCATGCCGAACATCGAGGGTCTTTCGTTCATTGAGCTGGAGGAGGTGCAGTCGGCCGGCTCCAGCCACGGGTACTTTCACTCGGACCCGTCGGCCAGTTCGGACCTGATACTGATGATCCGCTACGGCCGGGAACCCGGAGCCGAACATGGCCGGCCGTTGAAACCGGTTGCGGCGGGTTTCTGGCAAATCGAGCCCGGCTATCCCTACACCCTGGGCGACGGCGACTGAATCCACCCGCCGCGCCGATCACAGCGACGTCGCTGATGTCAGCCGTTCGTCGATGGCGGTGAGATGGGAATATCCAGACAGTTTTCGCGGTCCTGCTCGGGCAGCCGCGCATTCATCAGGCGGCAACCAAGTCGCTGACCAACCCCGGTGGCCAGCGCCTGGACATCGCCCCATTTGGCCTCTTCGCCCGCGCTGGTCGGCGCATACACCAAGGCGAACAATACTTCGTCAGTCTGGGCGTCCGTGAGCTCGACCTCGAATACGAGATCGAATGCCAGGGTCTTGTCGATCACGTCCGATGCGAGTGTCTTTGCACCGTAAGCAACCGCGCCCACCGGCGTATAGGTCAGGAGGCCGCGCCTGGCCTTGTCCAGGCGAATATTACTGACTGCCCAGCTCATCAGGATGGCGCCATCGCCCGCTTCATCGACGACCTTGAATCGCGATTCGACACCTTCGATGACCGCGGCACGCAGCGCTTCGCCCACTGATGTGATGTCACTGGGTTTGACGCCCTTGTACTTTGAATCCGGGCTGATCACGAAGGTCGGCTGGTCGATCATCACCTGGCCGAAGCGGGCGATCGCGTCGGCCGCTCCGGGCGCCGAATACACACGCGTGAAGCCGTATTCACCGCCCGGGGCGAGCTTCGAATAGTCGGTCAGGAAACCGCTGTCCTCGGCGAGGGCGCTGGACGCGATCAGAAACACCAGGGTCGTAGCTGTCATTGCTCTTAGCATCATTCGGTCACTCCTTTCGTTGGGTCGGCTCCGGACTCGGGCCGCCATCAGGCCCCTGGATCGCGTCCATGGCCGGGTTCCGGCCTGCAGCTGTGCCGAAAACCACGCGTTCCAGGTTTGCGGGCAGGCTCCACGATTGATCAGATCTCGGTACAGGCCCCGAATATCACCACGGCAGCCTGATCCATCGCGGCGGTCGCCACCATGCGGGCCGTGGCATCTTCTACCGAGATCGTCCAGGCGGTCCCACCCAGGTTGTGGCCGGGTTCCGCATTCACGCCCTGCAGCACCCACCGGTCCTCGAGTTCGCTGAAGTTGGCAGCTTTCAACGGGTCGGACTGCACGCTGACCTTGATCTGCGCTTTGACAAGATCAATCCGGAAGAACGTCGGCGCCCCGACCGCCTCGGCCAGCACCGTGCGGCAGTCTCGACCGTCCACGCACTCATACACGTCAGTCGAGGCACACAGGATGGGCGAGGATTTGTCCAGGGCAAGGGCCGGGTTCAGTAATCCCAGCGCAGCGGCGGCCATACAGATCAACGCGGCTTGCTTCATTTTCATCTCCTCAACCTCCAGGTCACCGCACGGTGTACCCACGGGCCTCCAGGCAGGCCGTGTAGGCCCTGTTGTAGTTGTTGCGGGCTGCCTGGTACTGCTGCGCCTGCTCCTGTTCCCATTGTTCCTGCGCATGCTGCTGCTTGCGGTTCTGATCAGCCCGGCGCATCCCGCCGACCGCGCCACCGGCGAGGGCTCCGGTCTTGGCGCCGTCCGAGCCGTCGATGACCGCGCCAACGGCCGCACCGCGCAATGCGCCCCGGCCGACACCGCCCTTTTTGGCCTCCTGCTGGGGTGGCGGTTCCGTGGCCTGTGGCGTGGCCATCGGATCGAATCCCGTTTCCTTCTTGGCCCAGCTGTAACACTGGTACTGGTCTGCTTCCTGTTGTTCTTCGCTCTGCCCGGTATTCGGGTAAATGTACAGGTCCTGGGCAGGCAGCTGGAAAGCCCAGAACACGAGCGTTAGGGTGAACGACAGGATTCCCACCTTCTGCATGAATTGACTCCCTGGTCGATTTGCTCGAAAGCCTTGCCATGGGCTGCCACCCGTCCGTTGCCAGATCGGCTTGTTGCGCCAGTCGGAACTCTGAGCATCGAGCGCTTCGCAGCCGCCACTCATGTCTCTAAGTAACATACTTTAAGGTATGTTTGCAATGTGTTGGTCGCCCGAGGACTTGAATCCCGAGGAGCGCACGGATCGTCGGGGCCGATCGGCCCGCTGCAGACCCGCACCCCCCGGACCGGCGCAGCGTCTTTGGACTACCAGCTGAGCTGCACGCGGGCCTGGACGATCCAGCCCGTTTCGTCTCCCTGATCCCGTTGCGCATCGTAGTAGATCAGATTGAACTGGGCTCGAAGATACTCCCATGGATACCAGTTGAGCGCTGCACCGAGGTTTTTCTGGGTGCCGCCCCTGACGTCGCCATCGTTCAGGTCGACCCAGGAGGCGCGCAGCCCCACTTCCCAGGCCCGCGTTCCCTGGTCGATAACGGGGCGAACGAATTTCCCGTTGCGATAACGGAACGCCTGCCCGGTCAGGAAATGACCGATTTCAACGTATGCCCCGTAAAACTCGCTATCCTGCTGCCCCTGTCGCTCCCACTGTGAAGCGAACACTTCTGCGCGAGCGGTCGAACTGCCATAGGCTCCAGCCAGCTCCAGGCCGAGGATGTTCTGATACTCCACGTCCTGGTATGCGCCGGTGTCCACCAGCCGAATGTCCGTGACATGGGACTCCGGCCGCGTGCGGTAGCGCGCATCGCGATCCATTTTCTCGCGCACCAGAGAAAACCCCAGATGTGCGATGCCGCCGTCAGACCGGACCGGGTTCGTAATGACGCGTAAGGAGGCACCGTACTTGCCGGCATCGTTATTGGGGTCCTTGGTGAAGAACACCGCGTGAACGCCGAACTTCCGAACATAGAAGTCATGCCCCACCGCGAGCCGCCGGGCAAGGGAAAACGTCGTCACGGGCAGAGGCCGCTCCATGAACATCAGCGAAACCGCGCCCGTCATGGCGGAGAGGTTCTGGGCTACCCTCTGGTTGCCGATCAGGAACGAGCCGAAACGGGACGTATCCCATTGCAGATAGAAATCCGAAAGGTTGTTACTGCCGTCGGTGAGATCGAACTCGCCCTTGTAGCTGAGCGTGTCGGACAGAACGCCCACCATGCCCGCCCGCATGCGCCTTATGTCGGAGCCGTCCTCGTCACCGAGCACGCCGTCCGAATAGGCCGCGTATTCGGGTTCGATGCGGGCGAAAAACGTGTAGCTGCGCCCCAGCAACAGGCGTTTCAGCGTCAGCGCATCCTGGACATTCTCCGATACCTCGTCGACGATTTCCTGTCGGTTCTGCAACGGCTGCTGCTGTGCCTCTGCTTCCTCCTTGCAGTCCGACGAATCGCTTGCGGCGATGCCATCCCTGTCCAAACACTCGAGACCGGGGTCCGGACCCGCTGCGAGCGCGGACGGGCTCAGCAGAACCAGGCAGGCCAGAAGCCACGGCCAGATCCGGGATAGCGAAGACCAGCGTCCGCCGCGGATTGCGTTCGTGGTTCGCATCGTGGAGCACTCCCCGCCGCTGTACCGCGTTCAGGGCCGCGTCAGGAAGTCGACCCGCATTTCCAGTTGCTTGGACCAATCGCCATCCGGCGGCTCGAGAAGCAGATTGGACTCCTGCGAGATCATTGCCATGAATACGCGTACGCGCAAATCCAGCTCGCTGCCCTTGAATCCCAGGTCGGCGAAAATCGAATTCAAGGTACGGTAGCGCTCCGCGTCGACTGCCCTTACCGCGTCCACGATCTCCGGAAGCTCCAGAGTCATTGAACGCATCAGCAGTTCGAAGCGGTTCAGCTTCATCTCGTCGATGGCAAAAACCAGCTCCATGAGCCGCTGCCGCGGATCGGTTTCCTCCGGCAAGCTCTGCAGCCCTTCGATCACATTCCGCGTGTAATGCCGGTCCCAGAAATCCACGAGGGCCAGCAGGAAATCGCGACGGTCACGAAAATGGTTGTAAAAACTACCCTTGGTGACCGGCATGGCCGCGATCAGGGCCTCCAGGTTGAACTTGCTCTTGCGAGTCTCAGCCAGAGTCTCCAGGGCCGTCTCCAACCACTTTTCGCGGCTGAAGGCTGAGACCTGCTTATTCTTTTTTTCCGTCATGTTGCAAGCCTACTGGAATGCATGGATACTTAGAAGCCTTCATACATAAAAGTATGTAATAGCCTAACGCGGAGCAGCACATGCAGACAACTGACAGGAAAACCCGATGAAAACACTACTGCAGATTTTGCTTTTTGCCGTGGTTTTCGGACCATCAGTCGGGGCGTTCGCGGCGGGCGGAGCGGTGGATGACCCCAACGGCATCGCCCCGGATCGCTACGTGTACTACCCGGGCACCGAGGCCCTCGGAAAGGATGAAATTCGCCTGCACGCCTGCGGCACCGGAATGCCGGCTGCCCGCCACAAGCAGGCGGCCACCTGCTGGCTGATCGAACTGGGCAATGGGGAGAAGTTCTTCTTCGATGTAGGGTCGCACTCGATGGGTAACGTGGCGAGCCTGATGATCCCCTATGACTACCTGGACAAGGTATTCATCACCCACCTGCACTCGGATCACTGGGGCGATCTGGCCAGCCTCTGGATCGGCGGCTGGACCGCCGGACGCAACAATCCCCTGCAGGTATGGGGCCCGAGCGGCGCCGAGGAGCGACTCGGCACGGCACACGCGGTGAAGCATTTCCAGGAAGCCTATTACTGGGACTGGAAGGGCCGGCTGGGTAACCTGGCCGAAGCGCCGGGGAATATCGATGTGACCGAATTCGACTACACCGGCGCCAACCATGTTGTCTACGAGAATAACGGCGTGGTCGTTCGGGCCTGGCCTGCGATCCACAGCATCGACGGGCCGGTGTCCTACTCGCTGGAGTGGAACGGCTACAAGGTCGTATTCGGCGGCGACACCTTCCCGAACAAGTGGTACCTCGAATATGCGCAGGACGCGGACGTGGCCATCCACGAGTGCTTCCATCTGCCCGGTCAGATGGTCGAGAAATACAACCAGGCGCCGATCGTTGCCATGTACGTCGCGACCAAGATCCACACGTCGCCGCAGGCCTTCGGCAAGATCATGTCGACCGCGAAGCCCAAGCACGCGATCGCCTATCACTTTTTCAACGACGACGACACGCGTTACGAGATCTATGCTGGCGTCAGGGAAGTGTACGACGGCCCGCTGTCGCTGGCGACGGACGGGATGATGTGGAACATCACGCGCGAAGGCATTACCGAGCGCATGACGGTGATGACCGAGGATGCCTGGTCGGTGCCCGGCTCGCGTCCGCCCCCACCCGGCGATCCGTCGCTGGCCACCCCGATCAGCGACGCGATTCGGGCCGGCGCCTGGAACGTTGAGGACGTGGAGGCTAATATGCTGCGGGAGTTCATGCAGAAATTCGATATCGACCCCGCCTCCCTGCAACAAAACAACTGATTCAGACGAGTTGAAGATCATGAAACCATTCCTCGCGCTGTTCGTATCGTTGCTGATGATCCCGGGCCTGGCGCAGGCCCAGGATTCCGAGACCCTGGACTGGAAAATCGCGCCCTACCTGTGGGCCGTCGGGATCGACGGCTCGGCCACCCTGCTAGGCTACGAGCAGGACCTCGATGTCAGTTTTGGCGACATACTGTCGGACTTCGAGGTCGGGGGGTCGGTCTTTGCGGAAATCGGCAAAGGCCACCATGCGGTGTCGTTGGATTACACCTACCTGCGTCTCAAGCCGGACCCCACGCCCCTCCCGTCGCCGCCCACGCCGCCCGATTCCACCATGGCGACCAAGATGACGATCAACATCCTGGAGGCGGCCTACAACTACCGACTTGGCGGCCCACAGAGCACAGCCATCGTAGCCGGTGCCCGCTACATGGACATCGAACTGAAGCTGACCCCCAACATCAACGGCCCGCAACTGCCGATCGAACCGCCAATTCCGCAGGGTCCGATCGTATTCGGGCCGAGTTGGTGGGACGGGTTCGTCGGTCTGAAGACCTTCAGTCGCATCGGCCAGAACTGGGACTTCGAGTTCTACGGTACTGTCGGTTTCGGCGAATCCGACTGGCCCTGGACGCTGCAGGCGATGTTCGCCCGGCGGTTTTCCAATGACAACCGCCTCGGCCTCGGCGCCCGGGTATGGGGTATCGACTACTCGAAAAACAACGGCTTCATGGGCGAGTACTCGGCCATCGATGCCACATTTTTTGGGCTCATGATCGGCTACGAGTTCAATTAGCGGCTTTATGCGGCCATGACCCCCTGAGGCTGGACCACCCGTCGACCGACCGTTGCTGGAGACTTGCAGCCGGGTTGTAAGCAGCCCGCGCGCATGCCAATCTGGATTCCGTTGACGCAGACGGGGCGTGGCTCGTGGGGCTGCTGCTTGTGACAGGCTCTCGAGGCCTGTTGGGAATCCGGCAACACGACGCCCGAGAGAGGTACTGAGCATGAACGCACTGGACATTTTCGCGCTGATCGTGCTGATCGTCCTGGTCGTCGCAGCACTGGCGATCTGGGCCATGCTGGGCATGTATCCCGGCAAGATCGCCCGGCAGCGTAACCATCCCCAGGCCGACGCCATCGCGGTGTGCGGCTGGTGGGGTGCGATCACGCTGGGCATCCTGACCCCGCTCGCCTTCATCTGGGCCTACAGCAACCCCGAAGCCAACCTGGTCGGCAGCGAAGCAGCCGCGAGCCAGCCGGAGCCGGAAAGCACGACCGGCGAGGGGGACGAATCGTGATTGTCTTCCTCACCCTGATCTATGTCGTTCTGCTCTTCCTGGCCGTCAAGATCGGCCTCATCAGGCTGAACAGCTTCTGGAAGATCTCGCCGGTGCTGTGGATGGTGCTGCTGTTCTTCGTCCTGTTCGTGCCAATGCAGTGGGG
>JBFFUJ010000086.1:0-9309 GCA_041571375.1 Lysobacterales bacterium | reverse complement strand
TTTGGGAGCGCCCAGTAAAGGACCAGCAATGGGCCTATAGCGACGGCTTCATGGAGACCGATCCTGATGGCCTATATTGGGCCTACGGAGATCTTCGTTCCGGTGGCTGGGGTTGGGACGACGATTACCTGTACGTTAAATGGGTGGTCTCAGGTAATTTCAAACATGAGGCTGGCACGACTCCGGACCCTGAAGGTTACAAAGCACGATATGTCTTTTATTTCAAACTGGACAGCTTCAAGGCCTTTCTTGTTGACATTCCAGGTGGTGATGCTGACACTTGGACCGGAAGCTGGGCTGGCAAGTCACTGGTTTATGAAGAGTCTGCGATCGGAGTCGCCAAAAACGGTGCCCAGGGAGATACTGGCTTTGATACTTCTTCAGATGCCAACAACTCCGGCCGCAGAGTCGGCAATATCATTGAAGTCCGCATACCCTGGGGCCTCATCGAATCTAAGGTCGGCTACACCAAAGACAACATAGGTATCCCTAATGGCGCTGATGAATACGCAATCATAGGTGCGGCCGTATCCAACCCGTCGGGTGCTGGGGATTTATTTGCCAACCGTAAGTTCCCAGGAGGAGGGCCAGCTGGCCCGGGAACACAAGGCTCTGGCGTTGAATACGACACCATCCGGTTAGCCAATCCACCGGTGACCACCACGACGACGACAACCACAACCACAACCACCACCACGTCGACGACCACCACTACGACCACCACTACGACCACGTCGACGACCACCACTACGACCACGTCGACGACCACCACTACGACCACGTCGACGACCACCACTACGACCACGTCGACGACCACCACCACGACCACGTCGACGACCACCACCACGACCACGTCGACGACCACCACTACGACCACGTCGACGACCACCACAACGACCGTGGTCTCGACGACCACCACAACGACCGTGGTCTCGACAACCACCACAACGACGCAGCCGTCGCCGCTTGTGCCACCGCCGGCGACCGCCATACCAACCACGAACCGTTACAGCCTCGGATTGCTGGCGGTTCTGCTGCTCGGGTTTGGAATCCTCAGCCTTGGAGCTCTGAGTCGTAGGGAATGATGATCGGCGCGGGGCCGCAAGGGTCCGCGCATACAGTACCCGCGTCAGGCTGGGCGCATCGCCCCGGGCGCCGCGGTGCGGTCATCGTGACTGCCTGACGATCGATCGGGAGCACAGGGTCGGCTCATCGCGATGTGCAGAAGACGCGCTCACCAGCGAAAACTGCTGGTCTCCGCCTGCTGCGACTGCAGGAACGGGCAGGAATTCACATGCCCAATCGACTTTCTGGAACGTGCTATACGGGTCTTGCTTTCAACACGGTGCCGAACGTATCGAGCAGTACCACCTGTCCGAGGCGATCGGGTTCAGGCAGCCAGCGCGACGGTGATTGAGCGAGCAACCACCCGTAGGAGGCGACGATCCACTTTCTGGTTTGTGGCGGACCAGCGTACCAGCCTTCCGTTTTCCTACATCCACTAAGGGACAAAGGCCACAGACAATGATCAGGCAAGACCTAACGATGAACGGAGTGCTCAACCTGTTCGTGCCTGGTGCCCGCTCCGTCCCCGATTACTGCTGCTCCCGCCTACCACCGCCACCGGCCAAAGCAGACCGCCCTCTACGCCATTATTGCCGAGCACTACTCAGGTTTCGTTCAGGAGATCGAGTGCTCAGGTGGCTGCCTGCCCAAGTTCGTCCGTCAGGAGTTCGAGGATTACCTGAAGTGCGGACTGCTGGAACACGGGTTCCTGCGCATCAAGTGCGACGGCTGCCGTCACGAGCACCTGGTGGCGTTCAGCTGCAAACGGCGCGGGTTCTGCCCCAGCTGCGGTGCCCGGCGGATGATCGAGTCGGCCGCCCACCTGGTCGATCACGTATTTCCCGAGGCGCCGGTCCGACAATGGGTGCTGACCTTTCCGTTTCCCCTGCGCTTCCTGCTCGCCGTCGATCCCAAGGCGTTGACTGAAGTGCTGGCCGTTGTTCAGCGCGCCATTTCGACTTTCCTGATTCACCATGCAGACTTGACCGTGTCTTCGGGTGCACGGACCGGCGCGGTTACCCTGATCCAGCGCTTCGGCTCGGCCCTGAACCTGAATCCGCACCTGCATATGCTGTTCCTGGACGGCGCCTACACCTTTCACGGTAGCCGACCTACCTTCCACCACGCCCGCCGGCCGGTCGGCGAGGAACTCAATCGCCTGCTCGACCGCCTCAGCCACCGTATCGTGCGGGTGCTGGAATGCCGTGGCCTGTTGATCGCCGATCCGGAGCACCCGTCTCTCGACCTGGTGCCCGATTCCAGCCTCGACCACCTGCAGGCAGCT
This sequence comes from Lysobacterales bacterium, assembly GCA_041571375.1. Taxonomy (GTDB): domain Bacteria; phylum Pseudomonadota; class Gammaproteobacteria; order Xanthomonadales; family SZUA-36; genus CALKKN01. Next base: position 6,959 of record JBFFUJ010000086.1, on the reverse strand, counting down.
TCCGTAGCCTACCGCATCGCCGTCGGCCCGCACGCCGGGCGCAAGGCCCTGACCCTGTACAGCGTGCCGCCGCTGGACGAGGCGCCGAACCACCCGCTGCTGGCCCGGCTGGCCAGTTTTTCCCTGCATGCCGCCACCGTGTGCGAGGCCCACCAACGCAGTCGGCTGGAGCGTTTGTGCCGCTACATCACGCGCCCGCCGATCGCGACCAAGAGATTGTCAGTGGATGACCGGGGGCGGGTGATGTATCGCTACAGGCATCCCTTCCGCGACGGCTCGACCCACGTGGTGCTGGAACCGCTGGACTTTATCGCCCGGCTCGCTGCCCTGGTGCCCAGGCCGCGCCTCAACCTCACCCGCTTTCACGGGGTTTTTGCGCCGAATTTCAAACACCGTGCGCGCATCGTGCCGCATCGCCCACGGCGCATGGTCGACTCCGACAAACCGCCCGCGCCGATGAACTGGATGCAGCGTCTCAAGCGCGTGTTCGCCATCGACATCGAGACCTGTCCGCTTTGTGGCGGCAAGCTCCGGGTGATCGCTTGCATTGAGGATCCACCCCTGATAGCGAAGATTCTCGGGCATGTGCAGCGGCGCGAGGCCCTGATCGCCAGGGCAGCGCGCGGGCCGCCAGCGGATTCAATGAGCGTACCGCAGCTCACCTAGATCAAATGGGTGGCACGCCCAGGGTGAAGTTCGGCCTGTGACCGAAATCTGGCGAGCGACCCGTCAATTCTCCCCAGAAGAAAGGCCAACTCAATCGCAGTCCACGCAAAATGGGTCTTGATGAAAAGGCATTCAGGTCTGTCGCTACTTGCCTGGATTGAGGAATATATGAGTTAAAATACCTATCCACGGGCATGAAACCAAAAAAGCCCCGCGCATCTGTGCAGGCGGGCTACGACCATGCCCGGGAGCGGCTGGAAGACTGGCTGCAGCGACGCCCGCAGACCTGAAACAGCCGGAACGCTGCCGTCAGTCCCGTCCGCGGCGGCGCCGTCCGATCAGGTATCCCGCCGCCAGAGAGACCACCGCCATGGTCCACACCGTGACGGCACCGGTCGGCAGGTCGAGCAGCGAGGAGCTCAGAATTCCCGCGAAATAAGCCAGCGCGCCGATACCGTAGCCGGCCAGCAGTCGGGCTGCACCCGTCATGCGCCGGGTAGCCAGGGCGGGCAGGATGAGGCTGGCGAATACCAGGTAGACCCCGACGATCTGCACGGCCGCCGTGACCGCGAACGCAAAAGTGCCGTAGAACAGAGCCCGCCCGAGGTGATGACGACCGACAAACCAGGCCAGCAGCAGCACGCCGTAGAGCACGGCAATGGGCAGCAGCGTGTCCCAGGTCGTCCATAGAATCTGGCCGACCAACAGTTCCTTCAGGTAGTCCCCGCCGTGCGGGTTTTCGGCCAGCAGCAGAACGCTGCCGGTCGCGGCCAGCACGAACAGGGTGCCGATCAGCGCTTCCTGAATGTCTGCCCAGCGCTTCTCGGTCCAGTGCAGGCCGCCCGCTGCCACCAGCGCCGCCGCGACGGCAGCCGCCTGCACGGCGTACGGGTTATGTTCCCATCCCAGCGTGCCGGCGGCGATCACTCCCAGGGCCGCGACCTGGGCGATGGCCAGGTCGATGAAAATAATGCCGCGTTGCAGCACGACCTGACCGAGCGGAACGTGGGTCGACAGAACCAGCAATCCCGCCGCCATGGCCGGACCGACTATCGACCAGTCCACCAGTTCCCCGTTCACGGCGCCCTCTCGCTGTGCCCATGGGCCGCCAGCAAGCGGTCCAGAACGTCGTCGAACAGGCTGAAGAGATCCTGCGCGCCCTCGCTGCCGCCGACCGTCAATGGCAGCATGACGGCCGGGATACCGGTCCGCTCGTGCAGCCATTCCGAGGGCTTGGGGTTCTGAAATGGCGCCCGGATGATGGCCTCGGCACCGTCTCCGTCGTCACCGAGTTCGGAGAGCAGTGCGGAAAGATGAGTGGCGGTCGGAGGAATGCCCGGCACGGGTTCGAGCGTGGCGACCTCCCGGAGACCGAGCCAGTCGGTCAGGTAGACCCAGGATTTGTGGTGGCTCACCACGCGTTTGCCGGACAGGGGCGCGGCACGCGCCTCCCAGCGCTCAATGGCCGCCTCCCAGCGCTGGAGGAAGTCAGCGGTTCGCGCCTGGTAGGTCGCCGAGTTTTCGGGGTCGAGCCGGGCCATCCGCCGCCCGAGTTCCCGCCCGACCAGTACGATGTTGTGCGGGTTCATCTGGATGTGCGGGTTCCCCTGCGGGTGCATGTCACCCTGGGCACGATCCACGCTGTCGGGAACATCGAGGCGCTGAACCAGACTGCTGGCCTCCACGAAACCATCCCGGCCGGGCAGGACACGGGGGTTGTTGGCCTTGGTCAGCAGCATCTGCAACCAGCCGATTTCCAGCTGCGCCCCGCTGCACACGACCAGGTCCGCATTGCGCACCTGCGAAATCAGGCTGGGACGGGCCTCGACATAATGGGGGTCCTGCAGGGCATGCGTGGCGCTGCCGGCCCGGACCAGATCGCCACCGAGTTCCTCCGCCAGCGCCTGCCACTCCGGCTCGCAGGCGAACACGCGCAACTCCGCCTCGGCAGTCAGCGGTAGCAGGAGCAAAAGCGCGATCAGTAAACCGTGCATCACCGCCCCCTAAAAAGAGTGCGCGCCGTGCGCGCCGATGCTGAAAATGTACTGCAAGCCCAGCTGGCTGTCGCTGGTTTCGCCCGCGCTGTCGTAGTTGTACTGCAGCCGCAGGCGGCTGAACTCGCTGTTCGACCAGTCGACCATCAGGCTGTAGCGCGAGGGGTCGTCCCCGACCGGATACAGCGGGGTACCCAGCCACTCCGGTGCCGCCTCGTCCCCTGCCAGGCGATCGTAGCGCAGGCCGAACCGCCAGCGTGGAAAGGGCTGGTAGACCGCCTGGGCGTACCAGCCGTTCTGGTCCCCGTCCCACGGGCCGCTCACTTCGTCCGGCAGCGTGTATTCTCCGTCCTCGCTGCGCCAGAAGTACTCGGCCTGGAACTTGAAATTGCGTTGCTTGGAATTGCCATCCGGGGCCCATTTCCAGGTGAAGTCGGCGATCAGCAGATCCGAGTCGCCGGTGAATGCGAGCGGCGCGTCCTCGTCCCCCGATTCGCGCCCGTCGACCTCGGCCGACAACCAGGACAGACCCACCAACCAGCTGTTGCTCCATCCGACATCGCCCCCGGTCCGCACCGACAGGGTCCTGGACCCGACGCCCGAGTTCGCCGCCCCGCCCGCCGGGTAGCGGTCTCCGCGCAACAACTCCCCGCTGATCTCGAGGTAGAAGTCGGTGGGGGCCAGCCACCTGAGCTGGACCCCGTCATCCAGGTATTGATTGCCCAGAAAAACCTGGTACGGCAACGGCTGGTCGGCGAAATCCCAGGCGTGGAAATGGCGGGTGTTGAGATAGCCCAGGGCCGAAAAGAAGCGGCCCATCCGCAAAGCCAACCCGCCGGGCAGGCCGAGCGTCTCGACCCAGGCCTCCTCCAGTTCGACGTGCACGTCGCCGTCCTCGATCACGATAGGTGCGTTCAGCATGGCGGTAAATTTGTCATCGACATTCGCGGAGACCGTTATCTCGGTCTCGGCCAGGGACAAGCCCTCCGGGGCCGGGCCCGCCTCGCCGCCCAGCGGGTAACCGGGGATCAGGTACTCACCGGGATCGTTCTCATACGACCAGGCTTGACCCTGAAAGGTCACGCCGATCGCCGGGTTGAAGCTGCTGTCCCGGGCCACCGTAACGGTCTGCGGCGAACCGCTGGGTGCATGGGGGTCAGCAGCGGCGGGTTCCGCCGCGGCCATCGGGGCGGAATCGGAACGGCCGGCACCGTTTTCAGCGCGTTGTTCGGCGGCATCCAGACGCGCCTCCAGTTCGGCGATCCGGGCCTCGTAATCCTCGCGCAGCAGGCGGATCTCCTCGCGCAGCGCGTGGATATCCGCATCCTGATTCAACTGCGCCGCGAGCGGCGGGGTGGCCAGGGCCACGGATGCCAGCGGCAGCAGCAGTAGTCTGAAATTCATTGTACGTCTCCATCGATCTCATTGTTCCCCGGGGCGGCGCAGGGCCGTCCCGGCAGGGCCAGGATGAATCAGGGAGACGGAACGGGCGGGGCCCTCTGGCGGCGGGTCTGCCACGCGGCCTGGACCAGTGGCCTGGCCTCGGGCAGGCAGGCGATGCTGAGCGGTTTTTTCAGCAGCAGCGGCACCTGCTGGACGGTCGGGATCGCGGCCAGAGGCTGGGCCTGGCTCACGCACAGTTCGCACTGTTCCAGCTGTGGCTGGAAATGCGCAGCCACATGGCTGATCAGCGCGACATGGCTTGCCGCGACCATGAGGGCCAGTAGCAACAGTCTGATCCGTAGATGCGCGATCATGTGCCCATTCTAATTCAATTTGCTGCCCAAATTGCGGTACCTGCGGCAAGGCCGTCTGGATATAATGATATGTTCCGATTCGCCTGCAACCAACCGGGGACACCGAGATGACCGACCGCGAAGTCATGGAATACGACGTGATTATCGTTGGCGCCGGGCCGGCGGGCCTCTCCTGTTCCCTGCGTCTGAAGCAGCTGCAGCCGGATGCGAACGTGGCCGTCATCGAGAAATCCTCGGAAATCGGCGCCCACATACTCTCGGGCGCCGTCATCGAGCCGCAGCCCCTCGATCGGTTGCTGCCCGGTTGGCGCGAGGACCCGCCCCCGATCTGCATACCGGTGACGCGCGACGAAATCTGGCTGCTCAAACGCGACGGCCGCCGCCGGCTGCCGACTCCACCGCAACAGAAAAACCACGGCAACTTCATCGTGTCGCTGGGCGCCATGTGCAATTGGCTGGGCGGCCACGCCGAGGCGCAGGGTGTGGACCTGTTTCCGGGCTACGCCGCGTCCGGCATCCGCTTCACCGAAGACGGCGCCGTGGGCGGAGTCATCATCGGCGACATGGGGGTCGGACGGGACGGCAATCCCAAGGATACCTACATGCAGGGGATCGAGATCCATGCCCCGGTCACCGTGCTCTGTGAAGGCGTCCGCGGACACCTGAGCAAACAGCTGATCCGCCGCTATGAACTGGACCGGGATTCCGATCCGCAAACCTACGGGATCGGCATGAAGGAGCTGTGGCGGGTTCAGCCCGGCAAAAGCCAGCCCGGGCTCGTGCAGCACACTACGGGGTGGCCGCTGGATTCGATGACCTACGGCGGCAGTTTCATTTATCACCTGGACAAGGACCGGATCGCCATCGGCTTCGTCTGCGGGCTCGATTACCAGGACCCCGAATTCATGCCGTTCGAGGCCTTCCAGCAGTTCAAGCACCACCCGATGATCCGGGAACTCCTGGAGGACGGCGAAATCCTCTCCGCCGGCGCCCGGGCCATCACCGAGGGCGGCTATCAGTCGCTGCCGAAAACCGAGATGCCCGGCGCCTTGCTGGTCGGCGACTGCGCCGGCACGCTGAACGTACCGAAAATCAAAGGCACGCATCAGGCCATGAAAGCCGGGATACTGGCCGCCGAGCACATCGCGGAGAAAGGCTCGGCCGCGGGCTTCGATAACCTTCTGCGCGATTCGGAGGTGGTCAGGGAGCTCTACAAGGTCCGCAATATCCGGCCGGCGTTCTACAAGGGGTTCTGGCGGGGGTTCCTGCGCGCCGCCATCGAGACCGTCACCGCCGGCAGGCTGCCGGGCACGCTGCGGGTCCATGGAGACCACGACGCCCTGAGAAAGCTCGAAGGCTACACTCCGCCCGACCGGCAATGGGTCGAACTCGAACTGCCCCCACGCGACCGCCTGGCCTCGGTCTATTTTGCCGCGACCGAGCACGACGAGGATCAGCCGGTACACCTGCAGATCCTCGAACCGGACGTCTGCACGACCCGTTGCGTGGTGGAGTACGACAATCCCTGCACGCGCTTCTGCCCCGCGAATGTCTACGAGATGGTCGACGATGAGGGCGGCCAAGCGCTGCAGATCAACGCGGCCAACTGCGTCCACTGCAAGACCTGCGACATCAAGGACCCCTACCAGATCATCAATTGGGTCACGCCCGAGGGCGGCTGCGGGCCCAATTACCAGAACATGTAAACCAACGGAGACCGCAAAACCATGAAAATACTGGTTGGCATCAAGCGCGTCGTGGACTACAACGTCCGCGTCCGCGTTCTTCCAGACGGCAGCGGCATGGACACCGACGGTGTCAAGATGAGCGTCAATCCTTTCGACGAAATCGCCCTGGAGGAAGCGCTGCGCATCAAGGAGGCCGGCGGGGCCGAAGAAGTCATCGTCGTCTCGATCGGCGGCGACGAATGCCAGCAGCAACTGCGCACTGGCCTGGCCATGGGCGCCGACCGGGCGGTCCATGTCAAGGCAGAGGGCTCGCTGCAACCGCTCGCCGTCGCGCGCACCTTCCTGAAGATCATCGAGCGCGAGCAGCCGGGACTGGTCCTGTTCGGCAAACAGGCCATCGACGACGACAACAGCCAGTGCGGCCAGATGCTGGCCGCACTGTGGGATCGGCCGCAGGCGACTTTTGCCTCGAAAGTCGAACTGGACGGTTCGACCGCCACGGTCACCCGCGAAGTGGATGCCGGGCTCGAGACGGTCGAGATCGACCTCCCGGGAGTGATCTCCGTGGATCTGCGCCTGAACGAGCCGCGCTTCGTCAAGCTGCCGGACATCATGAAAGCCAAGCGCAAACCGCTCGACGTGATGCCGCTGGACGAGCTGGGAGTCGACGCGGCCAGCAACATCAGCATCGGACGCTTCGCGCCGCCGGAACAGCGGGCCAAGGGCATCCTGGTGGAAGATACCGCCCACTTGCTGCAGGAACTAAAGAACAGGGGGTTGTTATGAGCAGGATACTCATCATCGGCGAACACGACGGCAACAGCCTGAACCCCTCTACAGCGAAGTGCGTCGGC
>JBFFUJ010000085.1:0-9334 GCA_041571375.1 Lysobacterales bacterium | reverse complement strand
GGGGACGATTGTCGACGTGTTCAACCTGTTCACCGGCGGCGCGCTCGAGCGGTTTTCCCTGTTCGCGCTGGGCGTGATGCCCTACATTTCCGCGTCGATCATCATGCAATTGATGAGCAGCGCGGTGCCGCAGCTGCAGCAGCTCAAGAAAGAAGGTTCCTCCGGACGTCAGAAAATTACCCAGTACACCCGGAACTTCACGGTGCTGCTGGCCGGCATCCAGGCCGGCGGCGTGGCGTTTGCGCTGCAGGGTCAATCCTCGGTCGTACTCGCCCCGGGCTTCGGCTTCCTGTTTACCGCCATCGTGTCACTGACCGCGGGCACCGTTTTCCTGATGTGGCTTGGCGAGCAGATCACGGAGCGCGGTGTCGGTAACGGTATTTCCCTGATCATTTTCGCCGGCATCGTGGCGGGTTTGCCCCGCGCTGTGGCCGGCACGCTGGAGATGGTGAATACCGGCCAGCTGAGTATCCCGGCGATGCTGATCATCCTGGTGCTGGTGCTCGGCGTGGTCTATTTCATCGTGCGCGTGGAGCGCGGGCAGCGCCGTATCACCGTCAACTACGCGCAGCGCCAGGGTCGTGTCGCGTACCAGAACCAGTCGACCCACCTGCCGCTCAAAGTGAACATGTCGGGCGTCATTCCGGCGATTTTTGCGTCGAGTATCGTCATTTTCCCATCGACCCTGGCCACCTGGTTCAGCGGTTCGCAGGGGCTGTCCTGGCTCACTGACGTATCCGCCGCGCTGACACCCGGTAACCTGGCATACACCATCCTGTTCTCCGGGTTGATCATATTCTTCTGCTTCTTCTATACCGCCATGGTATTCAATTCGAAGGAGACAGCGGACAACCTGAAGCGTTCGGGGGCTTTCATTCCCGGTATCCGGCCAGGGAGGCAGACCGCGGAGTATATCGATTTCGTGCTGACCCGCCTGACCATGGTCGGCTCGATCTACCTGGTTGCCGTGTGTTTGCTGCCCGACATCTTTCGGGTGCTGTGGCAGGTGCCGTTCTACTTTGGCGGCACCTCGGTACTGATTGTCGTGGTGGTGATCATGGACTTCATTGCGCAGATCCAGGCGCACCTGATCTCCCACCAGTACGACAGCCTGATGAAGAAGGCTAACCTGAGATCATACGGCCGGTCAGGAGTGGTCCGCCGTTAGGCTTGCATGCCATCAGAGGAGTGATGAACAGGGCCGCCATTGATTCGGCGGTCGGACGGATTTGGAGAACGCACTATGAAAGTACAGGCCTCGGTTAAGAAAATTTGCCGCAACTGCAAGATCGTGCGCCGGAAAGGCGTGCTCTACGTGATCTGCAGTGACAAACGGCACAAGCAGCGGCAGGGCTGAAAACGGCCTGAAAGCCGGCCGGTAAGGGTGATTCCAGCTTTCACCGGCACTTTGTATTCGATATAATGTGCTGTTCACATTGGCGGCACCAAGCTGACAGGAGTTCAAGAGGATGGCTCGAATTGCGGGAGTCAACATACCGGTTCAGAAGCACACCTGGGTGGGGCTGACGCACATCTATGGCATCGGAAAATCGCGTGCCTTCGATATCTGCAGCGCGGCCGGGGTCGCTCCCGAGACCAAGATCCGTGACCTGACCGAGCCGGAAATCGAGAGCATCCGCGCCGAGATCGGCAGTTACGCGGTCGAGGGTGACCTGCGTCGGGAAGTGGCCATGAACATCAAGCGGCTGATGGATCTCGGCTGCTACAGGGGCCTGAGGCATCGCCGGGGCCTCCCGGTTCGCGGACAGCGGACCAAGACGAACGCACGCACCCGGAAGGGCCCGCGTCGCCCGATTAAACGATAACCTTGGTAAACGATAACCTTGGTACACGATAACCGCAGGCGTTGAGAGCGAAAGAGTTATGGCAAAGCCCATCAGCAAGAAAAAGAAGATCAAGAAAACCGTCGTTGACGGCATCGCACACGTGCATGCGTCGTTCAACAATACGATCATCACCATTACCGACCGTCAGGGCAATGCGCTGTCCTGGGCGACGTCCGGTGGCGCGGGTTTTCGCGGGTCGCGCAAGAGCACGCCATTTGCGGCCCAGGTTGCGGCCGAGAGCGCCGGCAGGGCGGCCCTCGATTACGGGCTCAAGAACCTCGAGGTTCGCGTGAAGGGTCCCGGCCCGGGGCGCGAGTCGTCGGTCCGTGCGCTGCATGCCGTGGGTTACAAGATTACGAACATTACCGACGTGACGCCGATTCCCCACAACGGGTGCCGCCCGCCCAAGAAACGTCGCGTCTGACCGGAGCAAGCCAATGGCAAGATACATCGGACCAACCTGCAAGATGGCACGGCGCGAAGGCGTCGACCTGGAGCTGAAGAGCCCGGCCCGCGGACTTGAATCGAAGTGCAAGCTGAACCAGCCTCCCGGGCAGCATGGCACTTCCCGTCGCGTGCGCCTGTCGGACTACGCCTTGCAGCTCCGCGAGAAGCAGAAAGTGCGCCGCATCTACGGCGTGCTCGAAAGGCAGTTCCGCAACTACTACAAGCTGGCCGCCAAGCAGCGTGGTGCGACGGGTGAGAACCTGCTGCGTTTGCTGGAGAGCCGGCTGGACAATGTGGTCTATCGCATGGGCTTTGCCGTGACGCGCGCGCAGGCGCGTCAGATGGTCTCGCACAAGGCCATCACAGTGAACGGCGAAACCGTGAACATTCCATCCTACCGGGTCAAGCCCGAGGACGTTGTTGCCATTCGCGACAAGGCGAGAGAGCAACTGCGCGTCAAGGAAGCCGTCACGCTGAGCCAGGAGATGAACCTGGTTCCGGGCTGGCTCGAGGTGGATCCGAAGAAATTGGAAGGCGTCTTCAAGGCCTATCCCGATCGCGACGAGCTGTCGGCCGAGATTAACGAAAGCCTGATCGTCGAGCTTTATTCCAAGTAAGAGAGGCAGTCCCTATGATGGGTGTTATTGATCAAATGCTGAAGCCCAGTGCGGTTGGCGTCGATGAACTCAATCCAAACCGCGCGCGTATTACCCTGGAACCGCTGGAGCGGGGCTTTGGTCATACGCTGGGGAATGCGTTGAGGCGCGTTCTGCTGTCGTCGATTCCCGGTTGCGCCATCACGGAAGTCGAGATGGACGGCGTGCTCCACGAGTACACCGCGGTTGAAGGTCTGCAGGAAGATATTATCGAGGTCCTGCTGAACCTCAAGGGCATTGCCCTTCGCATGCACGAGCGCGAGGAAGCGGTGCTGACGCTGAGCAAGTCGGGAGCCGGTCCGGTGACCGCCGGCGACATTCAGCTCGACCATACGGTGGAGGTCGTGAATCCGGAGCACGTCATCTGCAACCTGACTCAGGACGGCAGCATCAACATGCGGCTGAAAGTGAGCCGGGGCGTCGGCTATCAGCCGGCAACCCGGCTGACCATCGGTGAGCAGGAAAGCCGACCGATCGGGCGCTTGCAACTGGACGCTTCCTTCTGCCCGGTCAGGAAAGTGGCTTACTCCGTGGACGCGGCTCGCGTGGAGCAGCGCACGAACCTGGACAAGCTGATTCTGGACATCGAGACCAACGGCACCATGGATTGCGAGGGCGCCGTCAAGCTGGCAGCCAACATCCTCGCTGACCAGCTGTCCGTTTTCGTGGACTTCAAGGCCCGGCAGGCCGTTGAGGTCGAGGAAAAGGAGCAGGAGATCGACCCGGTTCTGCTGCGCCCGATCGACGACCTCGAGCTGACGGTGCGTTCGGCCAACTGTCTCAAGGCAGAGAGCATTCTCTACATCGGAGACCTGGTGCAGAGAACGGAGGTGGAACTTCTGAAGACTCCCAACCTCGGCAAGAAGTCGCTGACCGAGATCAAGGACGTTCTGGCGTCCCATGATCTGTCGCTTGGAATGAAACTGGAAAACTGGCCGCCGGAGAGCCTGATCACCGCGTAAGCGGCCGTCGGTCAGGACTCGGGGCCCGAGAATAATAGATAGGACAGAACGATGCGTCACCTAAAATCCGGACGTAAACTGAATCGAAACAGTGCGCACCGTAAGGCCATGTTCCGCAACATGGCGTCTTCGTTGTTCGCCAACGAAATCATCAAGACCACGGTGCCGAAGGCCAAGGAACTGCGTCGCGTGGCGGAGCCGCTGATCACGCTGGCCAAAGAGGACAGCGTCGCCCATCGGCGCCAGGCTTTCGACCGCTTGCGCGATCGCGAAGCCGTAACGAAGCTGTTCAACGAGCTCGGGCCGCGCTATGCAGACCGGCCGGGCGGTTACCTGCGCATTCTGAAGTGCGGCTTCAGGGCGGGTGACAACGCGCCCATGGCCTATGTCGAGCTGGTCGACCGTCCGCGAGAGGAAGAGGCCGCCGAGCTGGACTGACGGTGCGCGCCGGACACCGAGCGCTCCATGCAACACGCAAGCCCGGCCTGGCCGGGCTTTCTTTTGCCCTTAGGGTTTCTCAGCGAATCACGCGGTACAGGAACGGTTGCCAGTAGGATCCGTCCAGCTGCGCTTCGATGGGGGCGGTAATGTCGACGCGTCCGCCCAGTTCGTAGCGCCCACCCTGATCGACCTCGAGGACCATTTGCTTCACCGGCAGCTGGATAGATGTGTCCTGCAGGTCGGGTTCCCACTCGAGGTCGAGCATCAGTTCCACGACCAGGTCATGGCGCCCGGGGCTGACGCGGTAGCGCACCTGATCCTGCTGGGCGACCCCGTCTATTTTCAGGATACGTACTTTGTAGATGCGCTCTGCCGAGAGCGCATGGGGGATGCTCATGACCCAGGCCGGTTCCGATGCCTCCGGGCCGGTCGAGTGAAGAAGCAGCGACAGCAGAACGATCCCTGTTGTCTTTCGCTTCATGGCTCTGGCCTCCCGCCTGATTCCGGGGCCGGTCTGACTGCTGAAGCGGCCCTCCGTGGAACGTACTACAAAACGGCGCGTGCTGCCATTACCGATACCGAGGCGGCCACCCGGCCGCATGCGCAGGCCACCCGGCCTCAGAGACCGCCGCTGCCCACCTGATATATCACCAAGGCCGCCGTGTATCCGATGACCGTCATGTAGCTCCAGGCAAAGACTGGCCAGCGCCAGGTGTTGGTCTCGCGGCGAATGATTGCGATGGTGGCCGCGCACTGCAGGCACCAGGCATAGAACACCAGCAGACCGAGCACCATTGGCAGGGTAAAGATCAGGCGTCCGTCCGGCCATCTGGCGGAGCGCAGTTTGGCCGCGAGGCTGGCCTCTTCCGCGTCTTCGCCGACCGCATAAATGGTGCCCATGACCGCCACCACCACTTCACGGGCCGGGAATCCCGCGATCACTGCAGCCGAGACGCGCCAGTCCCAGCCCAGCGGGCGAAATACCGGCGCGACGAAGCGCCCGGCGCGGCCCAGAAAACTCTGCTCCAGGTGGTCGGCAGCAGCCTGGTTTTCAAGGCGTCGTATTTCCTGCTCCAGCTCGCCTCCCGACCAGCGGGACTGGGCCTCGACGACCGCCGTATCGAGCGATCCTTCGATGTCCGCCGACCGGGGGAAATAGGCCAGCCCCCAGATAATGATGGCGACGGCGAAGATGACCGTGCCCGCGCGGCGCAGGAAGATCCGTGCGCGATCCAGCAGCTTGATCGCTACCGTCTGCGGGTTCGGCCAGCGGAATTCGGGCAGCGCCAGGGCGAACTGTGGTTTGGGGCCGCGCAGCGCCGAGCGTTTCATGATCCATGCAGTGGTCAAGCCGCCCACGATACCCAGCAGGTAGAGGCCGAGGAGCACGAGCCCCTGCAGATTGAACCAGCCCACGGACTGCGCGGGGACGAACGCGGCAATGAGCAGGGCATAGACCGGCAGCCGCGCTGAGCAGGTCATGAAGGGCGCTGCCAGGATCGTCGCGATGCGGTCACGGCGGCTGGGAATGACGCGGGTCGCCATGATGGCCGGAACCGCGCAGGCAAAGCTCGACAGCATCGGGATCACGGACTGGCCGGAGAGCCCCACGCCGCGCATCACGCGGTCCATGAGAAAGGCCGCTCTCGCAAGGTAGCCCGAGTCTTCGAGCAGGATAATGAACAGAAACAGGATCAGGATCTGGGGCAGGAAAACGATGACACTGCCGACCCCTGCAATGACGCCGTCCGTCAGAAAACTGGTGAGCATGTTTTCCGGCGCCAGCCCGTTGATCCAGCCTGCCAGGCCGGCAGCGGCGCCATCGATAACATCCATGAGCGGGGTGGCCCAGGAGAACACCGCCTGAAAGACCAGGGCCATGACCGCGAAGAACATCAGGGTGGCGGGCCACGGGCGATTCAGCCAGCGCAGGCTCCGGGCTCCGAACCGCTCCAGCAGGGGAGCGCGCGTCTGCGCCTCGTTCAGCACCTCCCTCACCCAGCGATAGCGATGCCGGGCCTCGGCCGCCTGCGGCGGTTCATCACCGAACAGACTGGAGCGCACCGCCGCGATGTCGTCGGCGCCGAGCTGCCGTTCCAGGATCGCCGCGCGCTTGCTCTCCGGATGGATCAGGGCCTGGATGACATCGATGCGCTGCAGGCCGCCCCCGACCTCCCGCATCAGCTGGTCGGCCGTGCTGCTCAGCTCGGGCCACGACTCGGGGATTGGCGGTGCCGGCTTATCCGCGATGTGCTCCAGCGCAGCCCTCAGGTCATCCAGCCCTCTCCCGGTGGTCGCCACCACCGGGCAAATCGGAATGCCGCCCAGATGTCTCTGCAGCACCTCGATCGAAATATCGATGCCAATGGCCGTTGCAACGTCCGTCATCGTCAGCGCGACCACCGTCGGCACCTGCATTTCCATCAGTTGCTGGAGCAGGTAGAGGCCCTGGTAGAGGTGGGTGGCATCCAGCACCACCAGCAGGCCGTCAGGTCGGGGCGTCTCGTCCATCCGGCCGAGAATGACATCCACGGCGATGCGCTCGTCGGTAGAGAAGCCGCCCAGGCAGTAGATTCCGGGCAGGTCGATCAGCTCGAGTGCGCTGGATTCGAGCTGCAGGATACCGGAGTGCTTTTCAACCGTGACGCCGGGATAGTTGCCGGTGGTCTGCCGCAGCCCGGTCAGACGGTTGAACAGGGTGCTCTTGCCCGAATTCGGGTTGCCGATGACCGCTACTGCAGCGGACGCACGGCGTCGGATCCCGATCTTCTCGATCGGTACGTAAACCGTCGAGGGTTCAGCCATTCGCCGTGAGCGGGGAGATCCGGAAGCAGTCGGCCTGCTGCTTGCGCACCGAAATCGCGGTTCCGTAAACCGACAGCTCGATCGGGTCGCCGCCGATCGCGGTGTTGGCATGCTGAACTTCCACGCCTTCGGTCAGGCCCAGGACCATGAGCCTCACGACACCCGGTTGGCTGGCGTCGACCTGCTCGATGCGAGCGAGTTGTCCTGGACGGAGTTCGGAGAGAGTCATCAGTGTGTTTCTAAGTGAGAATCATTTTCATTTAGAGCTATTCTAAGGGAAATTCCAGGGTCAGTACATAGACCTAGATCAAGAAAAGCCTGCATCTGCGGATTCGCCGCAAGCGAAGAGGCACTCGGAACGTCCCGTCGTGCTTGCGCCTCGACCGTACAGGGACGTAATGAGCGAGTCTGAAGCGCAATACCCGCTGCGCCGGTGGAGACGGCATTCGGGTTCGTCTGCCAGCGGGCTATTATCGGATTCTGTTCAGGCCACCCATTGGCCGTTTTTCAGTACGCGGACACAGGCGTTGGGCACGAAGTGGTACAGCCAGTGGTTGAGTGACGGGGCGTCGATCACGGCCAGATCGGCACGGTAGCCCGGCCGCAAGGAACCCACGCGCTGGTGTAGCGAGAGCGCACGGGCGGCGACCGTGGTTACGCCCATCAGGCACTCCTGCGGCGTCATGGACTGGTTGAGGCAGGCCAAACTCATGGCCAGGGGAAGATGGTAGCTCGGCGCCGAGCCGGGATTGTAGTCGGTGGCTACGGCCACCCTCACGCCCGCGGACAGCATCTGCCGGGCCGGCAGATAGCGCTCGTTGAGGTACAGAGAGGCCAGCGGCAGGCTGACGGCTACGGTGCCGGCGTCGGCCAGCGCCCGAACCGCGCCGTCCGTGGCGTATTCCAGGTGTTCCGCCGAGACGGCGCCCATTTCGGCTGCCAGTAAGGCTCCCCCTCCGGCCGACAGCTGATCGGCATGGACTTTCAGGCCGAGGCCGTGCGCTTTGGCGACCTCGAGGATTCTGCGCGCCTCGTCCACGCGGTACGCGCCCTCCTCGACGAACACGTCGCAGAAACGGGCCATCTCGCGGCGCGCCACCTCCGGGATGAGGCGCTCGCACAACAGGTCTACATAGCGTTCACGGTGTTGCAGCTGCTCCGGCGGGATAACGTGCGCGCCGAGAAAGGTCGGAACGAGGTCAACGGGCTGCGAGCCGCTCAGCCGCCGGTACACTTCGAGCTGCTTCAGCTCGTTGGCTTCATCCAGCCCGTAGCCGGATTTGCACTCCACCGTGGTCACGCCCAGGCGCAGCATCGCCCCCAGATCAGCCCGCGCTTTTCGTTCGAGCTCGCCGGTCGAAGCGGCACGGGTCGCGGCCACGGTCCGTACGATGCCCCCACCGCCGGCAGCAATCTCCTGATAGGTGGCGCCGCCGAGCCGGGCTTCGAATTCATCGTCGCGCCAGCCGCCGAAGCACAGGTGCGTGTGGCAGTCGATCAATCCGGGGACGACCACTCCTCCGTTGCAGTCGACGATGGGCTCGGATTCCAGTCTGCCGGGCAGTTCATCGAAGGGCCCCACCCACTCGATGGTGTCTCCGGACCAGGCGATGGCCGCCTGGGGAATCAGTCCGGCGTCGTCCTGCGGGTTGGATGCGGGACAGGTCGCCAGCTGCCCGATGTTCCGCAGGACGGGCATCAGTTCAGCGGGCCGACATCGGCCTCGATGGCGTAAACCAGGTCACCACCGCGAAGGATCTTCGCGCAGGTCTCAAGATCGTTGCCGACTTCGTAATCCTGGTTGGCATGACCGATTCGCTGGCGCAGCAGCCGATGGGCCAGCAGCACTCCGTAGCCCGGGTTCAGCGGCGCCCTGAAGTCCAGGGCCTGGCCAGCAGTGAGAAACTCCACTGCCAGCACGTTCTCGACGTTGAGCAGGACCTGCAACAGCTTGACCGCGCTGATCGAACCCATGCTGACGTGATCCTCCTGGCCCAGGCTGGTCGGCACGGAATCGACGCTGGCCGGGTGGCACAGAACCTTGTTCTCCGACACCAGGGCGGCCGCTGTGTACTGCGGGATCATGAAACCGGAATTGAGCCCGGTATCCTCCATCAGCAATCTGGGCAGGCCGTCATGTCCCTCCAGCAGAAGGTAGGTGCGGCGCTCGGAGATG
>JBFFUJ010000084.1:0-9364 GCA_041571375.1 Lysobacterales bacterium | reverse complement strand
GACACGCTGGGCGTGGAGCACATTCTCGAGGGGTCGGTGCGCAAAGCCGGCGCCACGGTACGTATCACGGCCCAGCTGATCCAGGTCGACGACGGCTTCCATTTGTGGTCGGAGACCTACGACCGCGAACTGACCGACATCTTCGCTATCCAGGACGAAATATCCAGCGCGATCCTGGAGCAGCTGAGAGCGCACCTGGTCGGCCTTGAACAGGCGCCGGCACTGGTTGCCGCCGACCGAACGGATTCGGAGGTCTATGATCTGTACCTGCTGGCCCGGCAGCGCATGTACGAGCGCAAGAAGCTCTCGATCGAGTCCGCGGCCGAACTCCTCGACAAGGCCATTGCAGCGGATCCGGAGTACGCCCCGGCCTATGCCCAGCGCGGCATTACGGCACTGCTGCTGTCGGAGGAAAGCTATGGCGAGTTAGCCAACTCCGAGGCCACGAGCCAGGGCAGACTTTACCTGGACAGGGCGCTGCAGCTGGACCCGGACCTCGCCGAGGCATGGGCGGGGTTGGGCCTCTACCACTCCAGCCGCCCAGGAGAATTCCCCCAGGCCATCGAGGCCCTCGAAAAAGCACTGGCCCTGAACCCCAACCTGATCGACGCCAGCAACTGGCTGCAGATCGCCTATGGCGAGACCGGCGAAAGCCGCCGCGCGCTGGCGATCCTGGAGGACATGGTCGCGCGCGATCCACTGTATCCCCCGGGCTACAGCAACGCCATTTACGTATACAACTATTTCGACATGCAGGACAAATCCTGGGCCCTGCTGGAGCGCGTTCGCCCCTTCATGCCAGGAGACCCGAATATACTGCAGGCCGAAGCCAGAATCTGGATGTCGGTTGCCCGCCCGTCGAAGGCACTGCCACTGCTCGAACAAGCCCACGCCTCGCAGCCGAACGACCGGGTCACCAGTGACATCCGGAGCGAAGCACTGTTGGGCACGGCGCAATTCGAGCGCGCCGCCGAGGGGGGCAGTCCGTGGGCCCGCGTCCTCGCGATGACGCGGCTGGGCCGGGGCGAGGAGGCCCGCCTGCTTGCCAGCCAGCTTGCCGGCGAGGGACTGGTGTGGCCGATGCTCGCGCACCTGGTCGTGACCGGACAGTACGCCGCCCTGGCCCAGTTCGTCGACTCGCGCTGGACCGACCTGGCGGCATTCGAAGCCGAGAACCCGGACAGCGGAGACGGCTATCATCCCATGCTGAACATCGCAGTGGCGTATGCCCGGCTGGGCGACGAGGAGCGCTTCGGGGACGCCATGCGCCGTGTACGCGCCGCCCATGACCGGGCCCGGCTTCAGTATGCCGAGCATGGCGGGCTGCTGTTCGGCGAGGCGCGTTATTTCGCCATGCTCGGCGATACCGAGCAAGCCGTCGCTTACCTCGAACAGGCGATGGAGCGTCACTTCCGCCCCTCCGTTCCGCTGCATGAAATCACGCCCGAACTCGAACCGCTGCGTGGGGACCCCCGCTACCAGGCCTTGCTGGCGCGCATGAATGAACTCCTGAACGGCGAACGCGCCGAACTGGGCCTCGATCCCGTCTCGACCTGACGGGCGGGACGAACTACCGTGGGCCTGCAGTCGCCCGGGGCAATCGCCGCGCCTTCGGTCGCCTGCCAGCCGGTTTAGCCCAGCCGCCAGCCAGGTCCTTCGACATTCCGCCCGGGAGCCGGTGCGTGTAGGCTTGGCCTGTTGGTTTTGAATTTGCAATGGGAACGGAAACGCATGGGCAGCAAGGTTTCATTCATCGGCCTCGGGGTGATGGGTTACCCGATGGCAGGCCATCTGGCCAGGGGCGGCCACGCGGTCACCGTTTTCAACCGCACCGCCGAAAAAGCGGAACGCTGGGCAAGTGAACACGAGGGCACCGTGGCCGATTCCCCGGCAGCGGCGGCCAACCAGGCCGACTTCGTATTCTGCTGCGTCGGCAATGACGACGACCTGCGAGCCGTGACGGTAGGCGACGGCGGCGCTTTTTCCGGGATGAAGCCCGAGGCGGTATTCGTCGACCACACCACGACTTCCGCGGAAGTCGCTCGCGAGCTGCACGCCGAAGCCGCGCGGCTGGGCTTTGCCTTTGTCGATGCGCCCGTTTCCGGCGGACAGGCCGGCGCCGAGAATGGCCAGTTGACGGTCATGATCGGGGGCGACGAGGCGGCCGTCGCAAGCGCCCAACCGCTGATCGACTGCTATGCCCGCATGCAGGCGCGGCTGGGCGGCCCCGGCGCGGGTCAGTTGACGAAAATGGTCAACCAGATCTGCATCGCCGGCCTCGTCCAGGGCCTGGCCGAGGCGCTGAACTTTGCTGAACGCGCCAGCCTCGACCCCAAAGCCGTGGTCGACGTGATCTCGAAAGGGGCGGCCCAGTCGTGGCAGATGGACAACCGCGCCGAGACGATGATCGACGGCCGGTTCGACTTCGGCTTCGCGGTCGAATGGATGCGCAAGGACCTGGCCTACGTTCTGGCCGAGGCGCGCAGGAACGGGGCCCACCTGCCGGTTACGGCCCTCGTGGACCAGCTCTACTCGGAGGTCGAGGCCCTGGGTGGCGGGCGCTGGGATACGTCCAGCCTGATCGTGCCGCTGCGGAGGCTGCGGTCGGACTGAGGCCCCGCCCGGTTCCGGGCCGCCGGTTCAGAATTTGCGCCGGGGGGTGTACCCTATTGAGTGAACGGCCTGGCTCGCTGGGCCGATTGCTCTCAATTCCAACCAGCTGAATAAACGGGAGAGTCGACATGGGAGAACTTGCACTGCTCCAGGGTAACGCCCTGGCCTTTCTGTTTAGGTGGATTCACCTCCTCGCGGGCGTCGCCTGGATCGGTCTGCTCTGGTACTTCAACTTCGTGCAGGGCGAATACTTCAAGGAAGCAGACGCATCCTCGAAATCCGACGCGATCCGCAAACTGGTGCCGCGGGCCCTGTGGTGGTTCCGCTGGGGCGCCATGTTCACCTTCCTGAGCGGCATCGCCCTGCTCGGCGCGAAGCACCTGACCGGCTACGGCATCATCGTGGGCGCCGTGCTGGGCACGCTGATGTTCCTCAACGTCTGGCTGATCATCTGGCCCAACCAGAAGATCGTCATCGCATCGGCCGAGAAGGCGGCAGCCGGCGGGGAAGCCGATCCGGCGGCCGCGGGTGCGCTGGCCAAGGCTGGGCTGGCCTCGCGCACGAACACACTGTTTTCGATCCCGATGCTGTTCTTCATGGCGTCATCGGTCCATCTGAGCCAGTTGGCGACCCCGGTGACCCAGGCCAGCATCCTCTCGCTGATCGTCGTGTTCGGTCTGATCCTGCTGCTGGAATTCAACGCACTGAAAGGCAAGACGGGCCCGATGACGAGTGTGAAAGGCGTCATCCACATGGGTTTACTGTTGACCCTGGTGCTCTATCTAGCGGTCGACCTGCTCTGAAGCGGGGCAGGCCGGGGAATGGCAAGCATTCCCCGGTCCTGTCACCGCGGCCAACGCCAGCCCTTGCACTTGCGGGCTGGCGCCTGATTCCTGCGTCGCTGAGCGCCATCCGTTGAAGCTGAGCCCGCCCGAACTGCTGCACGGCATGTGGCGCAAAGCCCTGGCCGCCGCCAACCCCGAAGTATGCCTGGCCGGTTCCTGGCCGCAGGAGCCGGCCGGTCGGCTCGCGATACTGGCCTGCGGCAAGGCGGCCGGCGCGATGGCCACAGCCGCCCATCGGCACTATGGGAACCGCTGCCAGGGCATCGTCATCCTGCCCGGAGGACCGGACACGGAAGGCCGCGCCATCCCGGGCTTGCGTCACTACCCTTCGAGCCACCCCGTGCCGGACCAGCGGTCGGTCGACGCAGCCCGGCAGGCCCTCAGACTGGCAGCAGAACTCGGCCCGGAAGACCTGTTGTTGGTTCTGCTCTCTGGCGGCGGATCGGCGCTGATGAGCCTGCCGGCAAAGGGACTGAGTCTGCTCGACAAACAGGCAATTTCCCGGCAACTGCTCGCCTGCGGCGCCTCCATCCACGAGATCAACTGCGTGCGCAAGCACCTGTCCAGGATCAAGGGCGGACGGCTGGCCCTGGCCTCCCGGGCACCCGTCCGGACCCTGGCCATCTCGGATGTGCCGGGCGACGACCCCAGTGTCATCGCCTCCGGCCCCACCGTGGCGGACCCAACCGACCTCGCCGGGGCCCGCACCATTCTCCGGCGATACGGCATCGAGGCACCGGATCGGGTTGCCCGCGCTTTGCGCGATCCGGCCAATGAGACGCCCTGCTCCACGGACCTTGAATCCCGCAGCCGTTTCCGCATTGTCGCCAGCGGCATGACCGCGCTGCGAGCGGCCGCTGAGTTCTGCGGTGAGCACGGCATCGAGGCCATCGTATTGGGCGACGATCTCGAAGGTGACGCCTGCAGGACGGCGGGCGATCATGCGGCACAGGCTATTCAGCTTCTGGAATCACGCCACCCGGTTTGCCTGCTGTCCGGGGGTGAGACCACTGTCCGGCTCTCGGAGACGCCCGGACTCGGGGGCCGCAACACCGTTTACGCTTTGTGCCTGTCCCTGGCGCTACAGGGGCGGGCCGGGATCTGGGGGCTGTCAGCGGACACCGACGGCATCGACGGCGTCGGCGGCCACAGCGGGGCGGTCGTGGGCCCGGAAACGCTGCAGCGCGCCGCGCAGCTCGGCCTGGACGCCCGCGATTATCTGCGCCGAAACGATTCCGCTACTTTTTTCCGCCTGGCGGGTGGCCTGTTGTGTCTTGGAGCGACCGGGACCAACGTCAACGATTTTCGGGCCATCCTCGTGAATGCCTGAGCATGCCCGCAGGGCGGGCCGGAAAAATGGGCGCCTCCACCCGGCACCGGTGTAAAAAAAGGGCCGCATTGGCGGCCCCTAATACAGGGTGCATCACTGATTCAGGGTCAACCCGCCTCGAGGAACTGCTCGTCCTCGGTGGAGCCGGTCAGGGCGGACAGCGAGGAGTGCCCGCCACCGATGACCTGGGTCAGTGCATCGAAGTAGCCCGTGCCGACCTCGCGCTGGTGCTTGGTCGCCGTGTAGCCAATGGGTTCGGCGCCGAATTCTGCCTGCTGCAGCTCGACATAGGCTGACATCTGGCGTTCGCGGTAGCCGAGGGCGAGGGTATACATGCTGTAGTTCAGCGCATGGAAGCCGGCCAGCGTGATGAACTGGAACTTGTAACCCATGGCGCCCAGCTCTTTCTGGAACTTGGCGATCGTGGCGTCATCCAGGTTCTTCTTCCAGTTGAACGACGGGGAGCAGTTATAGGCCAGCAACTGGTCGGGATACTCTTTCCGGATCGCCTCGGCGAAGACCTTGGCTTCCTCCAGGTCGGGATGCGCCGTCTCGCACCAGAGCAGGTCGGCGTAGGGCGCGTAAGCCAGGCCTCGGCTGATGGCCTGCTCGATTCCGGGGCGTGTCACGTGAAATCCTTCCACGGTTCGTTCGCCGTTCAGGAACGGCCCGTCATATGGGTCCACGTCCGAGGTGATGAGGCCCGCCGCGTTGGCGTCCGTGCGGGCCAGCAGCACGGTCGGTACGCCAAGGATGTCCGCGGCCAGGCGCGCGGCGACCAGCTTCTGCACGGCTTCCTGTGTCGGGACCAGCACCTTGCCGCCCATGTGGCCGCATTTCTTCGCGGACGCCAGCTGGTCCTCGTAATGAACGCCCGCGGCACCTGCGTCGATCATGGCTTTCATCAGTTCGTGCGCATTGAGGACGCCACCGAAACCCGCTTCGGCATCGGCCACAATGGGCTGCATCCAGTCGACCGAGTCGTCCCCCTCGGCGTGGTGCAGTTGATCCTGCCGCAACAGGGCGTTGTTGATTCGACGGACGACGTTGGGCACTGAGTCAGCCGGGTAGAGCGACTGGTCGGGGTACATCTGGCCCGCCAGGTTGGCGTCGGCGGCGACCTGCCAGCCCGACAGGTAAATCGCCTTCAGGCCGGCTTTCACCTGCTGCATGGCCTGGTTGCCGGTCAGCGCACCGAGCGAATTCACGAACGGCTCGGTGTGCAGGTAGCGCCACAGTTTCTCGGCACCCTGGCGCGCCAGGCTGTACTCAACCTTGACCGTGCCGCGCAGACGGACGACATCCGCCGCCGTATAACCGCGCCTCACGCCTTTCCAGCGGGGATTGTTCGCCCATTCCGACTCGATACTCTGGATCTCGTTTTCTGTAGTCATGCTCCACCCTGTTCCATGATTTTTCAGTGTACGGCTGCGCGCGTCGCTCCCGCAGCGTTCGGATCACGTGCAGATGCTGGTCCCGCTCCCGATACAGAGGTCCGGAAGTGCCCCGATCATTCAGCTTAGATTTCAATCAGGAGCTTTGACAAGATAAATATTTCAATATTTAATATTAGCTCCGTTAATTTAACAAGTGATTGATTTTGGCCAGGAAAACACAGCGTTTTTATTATAAAGGCAACCAGCTCAAACAGTTGCGCGCTTTTTGCGCCGTAGCCAAGAGCGGCAAGATGACCGATGCCGCCGAGGAACTGTTTCTGAGCCAGCCCGCGATCAGCCTCCAGATCCGCGCGCTCGAGCGCGAACTCGATACCGTGTTGTTCGAACGCCACGGTCCGCGCATCAACATGACGCGCGAAGGCCAGGAACTGTACGAGATGGCCCGACCGCTGGTGGAAGGCCTGGAGACGCTCAATGCCCGTTTCAACCGGCAGATGAAGGGCGACCTCGATAGCGGCGAGGTCATCATAGCGGCAGGTGAATCGACCATCATCTATCTGCTGCCGAGGCTGCTCGGCCAATTCCGTGAGCGCTACCCGAACATACACGTACAGCTGCGCAACGTCACCGGCCGCGATGGGCTGGCCATGATCCGCGACGATGAGGTCGACTTTGCGGTCGGCTCAATGCTCGACGTGCCATCGGACATCAGCTACCAGCCGGCCTATACCTTCGAGCCGGCGCTGATCATGCCGCTGGGGCATCCGCTGGCCGAGCACGAAGAAGTGCCGATCGAGGCCATTGCTCCGTACGGCCTGATTCTGCCGCCACGGCGCCTCACCACCTGGCGCATGGTCGACCGCGTGTTTCAGCAGCACCAGGTGTCCTTCAACGTGACGCTGGAGGTGGGAGGCTGGGAAGTCATCAAGCGCTACGTGGAACTCGACTTCGGTGTGTCCATCGTGACCGGTATCTGCCTGCGCGAGGACGACAAGCTCGAAGCGCGAAACATGAGCGCGTATTTTCCGAAACGAAGCTATGGCACGGTCATGCGCCGCGGCAAGTACCTGTCTCCGCAGGCCCGGGCTTTTCTCGAAGTGGCCGAGGAAGCGACCATGCCGAATTCTCCCTGGCGCAGCGGCCACTCCGAGCGCTAAAAATAGCCCGGGCAACGTGCCCGGGCCAAAGCGCACCGCAGGGGTAATCGCTACGGGTCAGTGCAGGTTGTAGCCGGCCTCGTCGTGGAGCACGAGGTCCAGACCCATCTGCTCTTCTTCGACATCAACCCGCAGGCCGATGACCGCATCGATGACCTTCAGCAGGACAAAGCTGACCACACCGCAATAGACGATGGTGGCCGCAGCGCCCATTGTCTGCTTCCAGACCTGCGCACCCATGCTGACGCCTTCCGCCAGACCGACGCCCCCCAGTCCGGCGTCGACGAACACACCCGTCAGGATTGCTCCGACCAGTCCGCCCACGCCATGCACGCCAAAGGCGTCCAGCGAATCGTCGTATCCAAAAATCCGCTTCACCTTGACCACAGCAAAGTAGCAGACCAGTCCCGCAGCGAGCCCGATGGCCAGGGCGCCCATCGGGCCGACGAATCCGGACGCCGGAGTGATCGCAACCAGGCCGGCGACCGCGCCGGACACCAGGCCCAGGGCGCTGGGTTTGCCGTGGCTGATCCATTCCATGAACATCCACGCGAGCGCGGCGGCGGCCGTGGCGATCTGCGTGACCATCATGGCCATGCCGGCAACTCCGTCGGCCGCCCGCGCGCTGCCGGCGTTGAATCCGAACCATCCCACCCAAAGCATGCCCGCGCCCACCGTCGTGAGCACCAGGTTGCTGGGTTTCATGGGCTGCTCGGGGTACCCATGGCGCTTGCCGAGCACCAGGGCCGCCACCAGGCCGGCCACACCGGCATTGATGTGCACCACCGTGCCTCCGGCGAAGTCCAGCACGCCCTGGCTGCCCAGCCAGCCACCGCCCCACACCCAATGGCATACTGGCGCGTAAACCAGCGTTGCCCAAAGGGCCATGAACCACAGCATCGCGGAAAACTTCATGCGCTCGGCGAAGGCCCCCACGATCAGCGCGGGCGTGATGATTGCGAAAGTCAGCTGGAATACCGAAAACACCGTCTCCGGGATCGACCCGCTGAGCGACTCCACCCCGACGCCGGACATGAATACCTTGCCCAGGCCTCCGATGAACCCGCCGATGTCGTCACCAAATGCCAGGCTGTAGAGATACAGCACCCAGAGAATCGTCATGAGGCAGGTGACCGCGAAACACTGCATCATGACTGACAGGGCGTTCTTGGCCCGCACCATGCCGGCGTAAAACAACGACAGCCCCGGAATGGTCATGAACAAGACCAGCGCAGTCGCGGTCAGCATCCAGGCCGTATCGCCGGAGTTCAGTGCGTCCTCAGCCACCGCAACACCGGGCAACGCCGCCAGCGGGAGCGTTCCGGCCAGCCGTCGAGTGGTTTTTCCTATGCTCTTCATGGTTCGTTACCCTCCCTTAGATGGCCTGAGCGCCGGTTTCACCGGTGCGTATGCGGATGACTTCCTCCAATGCACTGACGAAAATTTTTCCATCGCCGATTTTTCCAGTCGTCGCTGCGCGCTGGATGGCCTCGACGACCTGCTCGGTCAGCTCTTCGGTCACCGCCGTCTCGATCTTCAGCTTGGGCAGAAAATCAACGTTGTACTCGGCGCCCCGATAGAGTTCGGTGTGCCCTTTCTGTCGTCCGAATCCTTTCACCTCGGTCACCGTGATGCCGGCGATGCCCACCTCGTGCAGCGCCTGTCGAACATCGTCGAGCTTGAACGGCTTGATGATTGCTGTAACCAGTTTCATTGGGTCCTCCCTCGTGGGTCCTGACGGAACGGGGATGGAGATGCAGTATTCATGCCATGCCGTTGAGCCTCGCATGTGACTGTTTTGAATGGTCTTTCAGACGAGCGTCGATGAGAGGGCGGGCACACGCCCGGTGCGTGCACCATCCGGGTGCACCAGGGCGGTGCACAGGAAACGGCGGGGCGCTCGGGGCAAAGGCCCAGCGTGCATTCAGATCAGATTTCGTCGCATGGGTCGAACCGCAAGAACCCAACGCGGATGCCAGACCCCCAAACAAAAAAGCCATCGCTTGATGGCTTTTTGTATTT